>JBDSAJ010000995.1:0-4485 GCA_039922235.1 Umezawaea sp.
ACCGGGCCGCAGGTCGTCCCGCCCCGGCAGCACGTGCGCCAGCCCGGCGGCGTAGGACTCGTGGCTCACCCACCACACCGGACGGCCCAGGTCGCCGAGCGCCGCCACGAACTCCGCGCGCCGGTCCTCCGCCAGGTACGGCATCAGGGTGCTGGTGATCACCACGAGCGGCAGCTCGGCGGGCACGAGCGCGGCGGCCTTGGCGAGGTCGTCGACGGCGTCGCCCTCGACGAACACCGGCGGCGCCTTGCGCTGCACGGTGGCGGCGACGCCGAAGTACCGCAGCCGCTCGGGCTGGTCGGCCCAGATGCAGGCCTCCAGCCACGCGTAGGCGTCCTCGTCGGTCAGGTCGGCGGGTGCGCGGTCCAGCCCGACCTTCGCGGCCACCTTGACCGTCTTGGGCAGCTTCGGCAGCTCCGCGCCGGGAGCCAGTTCCAGCGCGCAGTGCAGCCCGAGCAGCGCCTTGGGCGGTCCGCTGACGAGTTGCCCGGCCTGCTGGGTCTGGTAGCGGTAGCCGTACAGGTCGAGCCCGAGCAGCAGCCCAGCGCTGGTGCCGACCTCCAGCAGCCCGATCGGTGACCCGGCCTGCTTCGCCACCGCGGCGATCGCCGGGAACAGCAGCGCGGCCCGGCGGACCTCGTTCGTCTGCGTGGTGCGGCTCACGACCAGCGCGCGCATCTTGTCCGCCCGCTGGAGCACGAAGTCGCGGAACAGCGGCCACGTGCGCTCGTCGGCGCCGTACGTGCCGCCCAGCGACGGGTAGTAGTTCGACAGCTCGTGGAACGGTTCGGCCTGCAGCAGCCGGTGGGCCGCCGCGAGGAGGAGCGTCGGGTGCCCGAACTCCTCCGGCGCGGCGGCCAGCAGTCCCGCGACCTCCGGATCGTCGGCGGCCTTGAGCGCCAAGTGCTCGTAGAGCGGGGAGACACCGGCGGCCTCCACCTCCGCGAACCGCAGCAGGCTGCTCCGCACCAGGTCCAGAGAGGTCACGTCACTCCTTCGGTTCAGGCCTACCGGGCTGCTCGCCACCACGGCTCTCGCCGTAGGACACCTTCGGCACCATGACCTTGCGCCGGAACACGCAGACGACCGTGCCGTCCTGCTTGTACCCGCGGGTCTCCACGTACACGATGCCCCGGTCGTCCTTCGACTTCGACGGAGTCTTGTCGAGCACCTCGGTCTCACCGTAGATGGTGTCGCCGTGGAAGGTCGGCTTGATGTGCTTGAGCGACTCCACTTCCAGGTTCGCGATCGCCTTGCCCGAAACGTCCGGTACGGACATGCCGAGCAGCAGCGAGTAGACGTAGTTGCCGACCACGACGTTCTTGCCGAAGTCCGTCGTCTCCGCCGCGTAGTGCGCGTCCATGTGCAGCGGGTGGTGGTTCATCGTGAGCAGGCAGAACAGGTGGTCGTCGTACTCGGTCACCGTCTTGCCAGGCCAGTGCTTGTATACCGCGCCGACCTCGAACTCCTCGTAGTAACGACCGAACTGCACGCACGCCTCCATTGGTGTGACCGGAAAACCTGATGACCGGGGGGACAGTAGAAACACCAAGGGGGTACCCTCGGCAACTGGTCTGTGAGCGAATCCACCGCTCGTGGCCGCCGACCCGAGGAGGTGAGGACGAACTCATGAGCAAAGACCCCCACCCTGCGAGTACCACCCGCGTCCTCATCGGTTGGGTCCACCTCTAGCGGTCGGCCCCTGCGGTACCGGTCGGGACGCTCCGGTGTCGGAGCCCCTTTCCCAGCAAGTCAGTGAGGCTCCGGCGCGTCGTCAGCTCGTCCACGACGTGTGCCTGGAGGACCAATGCGCAACCTGCCTTCGCTGGGCGGCCTGAGAGGCCGTGCGCCTCGGCGTGCCCCCGCTCCGGTGGTACCCATCCCCGTGCCGCTGTCGGCGTACGTCGTGGACTGCGCGGTCTACGTGGACGGGATGCGCCTGCCGGGCCGCTGGACGCACACCGCCGCCGTGGAGGAGGTCCGCAAGCGCGGTGACGGCTTCGTGTGGATCGGTCTGCACGAGCCGGACGAGCAGCAGATCCAGGGCGTCGCCGAGACGTTCGGGCTGCACGAGCTGGCCGTCGAGGACGCCGTGCACGCGCACCAGCGGCCGAAGCTGGAGCGGTACGACAACACGCTCTTCATGGTCCTCAAGACGGTGAAGTACGTGCAGAACGCGTCGCCGGACACCGCGAACGAGATCGTCGAGAGCGGCGAGATCATGGTGTTCCTCGGCCGCGACTTCGTCGTCACAGTGCGGCACGGCAACCACTCCGGCCTCAGCGTCGTCCGGCAGGACCTGGAGGACGACGCCGAGAAGCTGAAGGTCGGTCCGGCCGCGGTGCTCTACTCGATCTCGGACCACGTCGTGGACAACTACCTCGACGTGACGTCCCGGATCGAGGACGACATCGACCAGATGGAGGCGATGGTGTTCGCGCCGCGCAGCCGGGTCAGCGCGGACCAGATCTACCTGATGAAGCGCGAGGTGCTCGAACTGCGCCGAGCGGTCATGCCGCTCGCGATCCCGTTGCGCCGCTTGGCGGAGGGCTACACGCCGCTGATCCCGGAGCAGGTGCGGTCGTACTTCCGCGACGTGGACGACCACCTCATCGAGGTGGCCGAGCGGGTCACCAACTTCGACGAGCTGCTGACCACGCTGGTGGACGCGACGCTGGCGAAGATCACCCTCCAGCAGAACTCGGACATGCGGAAGATCTCCGCGTGGGTCGCGATCATCTCCGTGCCGACGATGGTGGTCGGCGTGTACGGGATGAACTTCGAGAACATGCCCGAGCTGAAGTGGAAGTACGGCTACCCGCTGGTGATCTCCGCGGTCATCGTGGCCTGCCTCATCCTGTACCGAATATTCCGTCGGAACCGCTGGCTGTAGTTCCCCAGTTCGCACCCGACCCGACGGGACGTCCCACCATGACCAGAATCCTCTCGAACCCCCGCTTCTGGGTTCTCGCGTTCCTCATGTCCTGGCTCACGATGATCACCGTGATCATTGCGCAGCAGCCCTGAATTTTTCGTCAGGTCAGCGCCCCCAGGGCGCGGACATGCCGAAAAACTCAAGCCCAAGCCCGCTCATCCCAGGTGAACGGCACGCCGTGCCCGCGGCCGCTGCCCAAGCGCAGTGAGACGCCCGCGGGCCAGGTCTTCAGCAGCAGGTGGAACTCGTAGCCGGTGTGCGTGCGTCGGGGCTCGAACACCAGCAGCGCCAACGGGGTCTCGGGGGTCGCGCGCGCCACGGCGTCAGCCAGGATCGCGCGGCCCTCGGCCCGGTCGGCGGGCGAGACGTACTGCCACACCACGGAGTGCCAGACCACGGTCAGCACGTCCGGCGACGGTGGGGCGAGCCGGTCCGCGAGCCACTGCGCACCGGTCGTCCGGCGGACGGGCGCGGGGTTGGCCGCGGCGAGGTCCAGCGCGGCCTGGAGCCGTTCCCAGCGGTAGGGCTGGTCGGCCCACACGAACGACCCCAACGTCAACCGTCCGTCCTCTGTGGACACGTCGATCGGGTTGAGGTCGCAGCCCTCCCGCTCGACGATCCGCAGCGGCCGCGACAGGTCGACGTCCGGGCGCCCGGTCCAGCGGGGGTCGAGCACGAAGGCGCTGTCCGGGTCGCCGACGACCTCGCCGCCGCCCAGCGGGTAGGCGATGCGGTCCGGGTGCAGGTTGAGCCCGGCGCCCGCGCCGATCTCCAGCAGCCGAACGGGGAACGGGGTGGAGCGGCCTGCGGCTCGGGCGGCGTGGTGCGCGGCGACCTGGAGACCGCCGAACAGGGGCGCGCTGCGGCCCGGCTCGTTGGTCTGCACGGCCGTCGCGCCGATCCGCGCCCGCAGCTCGTCGGTGTGCTCGTGCAGCACCGGCAGCACGGCGTCCCACAGCGTGGCCAGGTGCGGGCTGCCGCCGACCGACGGGTAGTGCTTGGCCGGCCCCCAGGCCCGACCCTCCAGCACCATCCGGTGCAGCGCGGCCGCGAACCGCAGGCCGGGCATCGTGCCGGGCCGGTCGCGTTCGTAGCCCGCCATCACACGGGTGGTCACGCCGCCGGCGCGCAGGTCGGCGGCGGCGCTCAGAAGCAGGGACTCGGTGAGGGGACTTGCCCCCTCGCAGCTCTTGGCCGCGTCGGTGAAAAGCTGGGCGAGCACAGGTAGACGCTAACCCCGCCGGACCTCCGCCGGCCGCCGATGACCGCTATTTCACCCTTCTCGGCGCAGCGGTGCGAGCAGTCGTCGCACGGCGTCGCGAACGTCCTCGCGGGGCAGCGGGTTCGCGCTCACCCACTCGCCGTCCTGCGACACCTTGTACCGCCCGCGCGGGGTGTCCAGCCAGGAGAGCTCGCTGCCGAAGCGGACGTCCTCGCGGTCGTCGCCGACCAGCCCGTTCGGCCTGCTGGCGCCGAGCTGGCCCTGGCCGAGCACCGGTTGCAGGTGCGCGATCATCCGGCGCAGCACCCGTTCGTCGACGCCGTTGTGC
>JBDSAJ010000996.1:0-7589 GCA_039922235.1 Umezawaea sp.
ACCCACACACCGCGACATGATCATCCCGGAATCACATCGGTGGATCAGGGCTCAGACGGTCACATCGGGGAGCCTATGCCAGCCTGACCTGCCTGGTTGGCACTGCTGGCCTGCCACGAGCCCTGCCAGGCGATCGGCATGGCGAAGATCGCCTGACTCCGCGAAATTCGCTTCGACATGCTGTTCATCCTGGCCTCCTCGCTTGGTGGGAGAACCATCGCGCACTCGTCGGCGAATCGTCAATTGTTTTAGTGCGGCAATTTCAAGGAGTGCCCATTCACCGGCCTGCGGACGTAACGCCGGTGCGTGCCGGACCGATCACCTGGTGTGACCACCGCCGATCCGACGTCACCTGCCAGACCGCGCGCGGTCTGGGTGCTGGCCGTCCTCGGCGCGGTGTTCGGCGCGGCGGTCCTGGTGCTGACCGACGCCGACCGGCACGCGGAGTCGACGACGACCCTGTACTCCGCCGCGGTCGGCGGGCTGTACCTGGCCGCGGGCGTGGCGGCGGCGCTGCGCGAGCCGGACAACCGGGTCGGCGCGCTGATGGTGCTGGTGGGGATCGGCTGGTTCGCCGAGGACCTGCAGATCTCGACCGACCCCGTCGTGCACACGGTCGGGCTGCTGGTGCGGTCGCTGTCGACGGGGTTCCTGGTGCACCTGCTGATGGTGTTCCCGACCGACCGGCCGCGCGCGGCCGCGGGTCGAGCGGGACCTGGTCGTGATCGGCTACCTGTGCGTGCTGGTGCTCGTCCCGGTGAGCACGTTCTTCTCGACGTCGGTCGTGCCGAACCTGCTGTTGCTGCGCCCGGTGGCCGGCGCGCGGGTGGTGATCGACTCGGTGCAGGTCGTGATGGGGGCGGCGGTCGTCGTCGTGCTGGTCCGGCGGTGGCTGGCAGCGACCCGGCCCGCCCGCCGGGTGCTGGCGCCGGTGTACGGGGCCGGGCTGGTCGGCGGCGTGGTGTCGGTGCTGGACCCGGTCGTGGGGACCGGGCGGCCGTGGCTGCACGTGGTGCTCAGCGGTGTCGGGCACGCGGCGCTCCTGCTGCTGCCGTTGGCATTTCTGGCGGGCATGTGGCGGGTCCGGCTGGGGCGCACGGCGGTGGCCGAACTGCTGGTGCGGTTGCCGCAGTCGGAACCTGAGCAGTTGCGCGACCTGCTGGCCACCGCGCTCGGCGACCGGTCGCTGCGGATCGGCTACGTCCGGGTCGACGGGTCCGACCTGGTGGACCTGGAAGGCCGACCGCTCGTGGTGCCGCCGGGGCAGGCGGTGACCGTGGTGGAACGGGAGGGGCGCCGGGTCGCCGCGCTGGTGCACGACCCGGCGCTGCGCGAGGACCGGCACGTGCTGCGCGCGGTCACGTCCGCCGTGGCGCTGGAGCTGGACAACCAGCGGCTGGCCGCCGAGGTGCGCGCCCAGCTCGCGGAGGTGCGCGCGTCGCGGGCGCGCATCGTCGCGGCGGGCGACGAGCAGCGCCGCCGCGTCGAACGCGACCTGCACGACGGGGCTCAGCAGCGGCTCGTGACGGTGGCGCTGGTGCTGCGGCTGGCCCGGCAGCGGGCGGACCGCGCGACCGATCCGGACCCGGAGCTGGCACGATTGCTGGACCGGGGTGCGGAGGGTTTGGAGGACGCGTTGGCGGAACTGCGCGAACTCGCTCGCGGCATCCACCCCGCCGTGCTCAGCGAAGCCGGGCTCGTGCCCGCGCTCCGGGCACTCGCGGGCCGCTCCCCCGTCCCCGTCGAGGTCGACGCGGACGACCTGCCGCCACTGCCCGCACCGGTCGAGGCGACCGCGTACTTCGTGGCGGCGGAAGCGGTCACGAACGCGCTGAAGCACGCGAACGCCACGACGATCCGGATCACCTTGCGCTGCGGAGGGGTTCTCGACTTGACCATCACCGATGACGGGGTCGGCGGCGCGGATCTCCTGCGCGGCACCGGTCTGCTCGGCCTGCGCGACCGCGTCTCCGCGCTCGACGGCGAGCTGACCGTCCACAGCGGACTCGGCACGACCGTGCGCGCGACGCTGCCCGTGGAGGGGTGATGGCGCTCCGGGTGGTGCTCGCCGACGACATGCGGCTGTTCCGGGCGGCGCTGGCCGAGTTGTTGTCCGGCAACGGGTGCGAGATCGTCGCACAGGTGGGCGACGCGGACGGGCTGCGCGCCGCCGTCGCCGCGCACCTGCCCGACCTGGCCGTGGTCGACATCAGGATGCCGCCGACCCAGGGGCTGGAGGGTCTGCGGGCCGCGGCGGACATCCGGAAGGCCCACCCCGGCGTCGGCGTCCTGCTGCTGTCGCAGTACTTGGAGGCGACGCACCTCGTGGAGCTGGTGGGGGACGTGGCGAGCGGTGTCGGGTACCTGCTGAAGGACCGGGCGTCCGGCGCGGACTTCCTCGACGCGGTGCGGCGGGTGGCCGCGGGCGGGTGCGCGTTCGACCCGGAGGTCGTCTCGGTCATGCTCGGCGGCTCGCGCAGGCGCGACGAGCTGGCGGCGCTCACCCCGCGCGAACGCGAGGTGCTGGCACTCATGGCGCAGGGCCTGTCGAACCCCGCGATCGCCGACCGCCTGCACCTGACGTCCAAGACGGTGGAAAGCCACGTGCGCAACACCTTCCAGCACCTGGGCCTGCTGTCGGAGGCCGAGTCGGAGCACCACCGCCGCGTGCTCGCGGTGCTCGCCTACCTCCGCTCCACCTGAGCGACGATCTCCCGCAGCGCCTCGGCCGACAGCCGCGACTTGGCGAGGAACCCCGCCGCACCGCACCGCGTCCCCACGTCGTCGTACTCGCGCACCGAGCACAGCACGACCACCACCGAGGGCACGGACGCCGTCAGCTCGCGGCACACCGCGAACCCGTCCAGGTCGGGCAGCCCGATGTCCAGCAGCACCACGTCCGGCCGCAGCAGCACTGCGGCCTCGATCCCCTCCCGACCGGTCCCGGCTTCACCGACGACGCGGTAGCCGCCCCCTTCCAGCACGGCACGGGCGACCGCGCGGAAGGGGGCGTTGTCGTCGACGATCAGCACGGTGCCCACCGCCCGATGCTGAGGGCTCGCGGCCCGTCCCGCATCCGGGCAGGCACCTAGTCCGAGTCGAGTGCGCACCCGGATGTCCTGGCGGCCGTTCCAGATCACGCTGGACGCCATGAACTCCCCGCCGCGCAAGACGCCCCTCCGACTGGCCGCCGCTGCGGCCGCCGCCTGCCTGCTGCTCACGGGCTGCGAAGAGCCCAGCTCGGACTCCTCCAGCGCTGCCGTGGTCGGGCAGATGAGCACCGGGACCACCAAGTCGACCGGCGGCTACTGCCCGTCGCCCGGTCCGAAGATCGCCAAGGTCCTACCGGACCTCACCGACTCCGACATCCGCACCGTCCTGACCAACCCGTGCATCCCCTTCTCCGGCCTGGTGTCCGCCGTGCTGGACATCACGGTCAAGGAGGACGCGGTCACGAAGACCTTCAAGCCCGTGCTGAAGGACTTCGTCAGCACGGTCGACAACATCAACACCGGCGTCACCTGCGCCTACGAGACCGACAACCTGGGGATCAGGATCTACCAGCAGAACGGCTACCCCTCGTCAGTCGGCCTCACCGTCGTCATCCGGGAGAACATCGCCGCACCGCTGAACATCGCGATCTGCTTCGTGAAGCAGCAGGTCCCCACTCTGACGAATCCAGGCATCGAACCGCAGTTCGAGCCATGTTGGCGAGGCGCGCAGGTGACCGGCGACGACGGTGACAAGTTCGCGATGCTGTGGGTCGGCTCCACCGAAGCCGTCTGCGACGCCCTACAACGGTCCGCGAGCTGACGCTCACACCCGTGCGAGGCAGAACTCCAGGCGGGTGCGGGCGTCCTCGTCGTCCGAGGCGTCCACGACGACGCGGTAGTCCTCGGCCGCGTCGGCGAACCGGCCCGCCTGCTCGAACACGACGGCCCGGTTGAACCGGACGTCCGGGGTGTCGGCGAGCCCGACGGCGCGGTCGAAGTCGGCGAGCGCGCCGGTGAGGTCTGCGGTCTCGAAGCGGAGCTGGCCGAGGATCGCCCACGCGGGCGCGAACCCGCCGTCGGCGGCGACGAGGTCCTCCAGCAGCGTCCGGGCCGTGTCGACCTCGCCGCGTTCGGCGAGCAGCCGCGCCTTGACCGACAGCAGGTGCGGGTTCTTCGGCGCCAGCCGCAGCCCGGCGTCGACCGCTTCCCACGCCCCGTCGACGTCGCCGTTGTCGCACCGCAGCCCGGCGCGGTTGAGGTGTGCCTCCACGTGCCGCGGGTCGAGTTGGACGACGTAGTCGAACTCGTCCAGCGCCGCGTCCACGTCGCCGAGTTCCAGCAGGCAGTCGGCGAGGTTGTAGTGGACCTCCGGGAAGGGTGGCGACAGCGGCAGGACGCGGCGGAACGCCTCCAGCGCCTCGGTGTCACGGCCGAGCTTGCGCAGCACGCTGCCGACGTGGAAGTGGTGCTCGGGGAAGCCGGGGTCGAGGTCGGCGACCGCCTGGTAGTCGGCCAGCGCCTCCTCCAGCCGCCCGGTCATGGCGAACACCTGGGCGCGGTTGTAGCGCAGGACGGACCGGTGCAGCGCGTGCTCGCCCTGCTCCAGTTCGACGTCCAGCTTCGCCATCCCGTCCTCCAGCAGGTGCAGCGCCTGCCCGACCTGGCCCTGCCGCACCTCCACCAGCGCCAGGCCGTTGCGGCTGAACACCGAGTGGAAGGCCCGCTCCTTCGGGTCCGGGAGCTGGCCCGCGAGCGCGATGGCGAGGTTCATCCAGCCGCGCGCCCGGTGGAAGTCGCGCCGGTCCTCGGTGAAGTGCCGCGCGTAGAGCATCGCGCTGCCGTAGGCGAGGTTCATGTGCACCTTGGGGTCCTCCGACACCGCCCGCGCGTCGTCGTAGATCACCTCGGCTTCCTCCGCCCGGCTCACCGACGCCAGCGACGTGCTGGCGCCTTCGGTGAAGTGCCACCACAGCTCGGGCTGCGCCCGGTGGTCGACCAGCGCGCGGCCGCGCATCCCGACCTCGGCGGACGCGTGGTAGAGCCCGACCTTGCGGCAGTGGCCCATCGCGCGCTTGAGCGCTTCCGCGCCGACGCCGGTGGGGTCGCTGCCCAGCGCCGCGTGGTGCGTGATCGCGCCCAGCGCCCACGACGGCTCGCCGGTGGCGACCAGCTCGATCCGCCGGGCATCGTGCAACGCCGCCCGGACGTCAGCGGGGGTGTCCTCGTACGCCTTGCGCAGCAACGGTTCGTCGCTGGTGCGGTCACCGTCCACATAGGCCTTCGCGGTCATCTCCCCCGCCGGGACCCGGCCGTGGACCGGTGTGGCCTGGAGCGCGGTCGTGTGCGTCTCCAGCGCCTCGCACAGCGAGATCGCCAGTTCGCCGCGCGGGTCCTCCACCGGTTCGGTGCCCGTGCCGACGACGACCGTCAGGTTCGGCAGGTCGGTGCGCCGCAACAGGACGGCGATGAACTCGTGGTCGGTCGGGTCGGCGTGGTGCGCGTTCTCCACGACCAGCGTGCGCGGCCGGTCGACGTAGACGCGCAGGAACTCGGCCAGCCCGTTCGCGATGTTCAGCGTGTGCAGCCGCGAGTAGAACCGCGTCCGCTCCTCGTCCGCGACCGTCCACTCCAGCGTCGCCCACGCGGGCGGCACGGACCCGGCGAGTTCCGGGGCGACCGTGGCGATCTCGATGTTGTGCCGGGCAGCCAGTTCCGGGTGGCGGGCGAACGCGTCCGCCGCGATCTCCCGCACGAGCGCGCCCGCCGCCGAGTACGGCCCGCGCAGCCCACGGTGCGCGTCCACGACCGCCAGCACCGGCGGCAGGGAGAGTACTTCGCGCAGCCTGGTGCGGTCGGCGAGGTGGGTGGACCGGATCCAGTGGTGGCGGCTCATGGGGAAGTCCTGCCTTTCAGGCGCGCTTGCGACGCCGGTCGCGCAGGGCGAGCAGCCCGTACACGGCGATCGGGACGAGGGAGAAGGTGAGGAAGACCGACGAGTCCAGCAGTTGCAGGGCCGTCGCGCCGCTGCCGTCCAACAGCCGGGTGAACACCCCGCGGAACATGAAGTAGGTGACCGGTGCCAGTGCCAGCACGAACGTGGTGAGGCTGAAGGCGTAGCCGACCAGCACGAACCACGAGTACCAGCGGGCGACCCGCCGGTCGACCGGGTGCCAGGCCGACTCGTCGTGCAGCTTGTGCGTGCGCCCGAGCAGCCGGTGGAACTTGTTCGCCACGGCCTGCTTCGCGGTGGTGTGCAGGTCCACGCACCCCAACGCCGTGCTGACGAGCACGTACAGGTCGGTGCGCAGGAAGAACGAGAACTGCCACGCGACCCGCAGCAGCGTCGCGAACGCGACGGCCAGGCAGAACCGGCCGCCGAGCGACAGAGCGCCGTCGGCCTGCCGCGTGAGGTCGGCGGCGACGGTCAGCCCGGCCACGACCACCAGGTCCACCATGATCCCGGCGATGATCGGCAGGTACCGCTGCCTGCGCGGCACCGACACCAGGCCGTCCATCGAGGTCTCCAGGACGATGAAGTACAGCCGCCGCCCGACGCTCATCGTGGACGGCAGGCCGAGCCGTCGACCCGCGAGCGCGTGGAACGCCTCGTGCAGCAGCAACAGCGGGAGGGCGGCGACGAACAGCGTCGCCTGGATCACCGAGTAGTAGTCGACGTAGAAGATGTTCCGGTACGTCGGCCGCAGGTCCTGGTGCGCCACCATCAACGCCAGCGCCCACACCGCCAGACCGCCGTAGAGCAGCCACGCGGGCGTGGAGAACAGCACGCGCCCGGTGCGCTGCCAGCGCAGCCGCCGTGCTCCGGCGGGAACGTCGTCCGCCGAACGCACGAATTCCAGTTCGTACAGCGCCTCGACGACATCGGCGACGTCGACGGGTTCGCCGTATTCGCTTTCATACCACGCCGCGGCATCGACCGGAGAAAGACCTTCCTCCATTTTTCGGACCAGTGCCGCGCCATCCGGCGGCAGCACCGCGTAGGAATCGATGTCGCGCCGCCCGACCGTCACGTCCTCACCGTCGGGCAGGTAGACCAGCGGGTGCAGCGGAATCGGCCGCCCGAGATCAGGACCGGCGCTCAGCACCTCCGACTCGCTCACCCGCGACCCCTCTCCGTGTAGGTGGAAAAGCGCGTGCCGGGCGTGACGATGCTGGTCACGCCCGGCAAGCTCAGCTTCAGCTCGCGGGAAGCGTGGGCACCTTGTACTGCGAGCAGGCGGCAGCGGTCAGGCGCACCGGACCGGCCTTGCGGATGGTGATCTTCTTCATCTTCGGGTTCATGACGCCTCCTGGTGGGTGAACGATCCGGAAACACGAGCGGGGGGACCACACGGCGTCGAAACAAAAGGGCACGGAATAACTCACACCCTTTTCCTGTTTCCGGATCGTCGCGTTTTTCAAGCTCGACGCCGGCTGACCGTAAGTGGCGTCGACGACCGGCAACCATAGGCCGGAAGAGTGATCACCGTTGGCGACAAACGTTTTCCGCGCACCCGCCCGCACTGCGGCACGACAAGGCCAGTTGGGACGTGGTTTGTGAACGGATCCGCAACAGCGGGTTAAGCCGAACGGTGGCCC
>JBDSAJ010000997.1:0-2523 GCA_039922235.1 Umezawaea sp.
CTGGCCCATCGACTCGCGGATCACCTTGCCGCCGCCGAAGATCACCTCGTCACCAGCGCCCGCGCCGCGACTGCGGTCCTCGGTCACCTCGATGAGCAGATCCGTGTCCGCCAGGCGGATCCGGTCACCGGTCGTCGGCCCGAACAGCTCGGCGTACCGCGCGCGGTCGATGTTCGTCACAGTTCTCCTGCCCACTCCGGTCGCAGACCCGGCACGACGCGGCGGCCGGTGATGGGCACCAGCACGACCTCGCGCTCGATGCCCGGTTCGAAGCGCACGGCCGTGCCCGCGGGCACGTCCAGCCGCTGCCCCCACGCCGCCTTCCGGTCGAACTCCAGACCGGGGTTGACCGCCGCGAAGTGGTAGTGCGAGCCGACCTGTACCGGCCGGTCCGCGCTGTTGACCACGACCAGCGTCGTCCGCGGCCTGCCGGGGTTCAGCTCCACCGGCTCATCGCCGGGGATGATCTCTCCTGGGCGCACCGCTCCCCCTCAGCTGATCGGGTCGTGCACGGTCACGAGCTTGGTGCCGTCCGGGACGGTCGCCTCCACCTGGACGGACTCGATCATCTCCGGGATGCCGGTCTGCACCTGCGCGCGGCTCAGCACGGTCCGCCCGCTGTGCATGAGCTCGCTCACCGTCAGCCCGTCCCGCGCGCCCTCCAGCACGTGGGCGGTGATCAGCGCGACCGACTCCGGGTAGTTCAGCAGGACCCCGCGTTCGAGCCGCCGACGTGCCACGTCGGCCGCCACGTGGACGAGGAGCTTGTCCCGCTCGTGGGGGGTGAGGTGCATGGGTCATGGTGTATCACCTGACGCGTTCCGAGCGCGCTCCCGAAACAGGCCGTTAACCAACCCGAACGGGCGACCTGGTCTGAATCGTTGACTGGATCGTGACCCAAGACACCGCCCGACGTGATTGCCACACCCCGGATCCGGGAGCAGTGTGACCGCACCGCGTTTGTCTTTGGAGGAGGCGTGCACAAGGTGGTGCAGGAAGCCGAGGACGGGTTCCGTCCAGGACTCGAAGGCGTGGTCGCCTTCCGAACCGAGATCGCCGAACCCGACCGCGACGGCGGCGCGCTGCGCTACCGCGGGGTCGACATCGAGGACCTGGTCGGCCGGGTGACCTTCGGCAACGTCTGGGCGCTGCTGGTCGACGGCCGCTTCGGCCCCGGCCTGCCGCCCGCCGAGTCGTTCCCCATCCCGGTGCACACCGGTGACGTGCGGGTGGACGTGCAGGCGGCGCTGGCCATGGTCGCGCCGATCTGGGGCTACCAGCCGCTGCTGGACATCTCCGAGGAGGTGGCCCGCGAACAGCTCGCGCGCGCCTCGGTGATGGCCCTGTCGTACGCGGCGCAGTCGGCTCGCGGGATCGGGCGGCCCGCTGTGCCGCAGTCGCGGATCGACCAGTGCACGACGGTCACGGAGCGGTTCCTGACGCGGTGGCGCGGGGAGCCCGATCCGGCGCACGTCCGGGCGTTGGACGCCTACTGGGTTTCCGCTGCTGAGCACGGGTTGAACGCTTCCACCTTCACGGCTCGGGTGATCGCCTCCACCGGTGCCGACGTAGCCGCGGCGATGTCCGGGGCCATCGGGGCGATGTCGGGGCCGCTGCACGGCGGGGCACCCGCTCGGGTGCTGCCGATGATCGACGAGGTCGAGCGGACCGGGGATCCCAAGGCCGTGGTGTCGGCGATCCTGGACCGCGGCGACCGGCTGATGGGGTTCGGGCACCGGGTCTACCGGGCCGAGGACCCCCGTGCCCGCGTGTTGCGCCGGACCTGCCAGGAACTGGGCGCGGAGCGCTACGAAGTCGCCGCGGCGCTGGAGCAGGCCGCGCTGGCCGAGTTGCGCGAGCGGCGCAAGGACCGGGCCATCGAGACGAACGTGGAGTTCTGGGCCGCGGTGATCCTGGACTTCGCCCAGGTGCCGCCGCACATGATGCCCGCGATGTTCACCTGCGCCCGCACCGGTGGCTGGGCGGCGCACATCCTGGAGCAGAAGCGGACCGGGCGGCTGGTGAGGCCGTCGGCGAAGTACGTGGGCCCCGCGCCCCGTGGGCCGGAGGACGTCGAGGGCTGGGAGTCGATCGCTTAGCCGGCCTGGGCTCGGTGGGCGGTGGCGGCACGGCGTGGCACGGCGACGCTGGAGTGTGCGCTACCCGCCCACCGCGCCGACTGGGTCGTGGAGCGGCTGAGCTGATCCCGCCCGCCAGGTCTGCCTCGGCGAAGTCGTTGTTGCTGTTCAAACTGCCATTCCGTCATTCGTTCGGTCCCAGGAAGGGCGAGGTGATGCGTTCAGCGCGTCAGGCCGCGACCGGTTCACGGGTGTAGGTGCGGTTGCCAGGGCTGGTCCACACGAACGTTCCGGGAGTCGGCTGGGTCACCGTCCAGTGGGGATCCTGCTTCAAGCGGTGATGGGCTCGGCACATCACTCCCAGATTGGCCGCCTCGGTCGGACCGGTCGGGAACGCCGTGGTGTGGTCGAGATCCGCGCGGTGCGCAGGTACCGAACACCCTGG
>JBDSAJ010000998.1:0-7968 GCA_039922235.1 Umezawaea sp.
AGGGTCCGCAGCTCCGGCGGCGGGTCGAACGGGCAGCCCTGCGCCCTTGGCATCGGGAACTCGGGAACCTCGGCCGGGTCCAGCGTGCTGGTCATCATCGTCCTTTCGAGACGGTCGCCGCGATGACGGGCGATCCGGTGGTTTCGGGGTGTCGCTCGCGGTGCGGGTGGGCCGCGTCGCCCAGCAGGGTCAGATCGACGAGGTAATCCTTGCCGCGAAAGGCTTTGTCCGAGTCTCCGACGACCAGCACGGTGTGCTCACGCGGTCCCGGCCAGCGTGATCGCCGCCGCCGGGCACACGACCGCGGCTTCGCGGACCGCCGTGTGCAGGTGCTCGGCCGGTTCGGCGTCGAGCAGCACCACGACGCCGTCCTCGTCGCGCTGGTCGAACACGTCGGGCGCGAGCAGCACGCACGAGCCTGCGCCGCAGCACTTGTCCTCGTCCACAACGATCTTCATCGGTCCTGCTCCTCGTGCCGTTGTTCGGTGTTCCCGGTCGGGGTGACCGGTGCCAGCCACATCCCGGTGATCGCGTCGATCAGGCCGGTGGCCGTGTCCTCCCAGCTCGCCCTGGTGGTGGGACTCCCCGTCGCCAGCGCCCGTTCGCGCTCGGCGCAGGTGTGCGACATCAGGGTCCGGGCCATGGCGCTGCGTTCGAGGTGCACCGGGAGCGGCACCGCGGGCAGGCACCGGTTGAGCCCGTCGAGCACCCGCTGGATCGGCTCGGTGGCCAGCGCCTCGTCGATGATGATCTCCCGCAGACCGGGGTCGGTCATCACCTGCGCACCGAACCGCGCGTACCACGTGGGGACGCCCAGTTCGGCGAGGTACTCGGTGAACGGCCGGACCAGGCAGGCCACCCAGTCGCGCACGTCCGTGCTGCGGCCGATCTCGGCGAGCATCCGCGTGCGCCGGTTCTCCACCGGTTCCGCGTGCCTGCGCACGATCGCGCGCACCAGGTCGGGCTTCGTGCCGAAGTGGTAGCCGACCGCGAAGTTGTTGCCCTGCCCCGCCGCTTCACCGACCTGGCGGTTGGACACCGCGAACACCCCGTGCTCCGCGAAGAGCCGTTCGGCGGCGGCCAGGATCAGCTCGCGCGTCTCGGCCGCCCGCTCGGTCCGACCTCCCGGCATCACCAGCGCACCGGGACTTCGGTCGGCCCGCCCACGATCACGCCGTCGACGCGCTCCACCACCTCGGCGAACACCTGGTCTGCCTCACCGCGAGCCACGGCGACCTCCTCGACGTCGATCTCGGATGTCCCCAGCTAACCCTGTTCCCGGAGTTGAGTCAAGCGACTGACTTAAACAGTCGTCCGACCTCGACGTTGACGGATTTCGCCAGTGCGGATGCGGTCAGGAACGCGGCGTGACGGGTGCCAGCAGCAACCCGGTGATGGCGTCGA
The DNA here is from genome assembly GCA_039922235.1 of Umezawaea sp. Taxonomy (GTDB): domain Bacteria; phylum Actinomycetota; class Actinomycetes; order Mycobacteriales; family Pseudonocardiaceae; genus Umezawaea. The sequence goes on from JBDSAJ010000998.1 coordinate 1,405, forward strand.
CAAGTCCGGTCGCGACCTCGTCCCACGTCGCCCTCGGCGTGCCGGTGCCCTCGGCCAGCGCGCGCTCCCGCTCGGCGAGACCGTGCACCATCAGGTGCCGGGTCATGTCGCTGCGCTCCGCGCGCACCTCAGGGGGCAGGTCTGGCAGGCAGCGCTCCAGCCCGGCGACGACCTGCCGCAGCGACGCGGTCGCAAGGGCTTCCTCGGACATGATCGCCCGGAACGCGGGGTCCGTCATGGCCTGCGCGCTGAACCTGGCGTACCAGGTGGGGTCGCCGAGGCTCGCCAGGTGGACGGCGCTCGGGCGCACCAGGCAGTTCACCCAGTCCCGCACGTCCTCGGAGTCGCCGACGTCGACCACCATCTCCAGCCGCAGTACCTCCATGCGGGACACGTGCCTGCGCACGATCGCCCGCACCAGGTCGGCCTTGGTGCCGAAGTGGTAGCCGACGGCCGCGTTGTTGCCCTGCCCGGCGGCGGCGCTGATCTGCCGGTTCGACACGGCGAAGATCCCCTGCTCCGCGAACATCCGTTCCGCGGCGCGCAGGATCTGCTCGCGGGTGGCGCCGGCCTGTTCCGCCCGCGGCGTTCTGCTGACGTCGGTCACCACGTTCACCACCGTACAGGGGAGGTCGGACACTCGAGCACCGGCGGGAGCAGGCGCCCTCTGGCGAGCCCGCCGACGCAACCGGACACATCGGACAGAGCGAGACCAGTGAAGACCAGGGATTCAACTAAGTCAAGCGACTGCTTTAATCTCACGCACCACGTTCGACCGGGCACTGTCCGCGTCCGGCGAGGGAGCGGTCAGGCCTCCCCCGGATCGGCCGCCCTGGCGGCCCGTTCGACCTTCGCGCGCCGGTCCTCCCAGAAAGCCGCGTCCCGCACCACTTCCACCGCGCCGTCGAGCTGTTCGCGCAGGATGTCGGCGTGGCCGGCGTGCCGGTTGGTCTCGGTGAGCAGGTGCACCAGCACGGCGAACAGCGTCACGTCGGGGCGCGGCCACCACGGCACGTGGCCGGGGGCGTCGATGTCGAGAGCCTCGATCGTCGCGTCGGAGTGCGCCCACACGCGCCGGTAGCGGTCGACGACGTCGGCGCGCGTCTCGTGCTCGGACGCCCACATGTCGGCGTGGCGCGCGCTCTCGTCGTCCCACGGGGGCAGGGATTCCGGGAACGGACGGCCGAAGACCTCGCCGAGGTACCTGGCCTCCGAGGTCGCCAGGTGCTTGACGAGGCCGAGCAGGTTGGTCCCGGTGGACGTCAGCGGGCGCCGGATGTCGTACTCGCGGAGCCCGTCGAGTTTCGAGAGCACCGCCTCGCGGATCCAGCGCAGGTCGTCGTGCAGATATGCCTTCGCGTAACCGTCGATCATGGGAGACGAGCCTGCCATGCCCGTCCCGGACCTGTTGGATGGGGACGTGACGAGCTTCGCGATCGTGGGTTCCGGGTGGCGTGCCGAGTTCTTCTGGCGCCTGGCCGCCGCGCTGGACGGCCTGGACTGCGTCGGCGTGGTGTCGCGACGGCAGCAGGACCTGCCCGTGCCGGTGCACCTGTCGCTGGACGACTGCCTCGCCGCGAAACCGGACTTCGTGGTCACGGCCACGCCGTGGGCCGTGACGCCGTCGCTGGTGGCGGACCTGGTGGAGCGCGGTGTCCCGGTGCTCGCCGAAACGCCGCCCGCGCCCGACCTGGACGGGCTCCGGCGGCTGTGGCACGAGGTGGGCGGCAGTGGGCTCGTGCAGGTCGCCGAGCAGTACAGCCGGATGCCGTCGCACGCCGCGCGCCTCGCGCTGGTCCGCTCCGGCGCCATCGGCGACCCGACCAGGGTGGACGTCTCCTCGACCCACCAGTACCACGCCGTCTCGCTCATCCGGACCCTGCTGGGCACCGGTCGAGGGCCGGCCGAGGTGCGGGCCGTGCGGACGACCGCGCCGCTGGCCGATCCCCTCTCGCGGGACGGCTGGGTCGATCCCGTCGAGGTGAAGGAAGCCACCACGACGATCGCCACCATCGCGTTCACCGACGGCGGGTTCGGCCTCTACGACTTCACCGACAACCAGTGGCACAACCAGTTGCTGATGCGCCGGCTGCTGGTCCGCGGCACGAAGGGCGAACTGCGGGACCAGGACGTCGTGCGGCTGACCGGCGACCGCACGATCGTCCGGACCCCGATCGTGCGCCGCCAGACCGGGTACGACCTCGACCTCGACGGCTTCGACACCGACCACATCACGTTCGGCGCGGACGTCCTCTACCGCAACCCGTACCAGGGGCGGCGGTGGAACGACGAGGAGATCGCCATCGCGACCCTGCTCCAGGACACCGCGGCGTGGGTCTCCGACAGCGGGCCGGAGCCGTACCCGCTCGCCGACGGCCTGCACGACCACCGGGTCGCGCTCGCGGTCGAGGAGGCGGCGGACACCGGTGCGGCCGTCCACGTCGGAGACGAGCCCTGGCGCTGAAAACCTGCTGCCCGACCCCGTTTCCCGAGCTTGATTCGGTGATCGACGACCTGGGAACCCGTCGTCAGGGCGTAGCGCGGGACCGGTTCACGGGGTAGAAATACCCGACCCATGGGAGCGCTCTCTCGGCCTACCTCCGCTGAGCCTCCCCATTTCTCCCCCGAACGAGGCAGGTCGACGATGATCGTGCGCCGCACAGCTCGCCCCACCGCCGAAGTGCTGAGAGGACGATCCGCGTGATCACCGCGAAGCGGCGGCTCGGCCGCGTCCTCGCCATCGGCCTGGCGGTGACCCTGGTCGGGGCGACCACCGCGACGGCCGCCCCCGGCACCGAATCGCACACCAAGCCCCAGGGCCTCGGGGCGAACGTCACCGTGTTCGACCCCACCATGCCGGTGGCCCAGATCCAGGCGACCCTCGACGCGACCCACGCCAAGCAGGTCGACAACGAGATGGGCACCGAGCGGTACGCCTACCTGTTCAAGCCGGGCACGTACGGCACCGCCGAGCACCCGCTGCAGATCAAGGTGGGGTACTACACCGAGATCGCCGGGCTGGGCGCGGCGCCGACCGACGTCGTCATCAACGGCAAGGTCGAGGTGTACAACCGCTGCCTCGCGGACGGCGGGACGGGCAACTGCCTGGCGCTGGTCAACTTCTGGCGCACCGTGTCGAACCTGACCGTCAACGTCAACGCGACCGGCCAGGACGGCTGCCGCTCCACGGCGAACTTCTGGGCCGTGTCGCAGGCCGTGTCCATGCGCCGGGTGAACTTCACCAACGGCGGTCTGTCCCTGATGGACTACTGCACCGCGGGCCCGCAGTACGCCAGCGGCGGGTTCATCGCCGACTCCAAGCTCCCGGCGACCACCAACGGTTCGCAGCAGCAGTGGCTGACCCGCAACAGCGAGGTCGCGAGCTGGTCCAACGGCGTGTGGAACCAGGTGTTCTCCGGTGTCGTCGGCGCACCAGCCGAAACCACCTTCCCCGACCCGCCGTACACGACGGTCGAGAAGACCCCGGTCAGCCGCGAGAAGCCGTACCTGTTCGTGGACGCCAAGGGCAAGTACAACGTCCGCGTCCCCAGCGCCAAGCAGAACTCCGTCGGCACCTCCTGGTCCGCAGGCCAGACCGCCGGTCGCACGCTGCCGCTGAGCGACTTCTACGTCGCGAAGCCGTCGGACTCGGTGCGCGACATCAACTTCCAGCTCCTGATCGGCAAGAACCTGCTGCTCACGCCCGGCGTGTACGACATCGCGCGGAGCATCGAGGTCAGGCGCCCCAACCAGGTCGTCCTGGGCATCGGGCACGCCACCCTCACCGCCGTCAACGGCGCGATCCCGCTGGACGTCGCCGACGTCCCCGGTGTCGTCATCGCGGGCGTCACGGTGGACGCCGGCCTCAAGGAGTCGCCGGTCCTGCTGCGGGTGGGCAGGAAGAACGCGTGGGGCTGGAGTTCGCCGACCAACCCGACGATGCTGTCCGACGTGTACTTCCGCGTCGGCGGGCCGCACGTCGGCAAGGCCGACACCGCACTGGAGGTCAACAGCGACGACGTCCTCATCGACCACACCTGGGTGTGGCGCGCGGACCACGGCGTCGAGGGCTTCACCGACACGCAGCGCTGGACCACCAACACCGGCCGCAAGGGCGTCGTCGTCAACGGCGACCGCGTGACCGCGACGGGCCTGTTCGTCGAGCACTTCCAGCAGTACAACACCACCTGGAACGGCGACAGGGGCACGACGATCCTGTACCAGAACGAACTGCCGTACGACCCGCCGACGCAGGCGGACTGGATGAACGGCTCCGTCGAGGGCTACGCCGGTTACCAGGTCGGCAACCGCGTGAAGACCCACAGCCTCTACGGCGCCGGCGTCTACGTGTTCAACCAGAACAACCCGACCATCCACACCGAGAACGGGTTCGAGGTGCCGAACACCCCAGGGGTGAAGCTGCACCACATCATGACCGTCAACCTCAGCGCGGGCGTCGTCGACCACGTCGTCAACGGCGTGGGCGACCCGGCCGACACGACCAAGGTCGGCGTGCCGGTGTACGTCAAGGACTATCCCTAGCGGCTGGCGACTGTGCGGGGTGGAGCGCTTTCCTCCACCCCGCACAGTGTCTTCCCTCGCCTACCGTGATCCGGAACCAGCAGGTCCTCCTCAGCCGGCGGGCTGGAGCACGAAGTCGTACCTGGCTTCCAGGAACGGGACCGGTGACTCGCTGCCGTCGGGAGCGAGTCCTGGCTCCGCCGAGGTGAAGGGGACGACGAGTTCGGGCTTCGTGCCGAACACGACGTCGTCGTCCAGGTACTCGGCGCCTTCCTGGAACAGGTGGGTGATCAGCCGCTCGTGGCCGGGCACGTCGATCAGGAAGTGGATGTGCGCGGGCCGGAAGTGGGAGATGTCGGTGCGGCCGATGAGGTCGCCGACCGGGCCGTCCATCGGGATCGAGTACCCCAGCGGCGCGATGGTGCGGACGCAGTAACCGCCGTCCTCGCGGGTCGTGTACTTGCCGCGCAGCCGGGCCTCGTCGACGTCCAGCTGGGACTCGTACGCGCCGTCGCCGTCGGCCTGCCACACGTCGAGCACCGCGCCCGCGACCGGTTTGCCGTCGAGGTCGCGCACGAAGCCGTGGACGTAGAGCGGTGTGCCCGCCACGCCGTCGGACATGTCCGCGCCGAAGTCGAGGTCCGGCGAGTCGTCGATGTGGAACGGCCCGAGCACGGTGGCGGGTGTCGCCCTGGCGTCGAACCGGTGGTTCAGCTGCACCACGAGCATCGACAGGCCGAGCACGTCGGAGGCGAGGATGAACTCCTCGCGCTTCTCGTCGCTGATGTCGCCGGTCCGCTGGAGCCAGCGCATCGCGGCGGCCCACTCGTCCTCGCTGAGCCGGACCTCGCGGGCGAACTCGTGCAGGTGCCGCACGAGCGCGGTCATGACCTCGGCCAGCCGCGGGTCGTGGGCGGTGGCCCACCGCTGCTGCGCGAGCGCGGTGATGGGGTCCTCGGTCACCGGAGGCATCGTCGTCTCCCAGAATGGTTGTGGTTGGTCACGGCTGGGGCGGTGCCGGGCGGCTGGCGCGGTCGACCGACAGGAAGATGTCGTTGGCGACGGGGTTCCGCAGCTCCTCGGCGAGCTGCCCGATCAGTCCCGCGGTCCGGGCCAGCAGGGCGAACCCGCGCAGCAGTTCCAGCGGCAGCCCGAGGTCGGCCAGCGCGGCGCCGCACACGCCCGCGCCGTTGAGGGGCAGGGTCTTGCCGAGCACCTCCGGGTGCGTGCGGCCGATCGCGGCGAACAGCGAGAGGTGCGGCCCGAACAGGCCCTCCTCCTCGGCGATCGCCATCAGCCGCGGGGTGCGCGGGTCGCCGGTCTTGTGCACGTGGTGCCCGAGGCCGGGGACGAACTGGCCCGCCGCGCGCCGGGCCCGCACGGTCGCCAGCGCGAGCGCGTCCCAGCCCGCGTCGTCACCGGGTTCGGTGTCCACTTCGGACAGCACGGCGTGCAGGAACCGGCCGCAGTCCTCGGTGACGCCCAGGAAGCGCGAGCCGCCACCGAGCAGGCCCGCGGCGAGCGCGCCCTGGATGGAGTCCGGCGCGGACAGGTAGGTCAGCCGGGTGACGATGGCGGTCGGGGTGAAGCCGTGGTCGGCCAGCGCGGCCAGCACGGCCTCGAACACCCGCACCTCCCCCGCGCTCGGCCTGCGCTGCGTGGCCAGCCAGAACGCCAGTTCGCCGAAGCCGACCTCGCCCATGACGTCACGGGCGAGGTCGTGGCCCAGCAGGGTGATCGTGGTCGCGTCGGACGCGCCCAGCGCCGTGGGGTACTCAGGCATCGTCGCGCTCCCCCAGCCACTTCCGCAGTTCCACGCCGTGCTCGTCCAGTTCCGGCGGTGGCAGGTCGTAGACCGCGGGGGTCGCGGAGAACCGGATCGGGTGCCGGGTCGTGGGCACGGCCCGTTCGCCTTCGCCGACCTCGACGACGGGGTCGAGCCCGAACCTCTCGGCCATCGCGAAGCCGCCATCGATCGTGCCGATGGGGGCGCACGGCACGCCCACGTCCACCAGGGCGTCGAACCACTCCACGGCCCCGCGC
>JBDSAJ010000999.1:0-5646 GCA_039922235.1 Umezawaea sp.
CGTGCTGGCCGCCCGACTCGGCGTGACCACACCGACCGCCGACGGCGTGCGCTACCCGTTCGACCCGCACCGCAGGCGCTCCTCGGTGGTCGACGTCGACGGCGTGCACGTCACGGGTGCTCCCGACGCCGTTCTGCCCCTGTGCGGCGACCAGGAAGCTGCCACCGAGGCGATGGCCAGGTTCGGCGCGCAAGGACTCCGGGTGCTCGCCGTCGCACGGCGTTCGCCACGGCAAGGCGACGACACCGGGTGGGAGCGAGCCGAGTCGGACCTGACCCTGCTCGGCTTGGTGGGCTTGCAGGACCCGCCGCGCGACGACGTCGCCGAGGCGCTCGAATCGTGTCGGACGGCGGGGATCAAGGTCGCCATGGTGACCGGTGACCACCCGGCCACCGCGCGGGCCATCGCCGTGGAAGTAGGGCTGCTCGGACCGGACGAGCTGGTGGTGGAGGGCGTCGACCTGCCCGAGGACGAATCCGCGCTGGGTGAGCTGCTCGACCGCGACGGCGTGGTCATCGCGCGGGTGACACCCGAGGACAAGCTGCGGATCGCGAAAGCGTTGCAGCGGCGGGGACACGTCGTCGCGATGACCGGTGACGGCGTGAACGACGGGCCCGCGCTGCGCGCGGCCGACATCGGCGTGGCCATGGGCGCCTCGGGCACCGACGTGGCAAGGGAAGCCGCCGACCTGGTCCTGCTCGACGACCACTTCGGTACGATCGTCGCCGCTGTCGAACTGGGTCGCGCGACCTACGCCAACATCCGCCGGTTCCTGACCTACCACCTGACCGACAACGTCGCCGAACTCACGCCGTTCGTGGTGTGGGCGCTCTCGGGCGGGCAGATCCCGCTCGCGCTGACCGTGCTGCAGATCCTCGCACTCGACATCGGCACGGACCTGCTGCCCGCCTTGGCGCTGGGCACCGAACGGCCGAACCCGCGCACCATGCGCGGACCGGCCCGCACCGGGGCGCTGCTCGACAAGTCGGTGCTGCGCCGCGCGTTCGGCGTCCTCGGACCGACCGAGGCACTCGCGGCGATGACCGCGTTCGTGCTGGTGCTCCTGGCGGGCGGCTGGGTGCTCGGCACCACTGCAGACGTAGCGGTGCTGGCGACAGCCTCCGGGACCGCGTTCGCCGCGGTCGTGGTCGGCCAGATGGCCAACGCCTTCGCCTGCCGCAGCGCCACCCGCCCGGTCGGGCTCGGCGGACTGCGCGGCAACAGGCTGCTGATCTACGCGGTGGTATTCGAACTCGCGATCCTGGCGGTGTTCCTGCTCGTACCGCCGCTGCCCGAACTCCTCGGCGGCGGCCTGCCATCACCGCTGGGCTGGGTGCTCGTGGTCGCGGCGGCACCTGCGGTGATCCTCGCGGACACCGCCTACAAGGCGGTCGTCCGGGCACGCCGCGACGCCGCGCCCGAGGACGTGCCCACCAGTACGGCTGTGACGGTGTGACCCTTGTGCGCGATCGGCGACGTAGCCTCGCCGCGAGTACCGTGAGCAGCACGTGCCCCGGACCCCGGCGTGATGACGACTACCGAGGGACCACTGCCATGGCGCACATCGATCCGAGCTGCTACCCACGAACCACTACGGCGATCCTCCGTGCCGCTCGCAACGGGCTGTTCACCACCGCTCAAGCGGAGCGGTTGATCGAGCGGGTCCACGCTTACGCGGCGGTGCCAGGCGGTGGCGCCACCAACGAGCGATCCTGATAGGACGATGATGAATCCCCTGGGCTGCCGAGAAGCCCAGGGGATTCATCACGCACGAACACATGTCAGCGCTGTGCGGACGCCGCGATCGTGCTCAGCGCAGCGCGCTCGATCACGCCGACGAACGGGTTGATGAGCAGCCAGTACCGGCGGAAGCGCTTCAGCGAGAGGGAGTCGTCCAGGATCGTGCGGACGTCGTAGGTGAGCAGCGTGCGATCCTGACCGTAAGGCACGACGGACAGCGAGCAGACGATCTTGCCGTAACCCGGCTCGTCGAAGTCCGCGAAGTCGTCGGCCTCGAAGGACCGCCACTCGGTGACGGGCTTCCACAACTTGCCGATCGCGCCGAAGGCGACCTCGGAGCCGGGGCTTTCGCCGAGGATTCGCCAGTCGGAAGCCGCGACGAGGTCGTCGAGCGTCATCCGGGCGGGCAGCCGCGGCGGGGCGTGGCGGGATCGGATCCGTTCCGGAACACCACGAGCCCACATGGACAGCGTGACGAGCGGAGCGCGGACGGAGGCGAAGTCCAGTTCACGGACGGCCCGGTAAGTGGTGGCGGGATCCGCGTCGACCACCAGGTGGCTGGCGCGGATGAAGTCATGGCGAGGTGCGAACCGATCGACGAGCATCGGCTGGGACTGGACGTCCGTCCGCTGGTCGTTCTGGGACATGGTGGGAAGCCTCCGGTCGGATTCGGGATGGTGGTCGGCGCACGACGAGAACCGGGCAGGACGCGTGGTGCACGGCGGCCTTCGTGACGGAGCCGCACCGCCCGGTCAGGTCGTGGTGGTCGCCGGAGCCGACGACGAGCAGGTCGCTGTCGGTGTACCGGGTGATCGCCTCGTGAGGGTGGAATCGGAGCAGGGTTGTGGCGTAGGAAGGCCGCGGGTCCAGTTCGTCGAGTAGGCGGGCCGCATGATCGAGCACGAACTGGGGTTCGGAGACCAGCGCGTCTCCCGCCGTGTGCAGGGGGATGGCATGCACGACGCGCAGCACGGAGGCACCCCCGAGCACTGCTGTGGCTCGCGCCAGCACCTGGGCGTCGTCCTCGCCTCCGCTGACCAGAGCAGTCACCCGCTGGTGGGTGCCGCGCAGCGCTGAGGCCTCGCCTCTGACGACGACCGTGTCGCACGCGGCCGCCTCCACCAGCGGGAGCACCAGCCCATCCAGACCGAGCGGGCTTGTCGAGCGCCCCTGGTAGCCGACCACGAGCGTTCCCGCGCGCAGGCTCGCCGCTTCGAGATCGCGCACGGGGTCCGGCCCGGCCCGGTGGAGTCGTACGCGCAGCGCCGGGTGTCCGCTGGTGAGGTCATCCACTTCGTCGTCGGCTTCGCCCCACGTCCACACGTCGAGTTCGGAGCCCGTGTGCGAGGCGTGATCTGCGGCCCAGAACAGGGCCGCGCGACCCCAGGGTGACCCGTCACATCCGACGGCGACCGGGCTTGGCGGACGGTCCTGGGCGGTGGACGGGGCGAGAGGGCGGGAGGGGACGGACATCGACGGCTCCAGTGGTGGCGCACACGCTTGGCGTGGTTGGGCCGATCAGCGTGAGGCGGTGGTCGGTTCGTCGAGCAGGTCGGACAGCGGGACGTGGGAGCAGCCAGGACCGCTCGAGCTCCGCCGCGCGTACCAAGGCCTGCCCGTGCGCGATCGGCACCGGCGTCCTGGCGAACGGAAGCAGAGTGGTGTGCCTGGTGGGCGCCGCGCCGCAGGACAGGCGCAGCTCGCGCCCGGCGGGATCGGTGACGGGTAGCGCGCGGTCCGGATCGGCGTGCAACTCGATCCAGTCGGGCAGCAGTCGGAATCGCCACGGCTGGCTGTTGCACACCGAGGGCGCCAGGGACACGGCACCGATCGCCGACAGCGTCTGCTCGGGAGTAGGTCCGAGTGAGCCGACCACGACGGCCATTCCATTCACCTCAGTACGTTGGTCCGGTTGACCCGACAGACCTCACTCTTCGGCGTGAGAACCCTGAAGCACACGGGCGAAAGTCCTGTCCGGCCGAGGACCAGGCAGCATTCCGAGGTCGAAGCCACTCATCGTTTCTGCACCAGCTGGCGCAGCCGTTCGTACTCGTCTTCGCCGATCTCACCCTTGGCCAGCCGTTCGGCCAGGACCGCCTCCACCGAGACGTTCGGCACCTCGCTCCGGATCCTGCGACTGAGGAGGATCAGCCCTGCCACCGATCCGAAGAACAGCACGACCATCACGATCCCCATGAGCCCGAATCCCATCCAGCCCATCCCGTAGTTCTGGTACCAGTGCACGTCTCGCTCCTCGTTGCTCGGTTGCCCTCAGCGTGCTGTCGACGGGAGACCACTTCCAGAGGCCGACAGCCCGCACCGCCTGCGGACCTGCCCCGGCTCGCAGGGGCGAAGGTCCTCGTCCGCGCGGGACCGCGGCCACTGACCCCGCGGCACCGGGTGGACCAAGCTCGGGACGAGCTGAGGAGGACCGAGTGATGGACGACTTCGACTCGCGGCCGATCGTGGTCGGCGTGGACGGATCACCGGAGAGCCGTGCGGCGTTGCGATGGGCGGCGGAGGAGGCCGACCGGCGGGGCTGTGCGATCGACGCGATCCTCGCCTGGCAGGGCGGTTACGGCATGGTGATCGGCGCGGTGACACCGAACGTCCTGGCCGAGTCGACACCGGAGCGGGACCACGAGCGGTGGCGCCGAGTGCTCGGTGACGCCGTGGCGGAGGTGGACGCGGGCGGCGGGATCCGCACGGTGCTGGTGACCCAGGACGCCGGGCCCGCGCTGGTCGAGGCGTCCAAGACCGCGTCCTTGCTGGTGGTGGGAACCCACGGCGCGGGACCGATCAGGAGCGCGCTGCTCGGTTCGGTGAGCGCGTACTGCGTGCGCCACGCGGCTTGTCCGGTAGTGGTGATCCGGGAACCGTTGCCGAGCAAGGACAAGCCGTCGCCGGTCGACTCCAGCACCTCCGGCGCTCTGCTGTGAGCGGGCTGGTCCAGGCGCTGCTGGTGGATGGTTCGGTGGTGTCGTTGCGGGAGTTCGGGCCTTCGGACACCGACGCGCTGTCGGACCTGCTCCGCGCGCTGCCCGAGGGTGATCGGCACTTCGGTCTGTTCAGCGCTCCGGCGCGCGACGAGCACTCCCGACACCTCGCCATCGGCGTGTTCGACGACGATCGGCTGCTCGGTGTCGCGAGCTGCGTGGGCCCGCCGGACTCGGACAGCACCGAGGTTGCGTTCGCGGTGGCGCTCTCCGCGCGGGCACGGGGAGTCGGCACGCTGCTGCTCGAACACCTCGCCTCGCTCGCCCGGCGTCACGGGGCGCGCCGCTTCACCGCCGACGTGTCGGCCGCCGACTCACGCGCGGTGCGCCTACTCACCGACCTGGGTCTGGTGTGGACGGTCACCGCGGACGGCGACGTGGCGCATGTCGACCTCGGCCTCGACCCGGTCGAGCACTATCTGGACGCGGTCGCCGACCGCGAGTTGACCGCCGACGTCGAGAGCCTGCGCGCGGTGCTGGAACCCGCGTCGATCGTGCTGGTCGGCGCAGGCCGGTCGTCGTCCTCGGTCGGCAACGCGGTGCTGCGCAACCTCCTTGCCGGTGACTTCGCCGGAGACCTCTCCGCAGTCAACCCCAACGCGGACCACGTGCTCGGAATCCCCTGCCACACCTCGGTCCTGGAGCTGCCGTCCGCCCCTGAACTGGCCGTGTTGTGCGTCCCGGCGAAGCTCGTGCCGGGCATCGCCGAAGACTGCGGACGGCGCGGTGTGCGGGCACTCGTCGTCATCACCTCGGGACTGTCCGACGACCCGGCTCTGGTGGAAGGCTTGATGGACGCCGTTCACGCTCACGGCATGCGGTTGGTCGGCCCGAACTGCCTCGGGGTGTCGACGAGCGCGCCCGACGTGCGGATGGACGCCACGTTCACCCGAACCCGCGCCGCCGCCGG
>JBDSAJ010001000.1:0-11006 GCA_039922235.1 Umezawaea sp.
CACCCAACCGGACCACGGACACGATCCGCCGGACCCGGTAGTGGAGCGAACGCGGGCAACCAGGACGCCCAGCACCGTTCGGGGCATCCGGCCGAGCACACAGTCGAGCCCGATCATCAGGACTCACCCACGCTCAGTCCATAGGAACGGTTGTCGGCCATCGTGGTCGACGGGCTGGTGCGGGATCTGGAGACCTTGCGGCCGCTCGGGTTCACCGTTTACGCGCGGGGCACCTGCCCACGCTCGGGGTCGGCGTCGGCGGTGCCGCGCACCCAAGTGCCGATCCGCTGCGGCGGTGTGGAGGTCGTGCCCGGTGCGCTCGTGCTCGGTGACGACGACGGTGTGCTGGTCGTCAGCGCCGAGCGGCTGGACGCCGTGCTGGACGCGGCCGAGGCGATCCACCTGCGTGAAGAGACCGTGCTCGCGAACGGCGGCAGCCTGTTCGCGGCGATGAACTTCCACGAGCACCGCGAGAACCTCGTGAACGGGACGCCGAGCAAGCTCGGGTTCACCGGCTGACGAGTCCAGGGTGGACGAACGGGGTGGTGGTCGCCAGGTCGACGAAACCCAGCCGCCGCAGGATCGGGAGGCTGTCCGAGGTGGCGTCGACCTGGAGGTAGCGGAACCCGCGTGTCGCCGCCTGTGCCGCGCGGAAGGCGACCAGTGCGCGGAACACGCCGCGGCCGCGCCACGACGGCAGCGTGCCGCCACCCCAGAGGCTCGCGAACTCGGTGCCGAGGTGGAACTCCACGCGCGCGGCGGACACCGGCGTGTCCCCGGCCATCGCCACGACGGCCGCGAGCGTGCTGGGGTCGTGCTCCAGACCGGCCAGCACGAGGTCGCCCACGGCGGCGTGGTGGCCACCGAACACCTCGTCGTGCACGGCCACCAGGGCATCGGCCCCCGCGCGGTCGACGACCGGCACCAAGTCCACGCCGTCGATCGCCCGTGCGTCCAGGCGCAGGTCCGCGATCTCGGCGACCAGCAGGGTCTCCGACGGCTCAGGGGTCAACCCGGCGGCGAGCAGCCGGGCGGGCAGGTCGGCAGGGGAGTCGTACGAGTAGTGCTTCCACTCCCACGGCGTACCCGCGAAGCGGGCCACCTGGGCGGCGATCACGGCATCGGCGCGGGCGGCGTCCAGCGCGGACCACTCCACGCCGGTCCAGCCTGATCCGATGGTGCGCACGACGTCGTCGTCGCGCTCGACCTCGCCGTCGGTCGTCGGGTGCTTGCGGACCTGGTGGTCGAACGCGGCCAGTACCGCCTGCTTGTCCATCGCGGTAGCCGAACAGATCCGGTGGCGCGGTGGCAACCGGATATCAGCCCTCAGGGTGTCGGACTCCACCTGACCTCGCGCAGCGGCCCGAACAGCGCGGTCATCCGTTCGCCCCGATGGTCCTCGAGCCAGACATCCGCGGTGCCGCTCGTGCCGATCCGCACGCCGTCGAGGTAGAACGGATCAAAGAGGATCTCCGCTCCCTCGAACATCAACTCGGCGGCCCGGTAGATCCCGCGCTCGGGGTCCGACTCGTCGTTCACGAAGAGCCGCATCCCGACGCAGGGCACGTCGGTGCGGCTCCCGAGGTAGTGCGTCCCCACACTGGCCGCGACCAGGTCTTCGTCGGGATCCTCGGTCGAGTACGACTCGTACTCGATCTTCTCGACGACGCGGAACCGCAAGCCCCCGCAGTTGTTTACAGCGGACAGTTGGAGGTAGCCGCTGTCGCTTTCCAGGTAGACGGTGGAGGACAGAGGGCGCAGCACGGCACTGCGTCCGCTGCGGTCGACCCACCCCGGCAGCAGCACGTCGCTGATCCGCGCCTCTTGCAGGAACGCGAGGACGGTTTCCCATTCGTCAGGCTCCGCCGGGATGTCCACCGCGTCATCGTACGGACGCGGTTGCGGCAGGCACGCAGGTGACGCCGGCGGTCAGCCGAACCGCCCGATGCGGTCGGCCAGGAACTCCTGCTCGGCGGTGTTGTCGCTCAGCGCCAGCGCCGCCTGGTAGGCCCGCACGGCTTCCGCGTCGCGCCCGAGCCGGTGCAGCAGGTCCGCCTTGGTCGCGGGCAGGTACCGGTACCCGGCGAGTCCGCCGTCCCGTTCCAGCTCCTCGACCTGCTCCAGCGCGGCTGCCGGACCGTCGACCATCGACACCGCGACCGCCCGGTTGAGCGCCACGACCGGTGACGGCCAGACCCGTGCGAGCACGTCGTAGAGCGTGAGGATCTGCGGCCAGTCCGTCTCCGGGTAGCTCGGGGCCAGCGCGTGCAGCGCCGCGATCGCCGCCTGCACCGCGAACCGGCCGGGCGGCCCGGCGGTCAGCGCCGCCACCACCAGCCGGTCCGCTTCGGCGATCAGGTCGCGGTCCCACGCCGACCGGTCCTGCTCCTCCAGCCGCAGCAGCCTGCCGTCGGCGTCGGTGCGGGTCGCCCGGCGGGCCTGGTGCACCAGCAGCAGGGCCAGCAGCCCGGAGACCTCGGGCTCGTCGGGCAGCAGGTCGCGGAGCATCCGGGTCAGGTCCAGCGCGCGGCCGGTCAGCTCGTCGCGCACGAGGTGCTCACCGGAGTGCGCGGTGTGCCCGGTGGCGAACAGCAGGTGGATGATGGTGAGCACCACGTCCACCCGCGCGGGCAGGTCCTCGGCCGACGGCACCCTGTACGGGATGCGCGCCGCGGTGATCTTCTTCTTCGCCCTGGTCAGCCGCGCCGCCATGGTGGACTCGCTGACCAGGAACGCGTGCGCCACGTCCGGCGTCGCCACTCCGCACACCAGCCGCAGCGTGAGCGCCACCTGTGCCTCCCGCGACAGCGCGGGGTGGCAGCAGGTGAAGATCAGCCGCAGCCGGTCGTCGCGGATCACGTCGGGCTCGGGTTCCGGGGCCACCGCCTCCGGCTCCAGCAGCAGCGGCAGCTTGGCCTTGAGGGTCTCGCGGCCGCGCACGACGTTGAGCGCCTTGCGCCGCGCGACCGTCGTCAGCCACGCCCCCGGCCGGTCCGGGACACCGTCGCGCGCCCACGTCCGCAGCGCCTCCACGTACGCGTCCTGCACGGACTCCTCGGCAGTGTCCAGGTCGCGCGTCACGCGCACCGTCGCGGCGAGCACGAAGGCCCACTCGCGGCGGTGCGCGTCGGCGACCGCGTCCTCGACGCCGGTCAGCTCTCCTCCACGACCTGGAAGTCGATCAGCGGCCGCACCTCGACCCCGCCCTCGTAGATCGGCGTGAGCTTGGCCAGCGCCAGCGCGTGGTCCAAGTCCCGCGCCTCCAGGACGAAGATGCCCGCCAGTGCTTCCTTGGTCTCGATGAACGGCCCGTCGGTGACGAGGTCGCCGCGGATCGAGGTGGCTGTCGCCTTCGGTTCGAGTGCCAGCCCGGCCACGACCTTCCCGCCCAGTTCGGCGATCCGGTCGGGCAGGGACATGTGCCCCTCCAGGATCTCGGGCGGGAGGTCCGCGACCCCGTTGGGCGTCTCCCTCTCGAAGATCAACACCGCGTACTGCGCCATCAGCCGACCACCGTTCCGCTCGAGAACACACCGTCGATCCAAGACTGCCAAGCCTGGCCGCTCCGCTCCTGGTCGGCATCTTCGCCGAACAGGTGGCACACGACCGTGACCGGCCCTCCCCACGCGCCCCGGTCGTACACCCGGACCAGCGCGTCGGCGGTGCGGACGCCGAGGAACGCGCTGGTCAGGTAGTCGACCACCCCCTCACTGCCGTCCGGCAGCCGCACCCGATCACCCATCGCTGCGCCGAGCGCGCCGAGCACCGCGTCGAGGCCGTCCTTCATCGACGAGTCCGGTCCGTCGACGGACACGTACCGCGCCGTCCGGCCCGTGAAGTGGCCGACGTACTGGCCGAGCGAGTGGTAGTAGAACGCGGTGTGCTGACGGCAGGCGTCCAGTTCCTCCTCGGTGGTGAACGGCCCGCGGTGCCGGTAGTCCAGGTGCGTTCCGTCGGCGCGGGGGTCGAGGACGTAGTCCAGCTCGTTGTGCCCCTCGCCGAACGGCGCGAACGTGGTGAAGTGCCGCGGCTCGTCCCACACGGTCACCGTGCCCTCGTCACCACCGGTGAGCCCGCTCTCCCGCCCACCGACCCGCGGCTCGTAGGTGATGTCCCACAACCAGCCCGCGGTGTGCAGGGTGATCGCGTCCCACACCTGCGCCGCGGTGCCCGGCAGCACGCCGTCCCACGTGACCTCGAAGTGCTCGACCATGTCCGTCCGCCTCCCTGTTCTCCGCTTCCACCCCTTCGACACCCGAGGTCCGGCGGAATCGACAGCGGCCGCGAAGTTCTTTTGACAAGGTGATCATCCAGTGGGTCTAATGGACCCGCGGTGCACGTGATCCCGACCAAGAGCAGTGGGCAGGTCGGAGATCGGGTGACACCCCTTCACCCACGGGACCACGCCATGAGCCTCCCGCGTACGACGTAACCGCCTCGCGCACTCCCGTCCAGGGATGTGCGCCCCGGTTCGTCCGCAGCACTCGCACCCTCTTCTTTGGAGCACAGCCATGCCCACGTCCTTCAACCAGGTCGTCATCGACGAGTTCCGCGCCAACGGCGGCAAGGTCGCCTACTTCCCCGATGGCGACGTCCTCCTGCTCACCACCACCGGCGCGAAGTCCGGGGTCGAGCACACCGTCCCGCTCGGTTTCGTCCGCGACGGCGACTCCCTGCTCGTCGTCGGCTCCGCGGGCGGCTCCGACCGCCACCCCGACTGGTACCGCAACGTCCTCGCCACCCCCGCGGTCCGGGTGGAGTTGGGCTCCGAGTCGTTCACCGCGCTGGCGGTCCCCGCCGAAGGCGCCCGCCGTGACCAGCTGTTCGAGCAGGTCGTCCGGGTCGCCCCCGGCTACGCCGACTACCAGGCCGCCACCACGCGGACCCTCCCGGTCGTGGTGCTCGACCGCGCGGTCACCACGTTCGCGGGCAAGCTCCTGGAGGTCCACAACTGGCTGCGCGACCAGGTGCGGCAGCTCCAGGCCGAGGCCGGGCCGCCCGGCCGCCTCGGGCTGGAACTGCGGCAGCACTGCCTGACGTTCTGCGAGGCGCTGACGTTCCACCACGACGCCGAGGATGACCAAGTCTTCCCCGGCGTCGTGGCCCACCACCCGCACCTCGCGGACGCGCTCGACCGACTGCGCGAGGAGCACCGGACCGTGGCACGGATCAAGGGCGACCTGCTCGTGCTGCTGGCCGCCGCGGACTCCGACGGCTTCCGGGCCGAACTGGACCGGCTCGCGGCGGAACTGGCGGCGCACCTGGACCACGAGGAGGGCTGGCTGCTGCCGGTCCTCGCCGACGTTCCGTGGCCTCCGGTGACCGCCTGACAGGTGTGGGGGCAACGGGGTGTTGCCCCCACACCTCAGCGACCGGTCTGGTCGGGCAGCTCGATGGGCGAGAAGCCCTTCGAGCTCGCGACCGCGACCGAGCCGAACGCCAGCATCAGCGCCCGGTAGGTCGACCGTCTGTCCGGCCAGTACAGCGCGCTCTCCAACGGCCCCGCGGCGGTGCCGTCGCCGTAGTCCGGACCGCACCAGAACGATGGGCCGGGCACCGCCTGCACGGCGTGCACCACCCAGCCGGTCGCGCCCGCCCGGTACGGCTCGCCGCCGTGCAGCGACACCTCTACCTGCCTGGACGGCTCACCGGCGTGCCTTGTGGACGGTCGGACGGGAAGACTGCTCATGGCGTCAAGATCGCACATCACCGTGGGCTATCGGCACTGGTCGCAGAGTCACCGCCGAAGTCGTCCGATCCAGCGCCGAACGGGTGCCCGAAACCGGGGCTCACGCCGGCATGATCACGGGGAAAATCGGACGCCCCGTGCGCGCGGGCTTCGAGGAGAGGGGCCCTTGTTGTCTCCTGAGGAGATCGTCGCCGGCCAACTGGCCGCCTACAACGCCCGCGACCTCGAGCGGTTCCTCGGCTTCTACGTCGACGACGTGCCGGTGGCGACGTTCCCCGCGGGCGAGGTGATGGCGGACCGCTCCGGCACGGAGTTCCGCGAGCGGTACCGGGAGCTGTTCGACTCCTGCCCCGACCTGCACGCGAAGCTCGTCACGCGGGTGGTGCACGGCCGGATCGTGATCGACCACGAACTGGTGACGGGCGTCGGCAACGGGGAGTCGCGGTCCACCGTGGCGATGTACGAGGTGGGCCGGGAGAAGATCGAACGCGTCTGGTTCGTCTTGTGACCACCCGCCGGTGAACGTCCGGGACCTGGCGGAGTGGCTGGCTCCCCTGCGGGAGGTCCTGCTGCGCCACGGCTACCGGCGACTCCACGTCGGCGGCAGCAGCGCGCGGGAGATCCTCGACCACGTCCACTTCGGCGCCGACCTCGCGCTGCGCGACCTGGACGTCTACGCGGTCAAGCACGCCACCGTGCACGCGGCCGACCTGCACGCGCTGTGCGCCGACCTCCGCCCTGCCACGACCGGCCCCGTGCGGGAGAAGTGCCGGGCCACCGCGTCGGGTGCGGCACGGGTCGTGGGAGCGGGTGTCCACCTGTTCACCCGCGGCAGGCCCATCCTGAGCCTCGGCGTGCTCCACCACCCGGCCGACCTCGCCCTCAACGGCCTGTTCGACGTCGACACGGTCCTGCTCGCCGTCGACAACGACCAGCCGTTCCACCCCGGCTTGGTCCTCGACCCCCACGACGGCTACCGGGCCTGGCGCGAGCGCCGACCGCGGATCGTGCACTGGACCGAGGTCGAGCGGTGCCACGCGCGCAACGCGTTCCGCATCGTCCGCACCCTCGCCAAGGCGTCCCTGCTGCACCTGCCCCAGGACCTGGCCGACGGGTACCGGCGACGCCGACCCACCACCCGGCTCGTCGACGACCCCTTGGAACTCCACCGGGCGTTCCTCAAGGTCCTCGGCGACCCGCACTGGGCGGAGGAACTCGTCATGCTGGCCGACCTGCGGGCGCTCACCCACATCTCGCCGACGCTGCAGGCAGAGGTCGAGGCCACCACCCCCGAGGCACTGCGCCGAGCCGTGCCCGCTCCGGCGGGTGCCACGTGCGCGGAACTCTCCCGCCTGCGCGCCCAGGTCCTCTGCGGCGGCTCCACGTTCCTCGACGCCCTGCTCGCGGCCACGCCGCTGGTCTTCGGAGTGCCGTGACCCGCCGATTCGGCTCCCCGGAGGAAGCCGCCGCCCACCTGGGCCCGCTGCTGGACCGGCCCGTGCCAACCACACGGGTCGACCTCGCGCCGGGCATCACGTTCCGCACGGAGTCGCTGCGGCTGAACGGCACGTTCACCAACTCCTACACCGTCAGCTGGCACGCCCCCGCCCACGCCACGATCCTCGTCACCGAACCGCCGATCAGCGCCGCGGAGCACGCCCGACGCGGCGACAGCGTCGTCACGACCACCGCGGGCTTCTTCTTCCTGGCCGACCGCTGCCGCTACCGGCCGAGGACCCTCAGCCTCAACCTGGCGATCCGCGACGGCCGGGTGCTGAGCGTGCCGGTGACCACGCAGGACGCCCTGATCAGCCGCAACGGCGTGCTCTCCGTTGTCGAGGTGCCCGCGTGCGGCGACCTGTCCCTGGCAGGCCGCAGGCTGGACTGGGCGGGTTCGAAGACCGCGTTCACCGCCGACTGCTACGTGTACGGCAACGCCAACGCCGTCATCCACCACGAGCCCGACGTGCACACCGGCAAGGTCCGCACCTTCCAGGACCGGTCCCGCTTCACCCCGGCGATCACCGACAACCGCTGGACCGACCTGGGTTTCCACGCCACCCCGGACGGCTCCTTCGACGCCGTCACCCGCAGCGACGCGGGCCACGTCGACATCTTCGACCACGACCTCGTCCTGCGCTGCCGAAGGACGGCCGCGGGCAGCCGTCTGGAGTTGCACACCATCGGGCCCCTGTCCCTCGACTCCCTCGACGACGTTCCCGACGCCATCTCCGTCGGCCCGTCGCTGTCCCACCCCGACCTGAACACCCACCCGCTCAACGACGACCGCTCCCTGGGCAGCTACCCCCTGTTGAGGGACCGCCCCTCCACCCGCCTCGTCTTCTTCCGGACCGCCGACGGCACCCAGCACCTGCGCCTGTTCGACGGCCGCCCCGGCAGCCCGACCTTCCCCGGCCTCACCCTCGACCAGACCCTCACCGCCGTCCGCGCGCAGGGCGACGTCGTGTCCGGCTGCCTGCTGGACTCCGGCAACACCAGCAAGCTCAACGTCCTGCGCGCCGGCCGCCTGGAAACCTTCGGCAACCGCCACTACCTCCGCTGGCCCGCACCCGGCGAGTCCGACTTCACCTGGACCCCGGACCAGGGCCGCCCGGTGGCCAGCCTGATCGCGTTGAGGTGAGTGTTGGTGCGTGCGGGTGATAGCCGCACGACCGCGGTCCGACCGTGTTCACACGGGGCTAGGTTGGGCGTCCGTCACGCGAAGGGGCCTGAGCCATGTCGATCGACGTCCAGCAGCCGCGGATCTACGACTTGGTGAGCAACGACATCCAGATCGCCGGCGTGGCGGGCGGCGCCTTCGAGGCGTCCTTCAACTACCGGGTCCACGAGGGCCACGACGAGGTCGTCGGCGCGTTCATGGCCGGTGACGGCGCGGGTGGCCACGGGCAGTTCCAGGTGACCGTCGACGTGTCGGGGGCGAGCTTCCAGCTGAACCGGATCTTCGTCGAGGTGTTCTGGGCCTCGCCCAAGGACGGGGCCGAACTCGACAAGGTCGTCGTTCCGGTCGTGCTGGGGCCGCTGGTGGTTCCGGGCTACCGGAACTACTTGGAGCACACGGTGCAGCCGGGCGACACGCTGTGGGCGATCTCGACCCGCTACTACGGCTCCGGCAACCTCTACTACCGGCTCGTGGCAGCGAATCCCGGCACGATCACCAACCCGAACGTGCTCACACCGGGCCAAGTCATCCGCATCCCGCAGACCTGATCGGCGAAAGCTTCCTGCAACAAGCCGCACACGACCCCTTCCGCACGATGTATCCCGTGTATACATTGCATGCGATGGATGTCTACGACGAGGTCCGGGGCCTGATCGTGCTCGGCGCATATCCTGCCGGGCAGCCGGTCACCGAGCTGGAGCTGTCCGAGCGGCTCGGTGTCAGCCGCACGCCGGTTCGGGAAGCGTTGCGGCGACTGGAGAGCGACGGCCTGGTGCGGGCCGCGCGGCGCGGTGTGACGGTGGTCGAGCTGGACGCCAAGGCACTGCGGGACGTCTACCTCGTGCGCGCCTCCCTGGAGGCGTTGACCGCGGAGTTGGCCGCACGCCGACAGCGGGACGGCGAGCTGTCCCCGGCGGGCCTCGCCCGGCTCGCCGAGCACGCCGATCTGGCTGATCAGGCCACGCGGCAAGGGGATCTGGTCGCGGGTGTCCGGCACAACCGGGCGTTCCACCAGTACGTCGCCACGCTGGCGGACAACCCGGCTGCGTTGGAGGTGCTGGACCGGATCTGGGACCAGATCACCGTCTCCACGCGGGCTTCGTTGACCGCGCCCGCCCGGCCGATCCTGGTGGACGACGAGCACCGGCGGCTGATCGAAGCCATCACGGACGGCGATCCGCAGGAGGCTGCCGCCCACGCGCGTGACCACGTCCTGGCCACGATGTCCGTCCTCACCCAACAAGGAGGAGAGACGTGAGCAGGCAGCACGACTACCGGGTCACGGTGCGCTGGAGCGGTGACACCGGGGCCGGTTACCGCGACTACGTGCGGGACCACGACGTGGTCGTCGACGGCAAGCCGGTGCTGAAGGGCAGCGCCGACCCCGCGTTCCGCAGCACGCCCGAGCGGTGGAACCCGGAGGAACTGCTGGTCGCCTCCCTGTCGGAGTGCCACATGCTCACCTTCCTGTCGCTGTGCGCGCGGACCGGCGTCGTGGTGACCGACTACGTGGACGCCGCCAGCGGTGTCATGCGGGAGGAGCCGGGCAACAGCGGCCGGTTCACCGAGGTCGTGCTGCGGCCGCAGGTGACCGTCGCCGACCCGGCCATGGTCGAACGGGTCGAAGCGCTGCACGAGCAGGCGCACGACACGTGCTTCATCGCCAACTCGGTGAACTTCCCCGTCCGGCACGAGCCGGTCACGGCCGCGTCGCCTCGGACAGGCGATCAGGTGGAGGGGTCGAGGAGGTAGACCGCGCTGGCGTCACCGGTGTAGTCGCCGCGGTCGTAGCGCATCGCGGTGTCGAGGCTCTTCACACCGAGCATCTCCTGGACCGCCCGCGGTGCCGCGCCCCTGGCGAGCGCGCGGGTGGCGGCGGTGGCGCGGCCGGAGTGCGGGGTGATGGTGGCGGCGATGTCCAGGTCGGCCTGGGTGGCCAGGCGGCGCAGGATTCGCTGGACGTCACGCTGCTTGAGCGCTCGGCCGCCGGTGCGGTCGGGTTGCCCGGTCAGTGGGGTCGAGACGAACAGCGGTCCGCGCAGTGTGGCGGGGGAGCGGTTCTCCCGCGCGGCGCGGACGGCCCAGTAGCGCTCGCAGGACGCGATCACCTTGGGCGGCACCGGAACTCGTCCCGGTTGGCCGCCCTTCTTCACGTAGTGCAGGTACGTGCGGCGGCGTTCGCGGCGCAGTGACGACAGCTCGGCGGTGCACAGGCCCGTGACGCGCAGGCCCAGCGTGAACATCATCCGCAGCAGCGCCGCGTCCCGCAGTGCCGTCTCGGTGCCGAGCGTGGCGGCGCGGTCGTCGAGCCAGTCGAGGAACGGCTCGTAGTCCTCGTCGTCGAGCACCGGCAAGGGGGAGTGGTCTGGCGGGTCCGGGCGGGTCGCGCCCTTCATCGGGTTGCGGGTCGCGCGTTCGTGGACGAGGAGGTACTCGTACCAACTCGACACCGCGTCCATCCGGTGCTTGATCGTCGCGTTCGACGGTTGCGCCAGCACGACGGTGCCGTCGGCGCCGCGGGTGCGGGCGGTCATCATGGCGGTCCAGCCGTCGACGTCGGCGCGCCGCGCCGTCAACGGGTCGAGCCGGTTGCGTTCACACCAGGCGAGCCAGTCGTGCAGCTCGCGCAGGTAGCCG
>JBDSAJ010001001.1:0-9859 GCA_039922235.1 Umezawaea sp.
CCGGCCTACCTGGCAGCCATCGCCGCGGAGATCAACGATCGGCCCCGTAAGATTCATGACTGGCGTAAACCCAGCGAGGTATTCATCGAGCTCCTCGAAGCAGATGCTTCCACCGCCTGAGCCTGCCATCGCTAACGAAGATGGGGAGCCTGACCGTGCAGGCGTTGCCGATCGCCCTGCACGAGCAGGCCATCGCCGCGGTGACCGACTTCGTCGCCCCCGGCGGCACCCTGCTCGTCATCGCCGGGGCGCGCGACGAGGTCGTGCCCGACGGGCCGCCGTGGCCGTTGACGGAGGACGAGGTGCGGTCGTTCGCGCGGAACGGTCTGCGGGCGGTGTCGGTGGAGCGGCCGGAAGGCCGGTGGTGTGCGGAGTTCGTCCGCGAGTAGGACCGCGGGCGGCTCCGGTGGAGGCGGCCTGCCCGCGGTTCGGTACTCGTCCGCCTCACCCGATGAACCGCAGCGCCTCCGGCAGCACGCGCCGCCAGTAGCCCTCGTCGTGCGCGCCGTGGTCGAACGAGCCGGTGGCGGCCCCGTACGACACGGCGGCGTCGTGGAACGGGTCTTCGCGGCCGCACCAGATGCCCACCTCGGCGGTCACCTCCGCCTTGTGCCGCAACGGTTCGTGCTCTTCCCACGTCCGCTCGTCCGGGAAGCCGTGGATGTCCTCTGCGGCTTCCCAGTCGGGGAACAGGGCGGGGCTGATCGCGGCCACGACGTCCAGCGGGGTGCGGGCCGCCAAGGCGAGTGCGCCGAAGCCGCCCATCGAGATGCCGAGCGCGGCGCGTGGTCGGGCGACCTCCATGGTGTCGAGCCAGCCGGGCAGCTCGTCGGTCAGCATCCTCATGGATGGGCCGGTCCAGTACTCGTCGCCGCCGTCGACGGCGACCAGCGACAGCCGCAGCCCGGACGCCGCCAGGAACTCCGGCAGCCCCAGCGCCAGGATCGAGACCGCACTCCCGCCCCGGCCGTGCAGCACGAGGCACGACGGGGCCGAGCGGTCGCCGACCACGGCGACCTGGACGGAACGGCCGCGAGCGGTCGAGGTGAAGTTGCCGCGCAGGACGTCGGCGGGCGGTACGGCGGGCACCTGGCCGTCCGGTCCGGTCCAGCCGATCTGGCGGCGGACGGCGGCGGACGAGAGGCCGAGCGCGCCCAGTGCGCTCGCCCCGGCCACGGCACTGGCCCCGAGCACGAGGGCACGTCTGCTGATCCCCATCCGACCAGTAAACCGCCGGCCGGGATGCAACAGACAGTGTGTTCACTGATCATGGCAAGCGTGGACACTTCGACACTGCCCTGGGGGGACCCGCCATCCCAGGATTCCGGGATGGAAAGCGCACGCCGAACACTCTGTTTCACCAGCGTAACAGGGATGTGACCGATGGCCGTCGACCCGTCAGAGCCCACCTCAGCAAGCCAGATCACATCGACGAAGCAGATCAGTCACCCGGATGGCCGAGTCGAGCTGCGCGACTTCTCCGGCATCTCGGAGAGCCGGTACTTCAACTCGGAACTGGCGCCCGTACCGCTGGAACAGCGGACCTGGACGACGTACAACTTCTTCGCGCTGTGGATGGGGATGGCGCACAACATCCCGAGCTACACGCTGGCCGCGTCGCTGATCGCACTGGGCATGGACTGGGTCCAGGCCTTCATGACCATCACGCTGGGCAACCTGATCGTGCTGGTCCCGATGCTGCTGAACAGCCACGCGGGCACGAAGTACGGCATCCCGTTCCCGGTGTTCGCCCGAGCGTTCTACGGCGTGCGCGGGGCGAACCTGGTGGCGTTGCTGCGGGCGTTCATCGCGTGCGCCTGGTTCGGCATCCAGACGTGGGTCGGCGGGCTGGCGCTGCACGTGATCGTCGGCAAGCTGGTCGGCGGCTGGTGGCTGACCGCACCCGAGGTGCTGGGCCAGAAGTGGACGCTGTGGCTGTGCTTCCTGGGGTTCTGGGTCGTGCAGATGCTGATCATCTGGCGCGGCATGGACGCGATCCGGAAGTTCGAGAACTGGACGGCGCCGCTGGTGTCGGTCGGCTTCCTGATCCTCTTGGCCTACGTGGCCGTGAAGGCGGGCGGCTTCGGGCCGATCCTGTCCGAGCCGTCGAAGCTGGGCTGGGGCCCGGACTTCTGGAAGATCTTCTTCCCGTCGCTGATGGGCATGATCGCGTTCTGGTCGACGCTGTCGCTCAACATGCCGGACTTCACCCGGTTCGGCGGTAGCCAGAAGAAGCAGGTGCTCGGCCAGGTGCTCGGCCTGCCGACGACGATGTCGTTCATCGCGATCGTGGCGATCCTGACGACGTCCGGCTCGATCGCGCTGTACGGCGAGGCGATCTGGGACCCCGCCACGCTGGCGAGCCGGTTCGACAACCCGCTGGTCGTGGTGGTCGCGCTGGTGGCACTGGTGCTCGCGACGATCTCCGCGAACCTGGCGGCGAACGTGGTCAGCCCGTCCTACGACTTCTCCAACGCCTTCCCGAAGCGCATCACGTTCGCGGTCGGCGGTCTGATCACCTGCGTGATCGGCGTGGTGATCCAGCCGTGGCGGCTGATCTCCGACCCGAGCATCTACATCTTCGCGTGGCTGGGCTTCTACGGCGGGCTGCTCGCGTCGGTGGCGGGCGTGTTCATCGCCGGGTACTGGCTGCTCGGCAAGACCAGGATCGAACTGGACGCGCTGTACATGGACGGCAAGGGGGCCTACTGGTTCACCGGCGGGTGGAACTGGCGCGCGGTCGTGGCGACCGTCGTCGGCGGGGTGCTCGCGGTCGGTGGGGCCCACAGCGACAGCGGCCCGTTCCCGGCCGACGGGCTGATCCCGTTCCTCAAGCCGCTCTACGACTACAACTGGGTGGTCGGCCTGGTCGGCGGACTGGTCACCTACCTGGCACTGTCGCGTGCGACGGCCGACCGCACCAACGAGGGGATGATCAAGTGACGAACATCGTCCGAGCCGGTCTGATCCAGGCGAAGTGGACCGGCGACAAGGAGTCGATGATCGCGAACGCGGTCGCGGCCATCGCCACCGCCGCCTCGCAGGGCGCGCAGGTGATCTGCCTGCAGGAGCTGTTCTACGGCCCGTACTTCTGCCAGGTGCAGGACGCGGACTACTACTCCTACACCGAGCAGATCCCGGACGGCCCGACGACCCGGTTGATGTGCGAGGTCGCCGCGCAGCACGGCGTCGTGCTCGTGGTGCCGATGTACGAGGAGGAGCAGCCGGGCGTCTACTACAACACCGCCGCGGTGATCGACGCGGACGGCACGTACCTCGGCAAGCACCGCAAGAACCACATCCCGCAGGTCAAGGGGTTCTGGGAGAAGTTCTACTTCAAGCCGGGCAACCTGGGCTACCCGGTGTTCGACACCGCGGTCGGCCGGATCGGCGTCTACATCTGCTACGAGCGCCACTTCCCCGAGGGCTGGCGGGCGCTGGGCCTGGCGGGCGCGAAGATCGTGTTCAACCCGTCGGCGACCAGCCGCGGCCTGTCGGAGTACCTGTGGCGGCTGGAGCAGCCCGCCGCGGCCGTGGCGAACGAGTACTTCGTCGGCACGATCAACCGCGTGGGCGTGGAACCGCTGGGCGACAACGACTTCTACGGCCAGACGTACTTCGCCGACCCGCGCGGCCAGGTCATCGGCGAGGCGGCGTCGGACACCGAGGAGGAGATCGTCGTCCGCGACCTGGACATGGACCTGCTCACCGAGGTCCGCGACCTGTGGGCGTTCTACCGCGACCGCAGGCCGGACACCTACGACTCGCTGGTGCAGCCATGAGCACGCTGATCAGGGGCGGCACGGTCGTCAACGCGACGGGCGCGGTGGCGGCGGACGTGCTGGTGCAGGGCGAGAAGATCGCCGCCCTCGTGGCACCCGGCTTCGAGGTCCAGGCAGACACGGTCATCGACGCCACCGGGAAGTACGTGATCCCCGGCGGCATCGACGGCCACACGCACATGGAGATGCCGTTCGGCGGCACCTCCAGCGTGGACACCTTCGAGACCGGGACGGTCGCCGCCGCGTGGGGCGGCACCACGACGATCATCGACTTCGCCGTGCAGGCCAAGGGAACGTCCCTGCTGTCCACACTGGACAAGTGGCACAGCAAGGCCGACGGCAACTGCGCGGTCGACTACGGGTTCCACATGATCGTCTCCGACGTCAACGACACGTCGTTGAAGGAGATGGACTCCTGCATCGACGCGGGCGTGAACACGTTCAAGATGTTCATGGCCTACCCCGGCGTGTTCTACGCGACCGACGGCGAGATCCTGCGCGCGATGCAGAAGGCCCGCGAGACCGGCGCGACGATCATGATGCACGCGGAGAACGGCATCGCGATCGACCAGCTCGTCGCACAGGCGCTCGCGAACGGCCTCACCGACCCCGTGCAGCACGGCCTGACCCGCCCACCGGAGCTGGAGGGCGAGGCCACGTCACGGGCGATCGCGCTGGCGAAGGTGACGGGCTCGCCGCTCTACATCGTCCACCTGTCCTCGTCCCACGCGCTGGACGCGGTGACGAAGGCGCGGGACACCGGCCAGAACGTGTTCGCCGAGACGTGCCCGCAGTACCTGTTCCTGTCGCTGGAGGACATGGCGAAGCCGGACTTCGAGGGCGCCAAGTACGTGGCCTCGCCCCCGTTGCGGCCCAAGGAGCACCAGACCGAGCTGTGGCGCGGCCTGCGCACCAACGACCTGTCGCTGGTGTCGACCGACCACTGCCCGTTCTGCTTCAAGGACCAGAAGGAGCTGGGGCGCGGCGACTTCTCCAAGATCCCCAACGGGATGCCGGGCGTCGAGCACCGGATGGACCTGCTGCACCAGGGCGTCGTGCGCGGCGAGCTGACGCTGGAGCGGTGGGTCGAGATCAGCTCGACCACGCCCGCGCGGATGTTCGGCCTCTACCCGCGCAAGGGCGTCATCGCACCGGGCGCGGACGCGGACATCGTGGTGTACGACCCGACCGCCGAGCAGACCCTGTCGGCGGCCACGCACCACATGAACGTGGACTACTCGGCGTACGAGGGCATGGAGCTGACCGGCAAGGTCGACACCGTGCTGTCGCGCGGGAAGGTCGTCGTCGACGGCGGCGGCTTCCACGGCGGCGCCGGGCACGGCAAGTTCCTCGGCCGCGACCTCAACCAGTACCTACTCTAGGAAGGGCGGCGGCATGGACTTCGGTGTCGTACTGCAAACCGATCCGCCCGCGAGCGACGTCGTCGCCGGGATGAAGGCGGCCGAGGACAACGGGTTCACCTACGGCTGGACGTTCGACTCCGCCGTGCTGTGGCAGGAGCCGTTCGTCATCTACTCCCAGGTGCTGGCGGCCACCAAGAGCCTCGTCGTGGGCCCGATGGTGACCAACCCGAGCACCAGGGACTGGTCGGTGACCGCGTCGCTGTTCGCCACGCTGAACGACATGTTCGGCAACCGCACGGTGTGCGGCATCGGCCGCGGCGACTCGGCGAGGCGCGTCATCGGCCAGCCGCCCGCGTCGCTAGCGACCCTGGGCAAGGCCATGACCGTCATCAAGGAGCTGGCCGAGGGCCGGGAGGTGGAACACCACGGCACGCCCGTCCGCATCCCCTGGGTGCGCGACGGCAAGCTGGAGATCTGGATGGCCGCCTACGGCCCGAAGGCGCTGAAGATGGTCGGCGAGCAGGCCGACGGCTTCATCCTCCAGACCGCCGACCCGGACATCGCCCGGTGGACCATCGGCTCCGTCCGCGACGCGGCCACCGCGGCGGGCCGCGATCCCGACGCCATCACGATGTGCGTCGCGGCCCCGGCCTACGTCGGCACGGACCTGGCCCACCAGCGCGACCAGCTCCGCTGGTTCGGCGGCATGGTCGGCAACCACGTCGCCGACCTCGTCGCCCGGTACGGCGACTCCGGCGTCGTCCCCGAGGCGCTGACCGACTACATCAAGGGCCGTGAGGGCTACGACTACAGCCACCACGGCAAGGCGGGGAACCGGTCCACCGACTTCGTCCCCGACGAGATCGTCGACCGGTTCTGCCTCACCGGTCCCGCACAGGCCCACGTGGACAAGCTCCAGGAGCTGCGCGAGATCGGCGTGACCAACTTCGCCCTCTACCTCATGCACGACGACAAGGACAAAACCCTTGCCGCGTACGGGAACGAGGTCATCACCCAGGTGTAGTCGGACGGTGGCCCGCCAGCACGGCGACCATGGCCGCCCGCGTCGGAACGCCGAGCTTGGCGAAGATCCGGCGCAGGTGCGTGGACACCGTGTACAGGCTGATCCCGAGCGAAGCGGCGATCATCTTGTTGGTGCACCCGAGCCCCACCATGCGGGCCACCTCCCGCTCACGCGGACTGAGCACCCCCACGTCAACCCTGGCCGACGGCGTCAGCACGCACCGCAACCCCAGCTCCTGCACGTCCAGCACCGGCGCCCCGCCTTCCAGCGGCCCCAGCTCGTGCACCCTCCGCACCAGCGCCCGCAACAGCATCCGCACACGCTCGTCCTGATCAACGGCTACCCCCACAACGCCCTCCCCGGCGTAAGACCCCACACCAGGAAAGCCCATTGGCGACCAATGCGCAGTCGGCGAAACAGGTGACACCCGTTTGCCGTAGTGGGTCAGGCGCTACCGCACCGCGCGCAGCGACCCGTCCCACGACCCGTCGAGCAGGTCCGGCAGGAGGTCGGCCAACTGCACCGGGTACACGGCCTCCTCGGTGGCGCGCAGCTCGTCGGCTGTCCACCAGCGGTGCCTGCGGATGGTCCGGCGCTCGACCTCGTTCCAGCCCGAGGTGTCGATGTCGAACCCGTCCGACACCGCCAGGAAGAACCACTCCTCGGCCGCGTAGCTCAGGCCGTCGAAGCTGAACACCGTGTGCCGCTTCCACACCGGGCCGACCAGGTCGTCCGCGGCCAGGTCAAGGCCGGTTTCCTCGGACACCTCGCGCACGGCGGCCGCCCGCAGCTCCTCGCCGGGGTCGACGCCGCCGCCGACGGTGAACCAGAACGACTCCTGCGGCCGGGCGGGGTCGTTGCCCTCGAACAGCAGCACGCGGCCGTCGGCGTCGAGCAGCACCACCCGTGCCGCCGTGCGGGGCGTCAGCACGGTCGACTCGGCGGCTTCCAGCGGTTCGGCGATCTCGAAGTACTCCGGCCGCGGCGCGGTGCCCGCGAGCTTGAGCCAGCGGCTGACCCGCCGCTTGCGCAGCGCCAGCGTGTCGCGCACGGCGTCGTTGTGCACCCGCCGCGACAGCACGACCCGCTGCTCCGCGTCCGCCAGCTCGGCGGCCAGCACGGGCTGGAGGGCGGTGCGGTCCAGGTCTGCGAGCAGGCCGCTCAGCTCGTTCTCAGCCGCCTCGCGTTCCGCGCGCGGCGCGCGTTCCGCCCGGTCCGCCACGTTGCGCAGCATGGTCGCCGCGTCGGGGTCGAGCCCGGCGGCCGTGACGACGGTCCGCGTCACGACGGCGCGGCGGGCGAGCGAGGCGTCCAGTCCGGCCCAGGCCGCGTCGGTGCGCACGTGCAGCCGGTCCAGCCGGTTCGCCATGCCGAGCACCCACGGCCCGATGAGCACGACGAGCGCGAGGACGACCAGGAGCGTCGTCACGAACGACGAACTGCTCACCCAGCTGCCTCCGCGACCCGGCGCGGATCGGCGGCCATCGCGCTCTCGTACACGCGCAGCACCTGGTTCGCGACCACGGACCAGTCGAACGTCATCACCCGCTGCCGGGCGACCTCCACGTACTCGGCGCGGCGGTCGGCGTCGGCGAGCAGGTCGCGCAGCGCGTCGGCCAGTGCGGCCGAGTCCTCCACCGGGGTCAGCACCCCGGCCTTGCCGTCGTCCAGCACCCGGCGGAACGCGTCCAGGTCGCTGGCGGCGACGACCGCGCCCGCGGACATCGCCTCGGTCAGGATGATGCCGAAGCTCTCGCCGCCGGTGTTCGGCGCGCAGTACACGTCCACGCTGCGCAGCGCGCGCGCCTTGGTCTCGTCGTCGACCTGTCCCAGCAGGACGATCCGCTCGGCCAGCTCCGGCCCGGCGTCCTTGAGCAGCTCTTCGTCGTCGCCGCGCCCGACCACCAGCAGCTGGAGGTCCGGCAGCTCGGCGGCCAGCACCCGGAACGCCTCCAGCAGCACCGACATCCCCTTGCGGGGCTCGGTGAACCGCCCGACGAACCCGATCGTGCCGCCGGTGCGCGGGTACCCGTCCAGCGGTTTCGCGTCGGCGAAGAACCCGACGTCCACGCCGTTGGGGATCTCGACCGCGTCGCCGCCGAGGTGTTCGACCTGGACCCGCCGCGCCAGCGCGGACACGGCGATCCGCGCGGTGATCTTCTCCACGAACGGCTGGAGCACCACCTGGAACGCGGCCAGGATCTTCGAGCGCGGGGTGGACGTGTGGAACGTGGCCACGATCGGGCCGTCCGCCACCATCAGCGCCAGGAACGACAGGCTCGGCGCGGTCGGCTCGTGCAGGTGCAGCACGTCGAAGTCGTTGTCGGTGATCCACCGCCGGACGCGGGCGTAGGACACCGGGCCGAACGAGAGCCTGGCCACGGAGCCGTTGTACGGGATGCCGACGGCCCGTCCCGCGGACGTGACGAAGTCCGGCAGCGGCTTCTCGTCGTCGGCGGGCGCGAGCACGTTCACCTCGTGGCCGAGGCCGATCAGCGCACGGGCCAGGTCGACGACGTGCGCCTGGACCCCTCCGGGGACCTCGAGGGAGTACGGACAGACGATGCCGACCTTCACGCGGTCCCCCGCCTGCGGGCGAGGGCGCGCTGCCTGCTCTCCGGCAGGTCGGCCAGCCAGAGCTTCTGCATCATGTGCCAGTCCGCCGGGTGGGCGGCGATGTCCGCGGCGAAGATGTCCGCGAGCGCCTGCGTGGCCACCGGGACCTGCGCGGTGCCCGACACCCGGATCGGCGGGTGGATGCGGAACACCCAGCCGTCCTCGGTGAACCACAGGCCCACCGGGAGCAGCGCCGCTCCCGTCGTCGCGGCCAGGTGCGCCGGGCCGGCGGGCATCATCGTCTGCTCGCCGAAGAACGTGACCGGGACGCCGGTCGCCGTGAGGTCGCGGTCGGCCAGCAGGCAGACGACCTTGTTCTGGCGCAGCCGCTCAGCCAGCACCTTCGCGGGCGCGCGGTCGCCGCCGGTCAGCGGCAGCACCTCGAAGCCGAGGGTCTCGCGGAACTCGATGAACCGCCGGTAGAGCGATTCGGGCTTGAGCCGCTCGGCGACCGTGGCGAACGTGCCGGAGTGGCCGACCAGCCAGACGCCCGCCATGTCCCAGTTGCCGCTGTGGGGCAGCGCGATCACCACGCCCGAGCCCTCCTCCAGCGCGGCGTCCAGGTTCTCCTGGCCGCTGACCAGCGAGTCGCACGTGGCGTAGACGGCCTTCAGGTCCATCGACGGCAGCCGGAACGCCTCGCGCCAGTACCGCGCGTAGGACCGGAGCGACTGGCGGACCAGCTCGTCCAACTCCTCCTCGCCCGCCTGCGGGACGACGCGGGACAGGTTCGCCCGCAACTGCCGGGTACCCGACCCGCCGCGGCCCGCGGCCCGGTCCGCGGCGAAGTCGAACGCATTCCGCACCCACCGCTCGGGCAGCACCCGCACGAGCTTCCAACCGGCGGAGTAGCCGAGCACGGCCAGTCTCTCCCCGATGCTCATCCGACGACCTCCGTGGCTGTGCCCCGCGCCGCGAGCAGGCGCTGCACGACCGTCGCGGCAGTCAGCACCGCGCACAGCCACAGCGCCACGTCCAGGACGTACGGCACACCGAGCCCGGACAGGCCGGACCCGACCAGCACGATGATCAGCCGCTCGGCCCGCTCGGCGAAACCGACGTTGCACGTCAGG
>JBDSAJ010001002.1:0-2563 GCA_039922235.1 Umezawaea sp.
CGACCACGCCATGTCGTTCCTCGGCGCGCCGGTCGTCGACCTGATCCCGGTGTCGGGGATCTCCGGCAACGTCACCATCGCCTTCGTGGCACTGTCCTACGCGGACACCCTGACCGTCACCGTGATCGCCGACCCGGACCACGTTCCCGACCTGGACGACCTCGCGGAAGCGCTGCACCACGAACTCCACGCGCACAGTGATAGTCCCGCCAGGCCGGACGACGATCTCGCCTACCAGGGCGAGGCCGTATCGCCTATGGCCCCCGGTGAGTAGTACGGGGGTTGCGACGAGCCGGTCGAACAAGGAAGTCGTGGCTTTGCGCGACCATGTGAGGACTCCGCACACCCATGGCCACCGTGGCGGCACCGCGGCGAACACTGGCCACAGCTCTTGGATGTCAAGCGCCACCACGACCCCAATATGATCAGGGCCCAGGGCGTGGTCATCGTTCCGACCAGTTTCGAGCGGACGCCGTCGGCTACCTCCGACAGCGAGTGCTGGGCTGGCGAAGCGTTGTGCTGCGCCGGCCCAGCGCGCCAACCGGGGCGACGTGGAGATCCTGCGGGCACAGGAGCTCCACGGGTGGATGTGGTGGTGCCGGTCGGCACGGCGGACCGGGTATCGGCAGATCGACCGCGAAGCCACACTGGCACCCCATATCGTTGTCACCCCAGGAGTCCGCGCGCATGACCAGCATGACCACTCATCCGGTGCACAGCTACGACACCGTGGCCCGCATGTGGCGCAGCGAAGTGGAAACCCACTCGGCCCCTGGCGACGCGGTACCTGCTCTGCGAGGAACGTTGCTGGCCGATCCCGCCGCCCTGGCCGCGGCGTCGCAGGACTTGGGGCGGATCGTCCGCCGGCGTCCCGGCGCGATCCTGCGACCGGCCGACATCGGTGACGTGGAGGCGATGATGGCGTTCTGCGCGGCCCGACGGATCGGGGTCAGCGCGCGGGGCGAGGCGCACACCACCGGCGGCCAAGGCCTCACCGAGGGCGGCCTGATCATCGACATGGGCAGCCTGTGCCGCATCATCGAGATCACCCCTGACCTGGTCGAGGTCGAAGCCGGCATCCAGTGGCTGGACCTGCTGCGCGCCCTGCAGGTGCACGGCCTGCGGGTGTCCTGCGGCGTGACCGGCTATCTGCGGATGACCGTGGGCGGCACGCTCAGCGTCGGCGGGATCACCCCTGCCTACCAGCGCGGCGCGCAGGTCGACGCCGTCCTCGCACTGGAGATCGTCACCCCGGCGACCGGCCGGGTGTGGTGCTCGCCCGTCCGCCGCAGCGAACTGTTCGCCGCGGCGCTGGCCGGGCTGGGGCAGGTCGGCGTCATCACCAGGGTACGGCTTGCGCTCGAACCCGCTCCGGTGTCCGCACGGGTCTACCTGATCGACCACCCGACGCCCGAAGGGTTCTTCGCCGACGCCCGGCTGCTGCTGGAGCGCGGCGAGGTCGACGAACTGTTCTGCATGGTGCTGCCGGTCCGCGGCGGAGCGCCGGTCTACCGGCTCACCGTGACGGTGCTGACCGCCCAAGGCGCGGCGCCACCGGTCGACGTGCGGGTGTTGCGTGGGCTGACCACCGCTCCGACAGAGGTCACCGATATGACCTACCCGCAACAGGTCGAAGGCCCCACCACCAAGATCGACACGGCCAGGGCTCAAGGCTGGGACGACAGGATCAAGCCGTGGTTCGACATGTTCTTCCCCGACACGACCGTGGAGCGGTTCGTCGGCCCGGTGGTGGCGTCGTTGACACGGGAAGACTTCGACGGACCGCCCAACGCGTTCGTGTTGCTGTTCCCGCAGCGCACCGACCGGTTCCGCTCTCCGATGCTGCGCATCCCCACCGGCGATGACTCCCGCTGGTTCTGGCTGTTCGACATCCTCACGGCCGTGACGGACTCACCTGGACTGGTGCGGCGGATGGCCGAACGCAACCAACGGCTCGAGCGGCGTGGCCGGTCACTGGGTGGGGTGCTGTACCCGATCGGCACCGCGAACTGGACCTCACCGCGATGGCGCGCGCACTACGGCGACCAGTGGTCGCGGTTGTCCAATCTGCGCCGTTCCTACGATCCCGGCGACATCATGACCCGCGGAGTCGGCATGTCCTCCACGACCTCGGACGACGACCACGCCCTGCTCGACCACGCATAAACACCCGCACCGTTCACTCATGATCGTGGAACCACGCCGCCAACACTGTGCCGAACGCGGCCACCTCCAGCGTCGTTCGTGGTCGCGCAACCGGATCCGTCGCCCGTCACGGAGATTTCGGCGACGGCTGTGCCGAGGGGCACCGTCAGCACTGCGACGCGGGCCCAGCGCTTAGCAATGGGTACTCAGCGACCAGTTTGGACAGTTCCGGAACCAACTCCGCGTGTCGACCGGCTGTGAGGTCGTCGTCGATGCCCTCGCACAAAGCCGCCTTTCGTTCGAGCGCCCGACCCCCCGGTGGACCCGCCGCTTCTTCGTGTCCTACCTCGGAAGTGCGCCATGTTCACCGATTCCGCTCCCGCCGTGGTCACCGGCAGGCAGGGCGGGGCCACCGCCC
>JBDSAJ010001003.1:0-9707 GCA_039922235.1 Umezawaea sp.
CCCGCGCCTGCGCCGGGGTGGCGTTGATCGGCGCGGGCGTCGGCGTCGCACCACTGCGCGCGCTGGCCGCCGGGCTCACCTACGCCCCCGGAGAAGTGGTCCTGCTGCACCGGTTCACCGACCGACCGCTGTTCGCGCACGAACTGGGGCAGCTCGCCGAACAGCGCGGACTCCGGGTGGTGGACCTCCCCGGCCACCGCCGATCCCGTGACTCCTGGCTCGGCGCCGGCGTCCAAGCCGACGACGTGACCGCTCTGCGGACCTGGGTGCCCGACGTGGCCGAGCGCGACGTCTACGTGTGCGGCCCGGAGCGCTGGACCGAGGCGGTGCGCCTCGCGGCCACCGCGGCGGGCGTGCGGGCAGATCGCCTGCACATCGAGAAGTTCGCGTGGTGACGGGATGAAGCGCATCGTCCTGTGGCTGCTCAGCACGATCACCGTCGTGGTGCTCCTGTTCGGCTACCGCACCTCCCTCGCGGGCCCGATGGTCGTCGCCGCCGACCCCGCCGCACGCCCGCAGACCGATCCAGGAACGGGCGGGACCACGTCGTCGCGCACGGTCACCGGATCGTCCGTGGACACGAGGTGGGGTCCGGTGCAGGTGCGGCTGACCATCAGCGGCGGCAGGATCACCGCCGTCACCGTGCCGGTGTACCCCGACGCCAACCGCAAGGACCAGCAGATCAACGCCCACGCCCTGCCGATCCTGGTGCGGGAGGCGCTCGACGCCCAGAACGCCGACATCGACATGGTCAGCGGCGCGACGGTGACCAGCGAGGGGTACGTCCAGTCGTTGCAGAGCGCACTCGACCAGGCGGGCCTGTGACCACCCGGTACGTCGACCACGTCATGGGGATGCCCGTCAGCCTGGCGGTCCGCGGCAGGCACACCGCCGACGACCTGGCCCGCGTCGCCTGGGCCGAGGTGATGGCGTCGCTGCGCTGGGTGGACCGGGTGTTCAGCACCTACCGCCCCGAGTCCTTCGTGTCCAGGTTGGGCCGGGGCGAGGTGGACGTGGCCGACTGCCCGCCCGAGGTCGCCGAGGTGCTCGCGCTGGGCGAGGTGGCCGAGCGGCGGTCCGACGGCGCGTTCCGGGTGCACCGCGCCGGCGTGCTCGACCCCAGCGGCGTGGTCAAGGGCTGGGCGGTCGAACGCGCCGCCGCCCACCTGGACGTCCTGGAGGAGACCGACTTCTGCCTGTCAGCGGGAGGCGACCTGCTCTGTCGGACCGTCGACCCGGACGCCCGGCCGTGGCGGATCGGCATCGAGAACCCGCACGACCCGACCACGCTCATCGCGGTCGTGCCGGTGTTCACCGGCGCCGTGGCCACCTCCGGCACCGCCCACCGCGGCCGGCACCTCGTCGACGCCCGCACCGGTCGACCGCCGACCGCCGTCGCTTCCGTCACCGTGGTGACGGCGTCGTTGACCTGGGCCGACATCGACGCCACCACCGCGTACGCCCACGACCGCGACGCGGCGTCGTGGCTGAGCGGCCAACCCGGCCGCAGCGGCCTCGTGGTGTGGACCGACGCGACGACCACCTCGATCTGAACGCACCGGCCACGTTCCTCGCCCGCCAGGACGCTGGATCTTGCGTATCGCGCCGGTGAACCCCCACGAGGAGCAGCACCAGGAACACGATGGTGACCGCACCCCACAGCACGACGCCGGTCCAGTACGCCGCTCAGCTCAAGGCATCCGACAGTGTGACCCTGTCCACACCAGACAGTCCACTGTGCACATAGCGCAGACTTGGGACCCGGGAATCGAACGACCCCCGGCTCCCACCGCGAGCTGATGTCGCGGTGGGAGCCGGGCGGACGCGGGTGCCCCCGCTACCGGGTCAGCCGAGTCGGCACCCGGACAGGATGATCTCCTGGCCCAGCAGCGTCTTCACGCGGATGGCGTTCTGGACGAGTTGGCCGGTCGGGGTGGTGGTGGTCTCGTTGTAGAAGACCTGGGCGACGCCGGGGATGCCGAGCGAGCCGGAGCCGGTGCCGATCGGGATGCCGTTGATGGTGCCGACCTTCGAGCTGCCGGTGATGCCGCCCGCGCCGGAGGTGCAGTGGCTCTCGATCATGCTGATGGTGATCGCACCGGCGAGGAGGGTGGCTCCGTCGACCTTGGCGTTGGCACTGGTGGTGCCGGTGTTCGGGTCGAGGGCGCAGTCGGCGTGCAGGGCCTTGACGGTGGCCAGGCCGAGCACGGTGACGGTGGCGGTGGTCTTGTCCTGGTTGGGCGGGCAGGTGGCGTGCGGGGTCTTGGCGACGGTGATGAGACCCGTGGCGGCCAGTGCGAAGGCCTCACCGCGCAGGTAGGTGACGACCTTGACGGTGGCGGTGGCCGCTCCCCCGTCGTCGTCGGTGATGGTCACCAGCACGTTGTGGGCGCCGAGCGCGGTGAACGCGTGGCTGGTGGTGCAGGTCCCGGAACCGGGTGCCTGCGCGACGGTGCCGGCGGCGACGGGGGTGCCGTCGGCGAAGTCGACGGTGCAGGTGTGGGTGTCGTTGGTGGCGATGTCGGTGAAGGGGGCGGTGAAGGCGACGGGGGTGCCGCGGGTGGCGGTGACGCCGTTGGCGGGTGCCGTGATGGTGACGGCGGGGGCGACGTTGGTGAGGGTGAGGGTGGTGGACTTCGCGACGGGGGCGTTGACGCCGTCGTTCGCGGTCAGGGTGAGGGTGTAGACGCCGTCGTCGGTGCAGGTGACCGAGGTGGACTGCTGGGCGGCGTTGCCGAACGCGCAGGTGGCTCCCGCGTCGACCCCGGAGGCGGGGGCGATGCTCCAGCTGGTGGCGAGGCTCGGACCGTCAGGGTCAACGACGGTGCCCGCGAGGTTCACGCCGGTGCCTTCCTGGCCCGCGTAGGGGCCGCCGACGGTGACGACGGGGGGCGCGTTGATGGTGATGGTGCGGCAGTCGGTCACAGTGCCGTCGCCGCCGCCGTCGGTGCCCGCGGCGGTGACGCACAGCTGGTGGCTGCCCGCGCCGAGCGCGGCGGTGTCGACGGTGTAGTTGACGGCCGCCGGGCCGTTCTGCGGCAGGGTCGGGGTGATGGCGGTGATGGCGACCGGTGCGCCGCCGTCGACGCGCAGGGTGAGGCCGGTGAGCGTGGAGGCGATGATGCCGGGCAGGATCGAGGGCAACTGGGCGACGTCGGGGACGTTGGTGCAGGTGCCGCCGGTGCTGTCGGCGATCTGCTGGAGGGTGTTGGCGCCCGCGCCGCAGGCGGACCCGGTGCCGACGGCGAAGGTGTAGTAGTCGACGTCGGCGGGGACGGCGGCCAGCGGTCCGGCGATGGCGGGGCCGTTGTTCATGCCGTCGGACAGGAACACCACGAGCTTGCGCGGTGTGGTGGAGGCGGTGGCGACGGTGGTGGACTTGGTGATGCCGTCGGCGAAGTTGGTGGAGCCGCTGCCGGGAGTGCGGACGCTGAAGAGGGACAGCCCGCCGGAGCTGTTGTTGGCGGAAGCGAGGACCTCCTCGACGTCGCGGGTGCCGTTGGTGTTGTCGTCGGCGCCCGGTGACGTGATGAGCTGGTCGCCCGCGGCGGGTCGCACGTCGGCGGCCGCGCCTGCCGAGCCGAACACCGCGGCGCCGACCTGGGCGACGGTGCCGAGTCCGACGGCCTGGGCGTTGAGCGCTCTACCCGCGGCGACCTCGCAGTCGAGGATCTGGTTGGCGGAGCCGTCGTTGTTCTGGTCTCCCCCACACCCGGCGGACACGACGGACGTGGTGCTGCCGGACACGTCCAGCACGTAGGTCAGTGAGGTGTTGGCGACCGGTTGGCCCTGGCCGATGGAGGCGGTGCCGGTGACGGTCACCGGGCCGGGCGGCACGACCGCACCGCCCGCGGGCGTGGAGATGGCGACGGAGATGCCGGTGCCACCGGGAAGGTTCGCGTCGACGGCGAGCGCGGGTACGGCGGTCACCACAAGGGTGAACGCCGCGAGCGCTGCAACCGCGGTGTACTGGGTTTTCATGCGCAATCCTCACTTCCAGTGATCGTGATCACTTCGGTGGGTGACCACGATGGGAGGAGGGAGAAGCGCGATGGGCGAATACGGAGCGATGCTCACATCAAGCGCGCCCAGGCGTGGAGGGCCGCGGTGAACCACCCGTTCAGCCCAGGTGTTCGGCGAGGTGGGAGAGCCCTCACGGGGTCCACGGGCGGAGCTTGTCGGGGTTGCGCACGGCCCAGACGCGCTTGATCCGGTCACCCACGACCTCGAACGCGTACACCGTCACGGTGACGCCGTCCTGCTGGGCGATCAGGCCGGGTTGGCCGTTGACCGTGCGCTCCAGGACCGTCACGTCGTCGAGCTTGTCCCCGAGGTGGACCAGCAGGCGCACGATCTGCTCGGCACCCTCGACCGGGCGGAGCGCGGCGGCGACCACGCCGCCACCATCGGCGATCACCGTGGCGTCGGGGTCGAGCAGACCCATGAGGGCGTCGATGTCCTTGGCCTCCCACGCCTGCTTGAAGTCCCTGACGATCCCGGCCTGCCGGGAGGACGGCGTCGCCGGTGCCTGTCCGTCGCGGATGCGGCGGCGGGCCGAGGAGGCGAGCTGGCGGCACGCCGCCGGGGTGCGGCCCGCGATCTCGGCCACTTCGGCGAAGGAGAAGCGGAAGACGTCGTGCAGGACGAACGCGACGCGCTCGGCGGGGGTCATCGAGTCGAGCACCACGAGGAAGGCCATGCCGACCGACTCGTCCAGGGTGACCCGGTCGGCCGGGTCGGCGGTGGTGCCGTCCGAGCGCCCGCTGATCCAGGCCGACGGGCCGGGTAGCGGCTCGGGGACCCATTCGCCGACGTAGGTCACCCGTCGGGCCCGTGCCGAGGAGAGCACGTTGAGGCAGAGGCGGCTGGCGACCGTGGTCAGCCAGGCACCGGGAGAGGCAATGGCGTCGCGCTCCTGCGGGGACATGGCGTACCAGCGGGCATAGGCCTCCTGGACGACGTCCTCGGCCTCGGAGAGCGAGCCGAGGAGGCGGTAGGCGAGGTTGATCAGTTGGCGCCGCTCGCCGAGGCCGGGATCGGGCCTGCCTCCTGCGGGCTCGGGGTGGATCGTCATCGTGTCGTCGGCTCCTCGGTCGCGTTGTGCTCTCACCGGTTCGACCGGACAGGGTGGTGATCTGTGAGGTCGGCGCGTCGCCTGACATTTCGAGCTGGTGGGTTGTCGTACTCGTCGGAGGCTCACACACCGAGGAGGAGACCGATGAACGACTTCGAGGCCATCGACCGGATCGAGATCGAGGCGCTGCGCGGCGAGTTCACCGATGCCGTGATGATGCGCGACTACGACCGCCTTGCGTCGCTGTTCGCGCCGGACGGTGCGTGGCGCATCCCCGAGGCCGGGGTGGAGCTCACCGGTCGGCAGGAGATCCGCGCCGGGATCGAACGGCTGCAGGGCGCGTGGGAGTACTTCGTGCAGAACACCCACCCCGGCGCGATCCGGTTGGCGGGAGACACCGCGTCCGGCCGCGCCTACGTCCAGGAGTTCGGGCGCATGCGCGACGGCAGGTCGGGG
Source organism: Umezawaea sp. (assembly GCA_039922235.1). GTDB lineage: Bacteria > Actinomycetota > Actinomycetes > Mycobacteriales > Pseudonocardiaceae > Umezawaea. The sequence goes on from JBDSAJ010001003.1 coordinate 5,531, forward strand.
TCGAACCACTCCCTGTACCACGACCGCTACCAGCGCACCCCGGACGGCTGGAAGTTCACCGAGCGCGTCTACGAGATCCGCTACCTCGACACCACGCCACTCGCGGGTTCGGGTTCGTCGCCGGACGCGGCACGGGCTTCCTGACCGAATCCGCACCAGCACCAGAACGGGAGAACGATGTTCAAGATCGGAATCGTGCTCGGCAGCACCCGCCCCGGCCGCAGGGGCGACCAGGTCGCCCGGTGGGTCCACGAGGTGGCAGCGCGCCGCACCGACGTCGAGTTCGAGGTGGTCGACCTGCTCGACCACCCGTTGCCGTACGTGGACGAGCCCACGCCGGGCCAGTACCAGCACGAGCACACCAGGGCTTGGGCAGAGACCATCGGCTCGTTCGACGGGTTCGTGGTGGTCACCCCCGAGTACAACCACTCCATCCCCGGAGTGCTCAAGAACGCCTTCGACCACCTGCACGCGGAGTGGGGCGACAAGGCGGTCGGGTTCGTCTCCTACGGCGGGGTGGGCGGCGCCCGCGCGGTCGAGCAGCTGCGGCTGATCTGCGGGGCGCTGCGGACGGCCGACGTGGGCCCGCAGGTCACGCTGTCGCTGCTGACCGAGTTCGAGAACCACACCACGTTCAGACCGGGCGCCTACAACGTCACCGCCCTGGACACCCTGCTGGACAACGTCATCGCCTGGAGCGCCGCCCTCGCGCCGCTGCGGGCCGCTCCCCCGGTCCCCATCGCCTGACGTCCCGACGCCTCAGTCCACGGCCAGGGTCGGGGTGGTCGCGGCGAAGGTGTCGGCGTCGGCGAGGGTGAACTCGCCGTGGTCGCTGCCCAGCCCCTGGGCCACCAGGGCCGCGGCGGCGCAACCGAGGACGGTCGAGTCCCGCAGCGAACGGCCGAGGCCGACGCCGCGGAGGAAGCCTGCCGAGAACGCGTCGCCGCAGCCGGTGGTGTCCACCACGTCCACGGCGAACGCCGGGACGACGATCACCTCGTCGGCGGTCACCACCAGTGCGCCGCGGGCCTCGCGGGTGACGGCGACGCAGCCGACGCCGTGGTCGAGCAACGCCCGAGCGCCGTCCTCGACCGTGTCGGCACCGGTGAGCCCGAGCACCTGCTGCTCGTTGGGCAGCAGGTAGTCCAAAGAGGACAAAGCGGGGGTGATCCAGGCGAACACGCCGGGATTTCCGGGTGCGAGCAGGTCCGCCGAGGTGACCACACCGGACGCCCGCGCGGGCGCGAGGATCTTCGCCGCGTTCTCGCCGCCCATCAGCTCGGGCGCGCCCAGGTGCAGGTGGGTCGCCTGCGCGATGTCGGCGTGCGGCGCGTCGTCCGGCCCGTAGGTGAGGTTCGCGCCGGGGACGTGGAAGGCGGGCCTGCTGCCGTCGGGGCGGATCGGCAGCACCGACGCGGAGGTCTGCACGCCGTCGCGCCGGACCACCAGCGAGGTGTCGATCCCGTGCCGGGCGAGCATGGTCAGCAGCAGGTCGCCGATCGGGTCGGAGCCGATCGCTCCCGCGGTGCGGACCGTCGCCCCGAGCTTGGCCAACGTCAGCGCGGTGCCCGCCGCGGTCCCTGCGGGTCCGAACCGGATCTGCTCCACCAGCGCCGCGCCCTGCCCGTCCGGGATCGCCTCGACCGGTCGGACCTGGACGTCGAACACGTGCGCGCCGAGAGTGATGATCGTTTGGGTCACCGGCCGCTGCCTTTCTCGATGGGTCGGGTGCTGCCGTAGCCGCGCCGCAGGGCAGCGGTGATGACGGCCGTCTGCTGATCGGCGTCGAGGACTCGGGGTGTGCCCATGGTGGCGGCGCGCCGGTAGAGGCCGCAGGCCCACTCGAGCAGCAGCGCGTTGTCCACCGCGGCGTCGAGCGTCGGTCCGTGCACGACCGCGCCGTGGTTGGCCATCAGCGCCGCGGCCTTGCCCTCCAGCGCCGCGAGCACCTGCTCCGCGAGTTCGCTGCTGCCGAACACGGCGAAGGGCGCGACCCGTACCGGTCCGCCGAGGAGCAGTTGCTGGTAGTGCACGCACGGGAGTTCGTCGAGGACCAGCGACACGGCCGTGGCCTCGGGCGAGTGCGTGTGCACCACTGCCCCCGCCCCGTACCGCTGGTAGACCCCCAGGTGCAGCTCCACCTCCGAGGTCGGCTCGAACTCACCGGCGACCACCCTGCCGTCCAGGTCGACCACGGTCACCTGGTCCGACGTCACCCGGCTGAGCACGACCCCGGTCGCGGTGATCGCGACGTGCTCACCGACCCGGACGCTCACGTTGCCCGCCGAGCCGATCAGCAGCCCTTCCCCGGCGAGATCGTGGCAGGCCGCGGCCAACGCCTGTCGCTGCTCCAGCAGCAGCGGTGCCCCACGTGTCATCGCGCTATCGTACGATCAACCTGAAACCAAAGTCACGTTCAGCTTTTGGAGTGCGGATGACCGACGCGGAGCTCGCGGGTGTGCGGCTGCGCCGGACACCGCGCCAGGCCAGGTCGAGGGAGAAGGTCGCCCGGATGCTGGAGGCCGCCGACCGGCTGCTCGCCCGGGAGGGCACCGAAGCGCTGACCACGACACGGGTCGCCGCCGAAGCAGGCGTTTCGGTGGGGACCCTGTACCAGTACTTGCCGGACCGGGACGCGATCGTCGACGCACTGGCCGACCGCTCCCTCACCAGGCTCGAAGCGCTGATGGAGTCCTTCGTCGACCGGGCGTCACTCGAGTCCTGGCCCGACCCGGCCGCGGTGCTCGTCGACAGCTTCGCCGCCCTCTACCGCTCCGAGCCGGGGTTCCGCGCCCTGTGGTTCGGCCGCCACCTCACCGAACTGACCCGCGAAGCCGACCGCGGCCACAAACGGGTCATGGCCACCGGCCTGCACCGCGTCCTGGTCGCACAGCACCTGCTCCCCGACAGCCCCACCGCCCGAACCGCTTGCTACACGGCGTTCCTCGCTGCCGACGCCGTCATCCAGGAAGCGTTCCGCACCGACCCCGACGGCAACCCCGAACTGCTCCACCACCTCAGGACCATGCTGCGGGCCTACCTGGACCGACTGGTTCGCGTCCTGTGAGTCACGCGAGTTGCCGGTCCACGAGCGCCGGGGTGAGGACGTGCTGCACGACCATCGCCGCGGCGCCGAGCACACCCGCGTCGTCGCCTGCCTGAGAGGGCACGATGCGCAGGTTGCCGGTCGCCAGCGGCAGGGAACGCCGGTAGATCGCCTCGCGCACGCCGGCGAGCAGCATCTCACCCGCCAGCGCGATGGTGCCCCCGACGACGATCAGCGACGGGTTGAACATGCTGACGCAGGCGGCGAGCACCTCGCCGATGTTGCGGCCCGCCTGCCGCACGGCGTGGCCTGCTTCGAGGTTGCCCGCCCGCACCAGCGCGACGACGTCGGCGCTGGTCTGCGCATCGATCCCCTTGGCGCGCAGCGCGGCCGCGATCGCCGCTCCGCTGGCGACCGCTTCGAGGCAGCCGGTGTTCCCGCAGCGGCACGGCATGTCCTGGGCGTTCGGGGCCATGATGTGGCCGAGGTCCCCTGCCGCGCCGACCGCGCCGCGGTGCAGCCTGCCGTTGCTGATGATGCCGGAACCGATGCCGGTGGCCACCTTCACCACGATGAGGTGATCGGCCTCCGGGAAGCACTTCGTGTGCTCGCCGAGTGCCATCAGGTTCACCTCGTTGTCCACCAGGATCGGGGCCGCGATCTCCGCGCCGATGCGACCGGGGACGTCGTAGCCGTCCCAGCCCGGCATGATCGGCGGGTTGTTCGGCCGTCCGGTCGAGTGCTCGACCGGCCCTGGCAGGCCGATGCCGACTCCCGCGACCTGCACCGATTCGAGTTCCGCCTCGGCGAGCAACGATTTCCAGGCCTCGACCAGCCGGGGCAGGACCACGTCCGGGCCGTCGGCGATGTCCTGGTCGATGCGGCGCAGCGCGAGTGGTGAGCTGGTCAGGTCGGTCACCGCGACGGTGGCGTGGGTCGCGCCCACCTCGGCGGCGAGCACGACCCTCGCCCGCGCGTTGAACCTGAACCGGGAGGCCGGTCGGCCACCGGTCGAGGTCTCGCTGCCGCTGTCGCTGACCAGGCCCGCGTCCAGCAGCGCGTCCAGCCTGGCCCGCACGGTCGACCGGGCGAGGCCGGTCACCGCGGTGAGTTCGTTGCGGGTGCGGGGAC
>JBDSAJ010001004.1:0-7021 GCA_039922235.1 Umezawaea sp.
TGCGCAGCTCGACGCCGAAGTTCCGGCGCTTGCTGACCTTGTGCACCACCTTCAGCACACCCCGTGCCCGGAGGCGGCGCATCACCAGGAACCCGACACCACCGACCCCGATCACGGCCAACGCCCCGAGTGCGGCCGGACCGGCGCGCCCTGGTTCCTCGGCCAGCGGCAGCGCGACGATGCAGACGGTGTCCGCGACGGCCACGTGCACCACCGTGGCCAGCGCGGCGGGCGTGCGCACCCCGGAGCCCGTGACCGCCGGAACGACCAGCGCCGCCGAACTGGACGCGAGGAGCACCGCGTAGAGCAGCCCGTGGCCGGTGCCCGCGAGCGCGGCGACACCGAACCCGGCCGGGACCGCCAGCGCACCGACGAACGCCGCGAGCAGACAGCCGCGACCGAGCGCGCCGCGCAACGACGTGTCGCCCACCGGCACGTGGCTGCCCACTTCGAGCATCACCAGCGCGAAGCCCGCCGCGGCCAGGAAGGTCAGGACCGGCTCGCCCGCGTCCACCCATCCCGTGCCGGTTCGACCGACCAGCACACCGACGAGGATCTCCCCGACCACCAGGGGGATCCGGGCGCGTTTCGAGATCACCAGCAGCGGACCCGCCAACCCGACCGCGAGCACCAGCGCCAACCCCAGCAGACTCATCCGACCTCCGTGGCTCGAACCAGCCAAGGAAAGCAGGGCGGAAGCGATGCCGCGACACCAAACTCCGCCCCTGCCGGACCAGGGCACTCCGACAGCGCGTGGGAGGGACCGGCGGCACTACCCGCGGACCCCGACGTGAGCGACCGTGGGGGCACAGCGCGTCCGCGCTTCCAGGAGGTCCGCATGACACCGACAGCAGTTCCCTACCCGGTCCACGTGCGTGGCCGCCTGGACCCCGACTTGAACCGATGGATCTGGCTGGTCAAGTGGTTCCTGGCGATCCCGCACTACGTCGTGCTGGCCTTCCTGTGGCTGGGCTTCTCCGTGGTCAGCCTGGTGGCGTTCTTCGCCATCCTGATCACCGGCCGCTACCCGCGCCCACTGTTCGACTTCTCAGTCGGCGTGCTGCGCTGGACCTGGCGGGTCAACTACTACGCCTACGGCGCGCTGGGCACCGACCGGTACCCGCCGTTCAGCCTCGGCGCGGAACCCGACTACCCGGCCACGCTGGAGATCCCGTACCCGGAGCACCTGTCGCGCGGCCTGGTCCTGGTGAAGTGGTGGCTGCTCGCCATCCCCCACTACCTGGTCGTCGGCGCGTTCGTCGGTGGCAGCGGCTACCTCGTCGCCCAGTCCGACCAGTGGACCTGGAGCTTCGGCGGCGGACTGGTCGGCGTGCTCACGCTGATCGCCGGGGTGGTGCTGCTGTTCACCGGCCGCTACCCGCGTGGCGTGTTCGACTTCGTGCTCGGCATGGACCGCTGGGCCCTGCGCGTCACCGCCTACGTCTGCCTGCTCACCGACGTCTACCCGCCGTTCCGACTCGACACCGGCGGTGACGACCCGGCGACGACCCGTCCCGAACCCGCGGCAGACCGGAGTTCTCCGGTGTTCGTCGGCCCGACCGGCACAGAAGCCCAGTGACCCGACGACCGATCGATGGTGCCGGTGTGCGGCAGGTCCGCACACCGGCGCGGCGGTCGGTCACGGTGTCCGTTCCCAGCCACGGCGGGATCGACGGTTGCCGAGTTGGTCGTCACGGCTGCGGTAGACGATGTAGGGGCGGGTCAGGTACCCCACCGGCGCGGAGAAGACGTGCACCAGTCGGCTGAAGGGCCAGAACCCGACCAGCGTCCAAGCCGCGAGCACGTGCAGCTGGAACCCGAGTGGCGCTTCGCGCATCAGCGCCGGGTCGGGTTGGAGGGTGAACACGGACCGGAACCAGGGGGCGACGGTCTCCCGGTAGTCGTGGGGGTGGCCGGTCAGGTTGCCCAGCACGGTGGTGCCGAGGCCGAGGACGATCGTGCCGACCAGCAGCACGTACATCACCTTGTCGTTGCGGGTGGTGGCCGAGAACACCGGGCCGACGGTGCGGCGCCGGTAGATCAGGATCGCGGCGCCGGCCAGCGTCGCGAATCCGGCGAGCACGCCCAGCCCGACCGCCGTGACGTGGTAGGCGGTCTCGCTGATCCCGATGGCCTCGGTCCAGGGCTTCGGCACGAGCAGACCGCCGACGTGGCCGAGGGCGACGAGCAGGATGCCGAAGTGGAACAGCGGGCTTCCCAGGCGCAGCAACCGGTTCTCGTAGAGCTGGGAGGAGCGGGTGGTCCAGCCGAACTTGTCGTAGCGGTAGCGCCAGAAGTGCCCGACGACGAACACCGCGATGGCGGCGTACGGGATCGCGACCCACAGCACGACGTCGAGGGTCGTCATCAGTGGGCTCCCTGCGATGCGGGCATGTACTCCGGCGGCGCGAACGGCGCGAGACCGACTTCCTCTTCCGGTGGACCCGCCGCGGCCAGGCGCGCGACCGCGTCCCGTTCGCGCCCGGCCAGCGGCGGCAGGGTGGCGGAGACGGAGTCGAGCACGGCCGCCCATGGCGAGGTGATCTCGCGCAGGCCGAGGCGGATCAGCTCCAGGCCCGCCCGGTGCTCCAGCATGAGCCGTTGGCCCATGGCCGCGTTGCCCGCCGCGGCGAACTCCAGCACGACCCCGAGGTGGTCGGGCAGTTCGCTGTCGTTGAGGATCCACCCGGCGGCGGTGTAGGCGTGCTTGAACCGCAGCAGTGCCATGCCGCGCTTGCGGGTGTCGCCGTAGGCGAAGTACGTCAGGTACGGGCTGAACCGCTTGCGGTGGTCGAAGGTCGCCACGAAGTCGGCGGCGAGTGCGGTGGAGGAGGTGGCGTCGACGTGGTCCAGGAACAGGCACAGCGGCGCGCCGAGCACCTCGGGCAGTGACCGGGCCACCGTCCGCAGCAGCGGCAGGTGGGCGCGCAGATCGTCGTCCGGGTAGCTCAGGAGCAGTGACTGGGCCTGCCAGGCGGCGGTCCGGTGCACGTCGGTGATGGTCATGGCCTCGGGTCCGTTTCGTCGTCGCGGACCGGGAAGAGCCCGGCGGGGTGTCCCTTGCCGTCCCAGTTGAGGAGGTTGACCCGGCTGCCCTTGTCCGTGGGCGTGGCCGCCGAGTCCGAGGTCTGCCGGGCTTGCAGCAGGTGGAAGTTCTCCACCGCGATCGGCGTCGGCGCGCCGGAGGTCTCCCCGAACGGTCCGGAGCCGCCCATGCCGGGGCCGCCGTCGTAGTCCAGGCTGCACTCGGTCGCCAACTCCTCCAGCCCGTGGGCCTGCTCGGCGTGCGCCGGGGGGATGACGTAGCGGTCCTCGTACTTGGCCAGCGCGAGCAACCGGTACATGTCGTAGATCTGCTCGCCGGTCATCCCCACGTTGGTGGCGATGGCCTCCTGGGGTTCCCGGCCGAGGTTGATGTCGCGCATGTAGGAGCGCATCGCGGCGAGCTTGCGCAGCACCGCGGCGACCGGTTCGGGGTCGCCCGCGGTGAACATCTCGGCGAGGTACTCGATCGGGATGCGCAACGCCTCGATCGCGGCGAACAGGTTGCCGTGGTCCTCCGCGTCGTGCCCGGTGTCGCGGATGATGTCGACGACCGGCGACAGGGGCGGGATGTACCAGACCATCGGCATCGTGCGGTACTCCGGGTGCAGCGGGAGCGCCACCTTGAACTTGCTGATCAGCGCGTGGATCGGCGATCGCTGGGCCGCCTCGATCCAGTCGTGCGAGATGCCCGCCCGTTCGGCGGCCGCGATCACCGCGGGATCGTCGGGGTCGAGGAAGACCGCGCGCTGCGCCTCGTACAGGTCGTGCTCGTCGGGGGTCGCGGCGGCCTCCAGGACCTTGTCGGCGTCGTAGAGGATCAGCCCGATGTAGCGGAGTCGTCCGACGCAGGTCTCGGCGCACACGGTGGGCAGGCCCACCTCGATGCGGGGGAAGCAGAAGGTGCACTTCTCGGCTTTGCCGGTGCGGTGGTTGAAGTAGATCTTCTTGTAGGGGCAGCCGGACACGCACATCCGCCAGCCGCGGCACTGGTCCTGGTCGACCAGCACGATGCCGTCCTCGCTGCGCTTGTAGATCGCGCCGGAGGGGCACGACGCCGCGCACGACGGGTTGAGGCAGTGCTCGCAGATGCGGGGCAGGTAGAACATGAAGGTCTGCTCGAACTCGAACTTCACCTTGTCCGCGATGTTCTTCAGCAGCGGGTCCTTGTTCCCGTGCTCGGTGGAGCCACCGAGGTTGTCGTCCCAGTTCGCCGACCAGGTGATCTTCGTGTCCTCGCCGGTGATGAGCGACTTCGGCCGGGCGACGGGGGTGTGCTTCTGCAGTGGGGCGGTGGTGAGGTTCTCGTAGTCGTAGGTCCAGGGTTCGTAGTAGTCCTGGATCGAGGGCAGCTTGGGGTTGCTGAAGATGTTCAGGAGTTTGCGCCACCGGCCTCCGCCCTTGAGCGTGAGCCTGCCCCGGCGGTTGAGCGTCCAGCCGCCCTGCCAGCGTTCCTGGTCCTCGTAGCCGCGTGGGTATCCCTGTCCTGGTCGGGTTTCCACGTTGTTGAACCACGCGTACTCGACACCGGTCCGGTTGGTCCACGTCTGCTTGCAGGTGACCGAGCAGGTGTGGCAGCCGATGCACTTGTCGAGGTTCATCACCATCGCCATCTGGGCCATGACGCGCATGTCAGTACTCCACATCCTGGCTGCGGCGGCGAATGACGGTGACCTCGTCGCGTTGGTTGCCGGTGGGGCCGAGGTAGTTGAAGGCGAAGGACAACTGGGCGTACCCGCCGATCAGGTGGCTCGGTTTGATCATCAGCCGGGTGAGCGAGTTGTGGATCCCGCCCCGTTTGCCGGAGCTCTCCGCCAGCGGGACGTCGATCAGCCTGTCCTGCGCGTGGTGCATGTAGACGGTGCCTTCGGGCATCCGGTGCGACACCACGGCCCTGGCGACGACGACGCCGTTGCGGTTGACCGCCTCGATCCAGTCGTTGTCGGAGACGCCGATCTTGTCCGCGTCGAGGTTGGACATCCAGATGGTCGGGCCGCCGCGGGAGAGGCTGAGCATCAGCAGGTTGTCCTGGTACTCAGAGTGGATCGACCACTTCGAGTGCGGCGTGAGGTACCGCACGGTGATCCCCAGCGCGTTCTGCTCCCCGATGCGGGGTTCGCCGAACAGCGCGGTCATGTTCAACGGGGGCCGGAACACCGGCAGGCACTCGCCGAGCTCGGACATCCAGTCGTGGTCGAGGAAGAAGTGCTGACGACCGGTCAGGGTGTGCCACGGCTTGAGGCGTTCGACGTTGATGGTGAACGGCGAGTAGCGCCTGCCCCCGGCCTCGGAGCCGGACCACTCCGGTGAGGTGATCACCGGGACGGGCGCGGCCTGGGTGTCGGCGAAGGTGACCTGCTTGCCCTCGTGCTCGGCGGCCAGGTCGGCCAGCTTCGTGCCGGTCCGCTTCTCCAACGTCCGGAAGCCCTGGGTGGCCAGGTGTCCGTTGGTGGTGCCGGACAGCGCGAGGATCGCCTCGCACGCGTGGACGTCGCGCAGCAGTGAGGGCCTGCCGTCGGCCGGACCGCCGCGGATCGCGCCGTTCTTCCGGCGCAGGTAGTCCACCTCACGGCCCACCTCGAAGGTGACGCCCTTGGTCGTCGCGCCGAGCGAGTCGACGAGCGGCCCCAAGGCGACCATCTTCGCCGCGATGGCGCCGTAGTCGCGCTCCACCACGGTCAACCGCGGCATGGTCACCCCGGGGATCGGCTCGCACTCCCCCGCTTTCCAGTCCCTGACCCGCCCGTGCGGGTTGGCCAGCTCATCGGGTGTGTCGTGCAGCAAGGCCGTTGCCACGACGTCGTTGCGGACCCCGAGGTGGTCCTCGGCGAGCGTGCTGAAGGACTGGGCGATCGCCTGGAACGCCGCCCAGTCGGTGCGCGTCTGCCAGGGCGGCGCGATCGCCGGGTTGAACGAGTGCACGAACGGGTGCATGTCGGTGGTGTTGAGGTCGTGCTTCTCGTACCAGGTGGCCGCGGGCAGCACGACGTCGGAGAACAGCGTCGTGCTGGTCATCCGGAAGTCCAGCGACAGCAGCAGGTCGAGCTTCCCGACCGGCGCTTCGTCGTGCCACACGATGTCGCGCGGCCTGTCCTCGACGGGTGTTTCCGTTGCCCGCAGGGAGGAATCGGTGCCCAGCAGGTGCTTGAGGAAGTACTCGTTGCCCTTCGCCGACGAACCGAACAGGTTGGCCCGCCAGACGCTCAGGACACGGGGGAAGTTCTCCGGGGAGTCCGGGTCCTCGCAGGCGAACCGCAGCCTGCCCGCCTTGAGTTCCGCCACGACGTGCTCGCTCGCGGGCACCCCGGCTTTCTCCGCGTCGTCGGCCAGGTCGAGCGGGTTGCGGTCGAAGGTCGGGTACGACGGCATCCAGCCCATCCGGGCGGACTGCGCGATGATGTCCGCCGTGGTCTTGCCCGCCAGTTGTCCGCCGTCGGTCGCGGCGGCGAGGGTGCCCGCTCCGAACTTGTCGTAGCGGAACTGGTCCGTGTGCAGGTACCAGTAGGCGGTCTGGATCATCTGCCGCGGTGGGCGCGACCAGTCCAACCCGAAGGCCAGTTGGGACCAGCCGGTGATCGGGCGGCACTTCTCCTGGCCGACGTAGTGGGCCCACCCGCCGCCGTTGACGCCTTGGCAGCCGGTGAGGGTGGTCAGCGTGAGGAACGCGCGGTAGATGGTGTCGGAGTGGAACCAGTGGTTGGTGCCCGCTCCCATGATGATCATCGAGCGGCCGCGGGACTCCTCCGCGTTGGCCGCGAACTCGCGGCCGATCCGGGCGGCCGCCCGCGCGGGTACCCCGGTGATCGATTCCTGCCACGCGGGCGTGTACGGCTCGGCGGCGTCGTCGTAGCCGCTGGGCCACACGCCCGGCAGGCCGGGGCGGTGCACGCCGTACTGCGCCAGCAGCAGGTCGAACACCGTGGTGACGAGATGCCCGCCGACCCGTCGGACCGGCACGCCGCGGCGGAGCACGGCCTGC
>JBDSAJ010001005.1:0-7659 GCA_039922235.1 Umezawaea sp.
CGACCACGCCATGTCGTTCCTCGGCGCGCCGGTCGTCGACCTGATCCCGGTGTCGGGGATCTCCGGCAACGTCACCATCGCCTTCGTGGCACTGTCCTACGCGGACACCCTGACCGTCACCGTGATCACCGACCCGGACCACGTCCCCGACCTGGACTACCTCGCGGAAGCGCTGCACCACGAACTCCACGCGCAGGGATAAGGCGCTCATTCATCGCAGCGGAAAACCGGACAAGCTCGGTGGACACGTCGACGCAGACAGCAACAGTGCCTGTGCAGAGCCACATGACGGCTCCGCACAGCCACCGCAGTTGCAACGCACCGGGCATGTCCGCCATCACCGTGGCGGCCTCCGCCGGCTTGGTAGACGCCTGGAACTCACCGTCCGCCGCGATCACCCGCGCTCGGCGTTGATCCAGTCGCGGTCGGAGAGCAGCGTATCGAGGTCGGCGCGGCCGATCACGGCGCGCAACGAGGTTTGAGCGACCTGGGAGACGGCGCTGGGGTATCAGGCACCCGCGGACTGCGTGGCGTAGCCGGGGCCGAACGCCTTGTCGAGGAACGCCCACAGGAAGATGAATCCGACGGCAAGTCGCAAGACCGCGAGTGCGGTGGCGAATTTCGCGGCGGCAGGATGAACGACGGCGGACTCTGAGTCGCGCTGGAGCGGCACGTTCTTGGTCGCGTGATCGGTGGACATGGCGGCCTCCCTTGCCTCATCAGCAGTGTCGGCCTTGCCACAGTCGTCCCGCCGGTGTCGAAGGTCCTGACACGCCAAGGGACTTCGATCGTTAATCCTTTGTGGATTAACAAGGCGCGGGGCTCAGGTCGTCGACAAGGGCACGAACACCGAGAAGCACGACCGCGACCACGGCGCTTCCGAAGAACTCCCCGAACACCAAGGCCCCGGCGAGCACGACCACCGCCAGCAGCGGGAAGCCGAACTGCTTTGCACGTAAGTCCTTCCACGCCCAACGAACGGCCGGTACCAGGGCCAAGCACGCGGCGACCGCCCAGATCACCTCTGCTCCCGGTGCTCCCATCCACAGCAGCACTGCCCCACCGAGCAAGAACTGTCCGCACACGACGAGCGCGATCAGCCCCGGTACCCGTATCACTCCGGCCTCACGACGGCGACCGGACACGGCGCGTGGTGCACCAGAGCCTGACTGGTGGAGCCGAGAATCATCCCGGTGAAGCCGCCGCGGCCGCGGCTACCGACCACCAGCAGCCGGGCGTTCTCTGCGAGCCGCAGCAGGGCTGGGGCGGGCCGGTCGCGCACCACGACCTGGTCGACCGTCACGTCCGGGTACTTCTCCTGCCAGCCCGCCAGTCGTTCGGCGAGCAGGCGCGTCTGGCTTTCCTCGTCCTTCAGCTCGGCCATGGTGAACCGGGTGGCCTGGAGAGCGCTGTCGACCAGTGCGTCGGTCCACGACAGGACAGCGGTCAGCGGCGCTTCACGGACGGATGCCGCGTCGAAGGCGAACGCGATCGCCGCTTCGCTGGCGGTGGAGCCGTCGACACCGACCACGACGGGCCCGTCCACGGTCGTCGTGCCCCGGACGACCGCGGTGGGGCAGTGCCCGTGCGCCGCGAGCGCGACGGCGGTGGATCCGATCAGGATTCCGGTGAAGCCGCCGAGCCCCCGTGAGCCGAGCACGACCGCGCGGGCGTGCTTCGACTCCTCGATGAGCTGGGGAATCGTCGGGGTCAGCAGCAACCGCGTTTCGACGGTGACATCGGGCGCGCAGGTGTGCGCGGCGACCTCCGCCTCCTCGAGCCACTGCCTGCCCCGTTCCTCCAGCGCCGCGGCGAACCCCTGCCCGTCGACGATCAATTCCGGGTAGCCGCCGGTGGGGAAGGTGTAGCAGTGCACCAGGCGCAGCGGCAGGTGGTGCCGCGCGCAGTCGTCCGCTGCCCACGCGACCGCGTCGAGTGCGGTGGCGGAGCCATCGACGCCGACGACGACAGGTGGTGCGACCGGGTTGCTCATCCGTGCTCTCCTCCGTTGGCCGCGCCACCGGGTCATGCCAGGCGCTCACGATGCGTTTCTCTTTCGAGGCTAAGAAGAACGCCCGATCAGGTCTGCCGTCACAGGTCCTGCAGCCGAGTGCCCGTTGGCGCGGAGGGCAGGGTCGTTGGGCTCTGGTCGGTGGCGGCCCCCAGCAACGCCCAGGTGCCGATCGCCCGACGGGGTCGTCAGGTTTCTCAGTTGGAAAGCACGCGTCGTTCGGGCCGCCCGAGCGCGTCGGCAAGCGTTGGATGCAGGTCGAAGACGCTCTCCATTCCGGTGATCCTCAACGACCTGAGCACCACTCGACCGGCCGCCACCACGACGATGTCGACCCCTGCCGCCCTGGCAGTCGCCCGAGCGTGCACCAGTGCGGTGATGCCCGCGGCACCGAAGTGACCTATACGAGCGAGGTCAACGACCAGGTCGGGACCAAGGTGGTGGATCCGCTCGTGCAATCGAGCCAAGAACAGAGGACTCGTCGACTGGTCGACGTCACCACGAGCGGTGACCACGACCGTGTTCGTCCGAGCGGTGTCCGTCGTGATGCTCAACAGTTCGGCGGAGTCGCCATCGGCAGATTGCGGCTTGGAGTCGGTGCGCACGACGAGTCCCCTCGGGACACTATGGCGACCGCGGGGTCCAGGCGGACGAGAAGTGGCGGGATCCAACGCAAAACCTGCAGGATCCTCAGGTCAGACCGTACCTCAGGTACCGATCGACAAGAGAACTTTCCCTTTGAGGAAAAGCGCGACAACGGGTGAAATCCGCCGCGCCTGTTCACCTATGGCGGATTGCACCTGGATTCTCCACACCATTAGACTATTGGTCGTCACTCTTCGACCTGCCCTGACCCCGCGGTCGCCACGATGTGGTGAGAAGGAAAAATCCGGATCACCTCAGGGCCTGAGCGCTTCGCGACGCTCCGTCCCGATCCATCCTCGCACAACGGCGCCCTCGGAGAGGCCAGGCGAATGCCATGGTGGGCACCCCGAACGGTGCCGACCGGCTCGCGCTGGTGCACGCGTGGATAGCCGAGCGGGCGGGCGACCTCGGGGTACCGGTTACGGTTCGACTGTTGTGCGACACCGCCGTATCCCGGCTCGGCGTGAGCGGGGCGACGGTGACGATGGGCATCACCCGAGGCTGGCCCGAGACGAGGTGTTCGACCGACATGCTGGGCGAACGACTCGCGGAGCTCCAGGTCACCGTTGGCGAGGGTCCGGCCATGGACGCCTGGCGGACGGGCGGGCCCGTGTTGGTCGCCGATCTGGACGCTCCGGACGGCCAGCGACGCTGGCCGTTGTTCGCGCCGCTGGCTGTGGACGCCGGTGCCAGAGGGCTCTTCGCGTTCCCCTTGGTCGTCGGCGCGATCCAGGGCGGGATGCTGACGTTCCACCGGGCCGGGACCGGCTCACTGGACCCGACGGCACTGCTGAACGCGTTGGCCTTCGCCAGGATGGCGCTCGGACTGGTGCTCGCCGAGCAGGCAGGCCTGCGCGACGCCGACGACGCCCTGCCCCTGCACAACCCGCAACTGCACCAGGCCACCGGAATGATTTCCGCACAGCTCCGAGTGGGCGTGGACGAGGCCTTCGTCCGCCTACGAGGTCACGCGTTCGCCACTCAGCGCCCCCTGGCCGAACTGGCCGCCGATGTGGTGGCCCGCCGCGTCAGTTTCGCCCCCGATCAGGAGGCGACATGACCGTTCGCGAACGACTGGGTGGAGGTGACCGTGCCGGGCGATGACCGTCTTCTGGAAACGTTCGTCGAGCTGGCGGACACCCTGACCGACGACTTCGATGTGATCGACTTCCTGCACCTGCTCGTGGACAGGTGTGTCGAACTCCTGGGGGTCGGCGCCGCCGGCCTGCTGCTGGCGGACCAGCACGGCAGGCTCCAGTTGGTCGCGACCTCCAACGAGCAGGTCCGTCTGCTCGAACTCTTCCAGTTGCAGAACGACGAGGGTCCGTGCCTGGACGCCTTCGCCACGGGCAAGCGGGTCAGCGATCCCGATCTGACCACGGCGGGCGGGAAGTGGCCTCGGTTCGCCGCAGCGGCCACCGACAACGGGTTCGCCGCCGTGGACGCGCTGCCGATGCGGCTGCGCGGTGAGGTGATCGGTGCGCTCAACCTGTTCCGCGCCCTGCCTGGTGACCTGACCGACACCGCGTTGCGCACCGCGTGCGCGCTCGTCGACGTGGCCACGATCGGGCTGATCCAGGAGCGGTCGATCCGCCACCAGGAGATCCTGACCGAACAACTCCAGGCGGCGCTGAACAACCGGGTGGTGATCGAGCAGGCGAAGGGCTATACCGCTCACCACCTTGACGTCGACATGGAGCGTGCCTTCGCCGCGCTGCGTGGGTACGCGCGAAGCCACAACCTGAAGCTCGGCGACGTCGCTCTCTCGGTCGTCGTCGGCGACATCATCCCGCACGAGTTGCTCCGCACCTCACCCAAGCCCGGTGACCCCCGGCGGTAGAGGTGTTCGAGAAGCCGGTATTTCGGACGTCCGCGGATTCAGGGCCATGGAGTGCTTCGGATCGTGCGATCGTCGCACCACTGACTGCGCGACCTGGTATTCGGCTGCCCATGGCGGTCGCGTCCCATCGCGAGCACGCGTAGGTTCATAGGGTGGCCGGGTGACCCCGCTCGGCTACAACCATGTCGTCCACGTTGGCCCGGACCCTGCTGACGCGTTCCGGCGTTGACGGGATGTGACATCACATGTCCGAAGCCTTCGACTCTGATTCCGCGCGCGGGCAACCGCAGGACCGGCCTGGTTCGACCGCTTTGCCGTTCACCGGTCTCCCCCGTGCGGAGCTTGAGAAGCTGCTGGAGGAGGTCTCGGCTCGTGCGGTGGAGGTGCTCGCCACCCAGGGGCGATTGCGGGACCTGCTGCACGCCCACGCGGTGGTGGCCAGCGAACTGAGCTTGCAGGCAGTGCTGCAGCACGTGGTCGTGGCGGCGCGGGAACTGGTCCAGGCCCGTTACGCGGCGCTGGGGGTGATCGGCGAGGGCGGCCTGCTCGACGAGTTCGTGCACACCGGCATGGACGAGGCGGCGGTGGAGCGCATCGGCGAACTGCCGCACGGCCGCGGCATCCTGGGACTGCTGACCAGCCACCCCGCCCCGGTCCGGCTGGACGACCTGACGGCGCATCCGGCCGCCCACGGGTTCCCGCCCGACCACCCGGCCATGGAGAGCTTCCTCGGCGTGCCGATCCGGATCCGAGACCGGGTGTTCGGCAACCTCTACCTCACCGGCAGCGAGAACGGCCGGTTCAGCGAGGAGGACGAACAACTCGCCGTCGCGCTCGCCGCGACCGCCGGGGTGGCCATCGACAACGCCCGGCTCTTCCACGAGTCCGAGCAACGCCACCGCTGGCTGGTCGCGTCGACCAACGTGACCCGACAACTGTTCGCCGGGCAGGACCCGCACCCCCTGGACCTGGTCCTCAGAGCCGCCCAGCAGACCGCGTCCGCCGACTTCGCGACCTTGACACTGGTCAACGAGTCGGGGCACCTGCGGATCCGAGCCGTCAGCGGCGTTCTGACCGACCACGTGTTCGGCCTGCTGCTGGACAGGGACACCAGCCTGTCCGGACAGGTCGTCCAAGCCGGCACACCCATCCTGACCACGTCGGCCCAGTACGCCGATGGCGTGGACCTACCGGTGCGGATCGGATCTGTCATCGTGGTGCCGCTCGTGTCAGGTGACGAGGTGATCGGCACCGTCAGCGTCGGCAGAGTGGAAGGCCGCAGGCGGTTCACCGACGCGGACATGGGCCACGTCGCCGGATTCGCCAACCACGCGGGAGTCGCGATGGAACTCGACCGCTCCCGTGTCCACCGGCAGGACCGGCGTCTGAGCGACGAGCACGACCGCATCGGCACAGATCTCAACGACCACGTGATCAAGAAACTGTTCGCCGTCGGCATGGGCCTCAACAGTCTGCTCAGCACCACGCAGCCCCACCTGCACGAGCGCATCACCTCGTACGCCTGTGTCCTCGACGACACCATCAACCGAATCCGCAAGACCGTCTACGACATCGACGACACGTCTGATACCGAGCCGCAGCAGCACAAGCTCGACGACCTGCAGCAACGAATCCTCACGGCCGCTGACGACCATGCACTGGTCCTCGGTTTCCCCGTGTTGACCAGCTTCAGCGGAAAATTCGGCCGCGCCATCCCGCCCCTCCTTGCCGACGACATCATCACCGTGGTCCGTGCTGGGCTGAACGCCATCACCGGTCATGTCCGCGCCACGCACGCCGAACTCCGCGTCAGCGCGGACGGTGACCTGATCACCGCCGAGGTCATCGACAACGGCACCAGCAATGGAACGTCACTCGCCATCGATGGACTGGGCAGTTTCCTCAGCCGCACAGCGAACGGCGGCTCCGCCCCGCTTGGTGGAGGCACGCACCTCACCTGGACCGCCCACGTCCCCGCCGAGCAGTAGGGCCAACGCAGGGAGGCACCGACCACCCGGAATCAGAGAGGTGGTGCCGGTGCGACGGGGGGGTACGCCGTCGGCGTGTTCGTCGACGTTCTGGGCTGGGCGCTGACCGTCGTCGTGTTGCGGTTCCTCCCGGTGTTCGCCGTCCAAGCCATCGTGGCCGGTCAAACAGCGGTCACCGTGGTGTTGGCGCGCTTGGTGCTGCGCTCCGCGATCCACTCGACCGACCTGCTGGCCTTCGGCGGTTCCGCCATCTCGGTACAGGCCTTGATCGTGCTGCCCGGATTCACGATGACCCCTGGCGCCCTGCTGACCCAACCGCTTACCTGTGGCTTCCCAGCACCACGTCCGACTCCGGCTCAAGGCGGAGTCGGACGCCGTGGCGTCCTCCATCGAAGTGAAGGACGCTCTCCGCGAAGGACCGGATGCCCTCGTTCAGGACTTCGCCGTCGCAAGAACGGTTCGAGCACGGTCCGCATGAGTGACGGCGACGAGGACTTCGAAGCGGCTGTGTCGATCATGGCTGCCTCTCGACGTGCTGGATCACGGGTCCCTCGATGCCGGACGACGCACCGAATCGATGCCCGCCGCAGCCCGTCGTGGGCAACTCCTTCCCCGACCACGATTCCGCCCGATGACGTCGACGGACAGGGGCATTGCGCCCCGAGGAGGCGGGACCTCCTTCCCTCCGGAACCGCCGACAGCGGCTTCCGGGACTACACTCGACCTACCCACCTGAGCACACCGGTCGGCAGGGTCTGGCTGACGTGCCTCGTGGTCGCGCCCCGGACCCCGGCGTCTCCTTTCCCCATCAGCTCAAGGTGAGGGTGACGCCAGTGCGGGTCCCCGTGCTCGTGCGGATTGCCCGGACGGTCGCCGTCGCCGTCGCGCTCGTCTTTTGCGCCATCGGCGTGGTGGTCACACCGCTTGCCCTCCTGTTCTTCTGGACGGCGCTGGGACTCACGATCGGCGTAGCCGCTTGGAAGGCGGCGGACGACCTCCCGGTGATGCGAAAGCTGCACGGACTGCGCAAACCCTCCCCACGGACGGGCATCGGGACCGCCGCGGGTTTCGTCGCGCTGTGCCTGGGCATCACCGGAATGATCACCACGGTCGGCGCGCTCACGACCACGACCCTGGTGGTGCTGTCCGCCGTCACCGCGGTATGGACGCGCAGG
>JBDSAJ010001006.1:0-3232 GCA_039922235.1 Umezawaea sp.
CGCCGCCGCCGTGGCGAGTCGCCCGTGCTGAGCGGAGCGGCGTTCGACCAGATGACCCTGCTGTTCTACGCCACCAAGCAGGCCGAACTGGACCAGCGGCAGACCGAGTCCATGCTGCGCGACGAGGAGGCCGAGGCCGCGCCACCCCGCGGCCCGATCAACCTCGACGGCGGTGTCGTCAGGCTTTCGCCAACAGCCCGGCAGCCGCACCTGCCAGCCGGCTGACGACGTCCCGCGCCCGGTCGACGCTGATCGTCTCCATCCGCAGCGTGATCGCCAGGTCGTCCTTGGCCAGCACGGTCGTGCACGCGCCGCGGCCTCCCGCGAGTTCCTCGCACCAGCCGACCGCGTCGTCCACTCCGGACAGCGCGGCAGGCTCGACCTCCGCGCACGACAACGCCTCGCGGGCCGCGACGACCACGTCCTCCGCCTTCCCCTTCGGGTAGACCGAGATCCGCTGCTCCAGCTTGCTGGCGCCGCTCTGGCTGCTGGTGGCGATCCGGTACCCGTCCGCCACCCGCCCCGGCGCGCTGACCTGCTTGCCGCACACCGATTCCGCCACCGATGGCGCGGACCCGGCCGACTCGCGGACGTCCAACCCGTCCTCGGTCAACGCGGCCTGCGGCAGTGCCAGCGCGGCGAACTCCGCCGTGGCACGGGGCTTCGCGCTCGGCGCTGCCGACGACGACGCGGGCGCCGCAGGTGCGGCCTTGGCCGTCTGCGACGCCGTGGTCGTGACCGGAGCGGGGGTGCCGTCCTGGGCGAACCCGCGGCGCAGCGGCCGCTGCTCGATGGAGCACGAAGTCAGAACAAGGGTGGTCGCGACCACGACCGCGACGTGCGCGCGACGCAAGGCTGTCCTCCAAGCTCGATGATCTCCGAGAACCTAGCGGCTCGCGTCGCGCGCGGAACGTCCGGGTCTCCTCAGGCGTCGCGCCGCACCAGCGCCACGGCCCCCGCCGTCAGCGCCACCACGGGATACGCGATCAACACCGCGAGCGCCCAGCCGGGCGTCAGCGGCGCGTCCTCGATCACGCCGGAGAACTGCGGGGTCAGGTACAGCAGCGTCACCGACACCAGCCGGTCGTTCCACGGCTCCGGCAGCAGCACGGCCACCATCGGCAGCACGAACATCAGGAAGCACAGCGTCGTCAACGCCCCGGCCGTGGACCGCAGCAGCAGCCCGAAACCCAACCCCACCAACGCCACCACCGCGATGGACAGGCCGTTGGCCAGCACCGAGGGCAGCGCGTCGCCGAAGGACCCGAACTGCGCCAGCGGAGCGGGCCGGTCACCGACGATCACCACACCGGTGCCGTAGGCCAGGAACGACACCAGCTGGCCCAGCACCAGCGTGCCGCCACCCACCACGACGACCTTCGCGACCAGCACGGAAACCCGCTGCGGCACGGCGACGAGCACCGTCCGGATCATCCCGCCCGCGTACTCCGACGTGATCGCCAACGCCCCGATCACGCCCGCCGCGAACTGCGTGAACGGCATCACGAACAGGCTCGGGTCAGCGGAGGCGAACGCCGCCCGCAGCTCCGGTGTCGACCGGTCGTAGTCCGCCGTCATCAGGTAGGAGATGACCGCGCCGAACAGCAGCGCCAGCACCGCGACCAGCAGCAGGTAGTACGTCGACCGCACGGTCCTGACCTTCAACCACTCCGAAGCCATCATGTCGATCATCGCGCGACCTCCTCGGCACGGAACTCCACGCTGTCCTCGGTCAGTTCGAGGTAGGCGTCCTCCAGTGACGCGCTGCGCGGCGTCAACTCGTGCACCGCGACGCCGCTCCGCGCCGCCACGTCGGCGATCCCGGCCGCGTCGAGCCCTTCGACGGCCAGGGCGCCACCGTCGACGGCGACGACGGCCCCGGCGGCCTCCAGTGCCCGCCGCAACCCGGCCGCGTTCGGCGTCCGGACCAGCACGTCCCGTCGGAACCGCTCGGCCAGTTCCCGGACGGACGTCTCGAGGATCAACCGCCCGCGCCCGATCACCACCACCCGGTCGGCGGTCAGCGCCATCTCGCTCATCAGGTGGCTGGACACCAGCACCGTCCGCCCCTCGGCGGCCAGTCCCCGCATCAGGTCCCGGATCCACCTGATCCCCTCCGGGTCGAGCCCGTTCACCGGCTCGTCGAACAGCAGCACACCCGGATCGCCCAGCAGCGCGGCCGCCACCCCCAACCGCTGCTTCATCCCCAGCGACAGCGAGGAGATCCGCCGCCCGGCGGCCCCGGCCAGCCCCACCTGCTCCACCACGTGGACGACCCGCCCGACGCCGATCCCGTTGCTGCGCGCGAGGCACCGCAGGTGGTTCAGGGCGGACCGACCACCGTGGACGGCGTTGGCGTCCAACAGCGCTCCGACTTCGAACATCGGCCGCTTGATCTCCGCGTACCGCCGCCCGTTCACCAGCGCGGTGCCCGCGGACGGCGCGTCCAGTCCCAGCACCGCCCTCATGGTCGTCGACTTCCCCGCCCCGTTGGGCCCGAGGAACCCGGTCACGTACCCCGGTCGCACCGAGAACGACAACCCGTCAACCGCTCGCACAGCGCCGTAGCGCTTGCTCAACTCCCGTACTTCGATCATGCCGACAACCCTGTCCCGCTGATCGCTCCAGCGGATCGGACCAGGGCCCGGATTGACCATCGGACCACGGTCCGACGCCCGGACCGCCGCGCGCCGATACCGTCGACCCGTGACTGCACCTCCTCCCCGCCTGGTCAAGTGGCTACCGGTCGCCTACACGGTCGTGGTCGACGTCGTGGCCGCCATCGCCGCCACCCTCGTCTACTTCATGTTCGTGGAGATCACCGACGGCCCCAAGCCGTTCGGCTACCTGCTGGCCCTGCTGGTGGGCGCCCCGCTGGCCGTGCGCCGCAAGTGGCCGCTGGCCGCCTACGCCGTGGTGCTCGTGGCGCAGAACATCGCGACGGTCCTCCACATCACGTTGGAGGTGTACGTACCGACCCTCTTCGCCCTCTACCTGGTGGCGGTGGCCCTGCCGAAACGCACGTCGCTGACCGCGATGGCCGCGGGCGCGGCGCTGACCGCCGTCTCGGTGACCATCGCCGAACCCTGGCCGGACGACCTCGGCATCACCGCGTTCGTGTGGCTGCTGATGGCCGCCACCTGGGCGCTCGGCTGGACCACCAGCGTCCGCCGGTCGTACGCGGAGAAGGCGGTGGAGGAGCGAGCGGAGCACGCGCTCAGCGAGGAGCGGC
>JBDSAJ010001007.1:0-3233 GCA_039922235.1 Umezawaea sp.
CGGACGACACGGAGAGGTGAACGCGGGGAAGCCATGCGGCGCAATCCACCCGACTCGACCCGGTCCGTGCACCCGGCCTCCGGCACTCGTGCCAGGATGGACCACGTGACAAGGCCAGACCCTCGTAAGACCGCAGCTCTGTCCGCCGCGCTGTCCGGGGCGGTGGACCTCGGCGCGCTCAAGGCGCGCGCCGACGCGGCCCGCCAGCGACCCGCGACGCAGCCCTCCACCCCCAGCGCCCCGTCGGGCGAGCCCAGCCCGTGGGTGCTCGACGTCACCGAGGCCACGTTCCAGTCGGTCGTCGAGCGCTCGATGGAGATCCCCGTCGTGGTCGAACTGACCGCCACGTGGAGCCCGGAAGCCCAGCAGCTCTCGCCGATCGTCGAATCAGCCGCACGCGCGAGCGGCGGCACGTGGATCCTCGCCAGGGTCGACCTGGACGCCAATCCGCGCATCGGGCAGGCGTTCGGCGTCCAGTCCGTGCCGACGGTCGTCGCGGTCGCCGCGGGCCAGCCGATCGACGCGTTCGCGGGCCCGCTGCCGCAGGACGAGTTCGACCAGTGGATCGTCCGGCTGCTGGACGCGCTGCGCGCCAAGCTGCCCGGCATCGCTGCCGCGGAGTCCCGCAACGGCCAGCCCGCCGCGCCGGTCGAGGAGCCCGAGGACCCGCGGTTCGTCGCGGCCGAGGAAGCTTTCGAGCAGGGCGACTTCGCCGCCGCCGAGGCCGCGTACGAGGCCATCCTCGCCGTCGAGCCTGCCAACGAGGAAGCCAAGGCCGCCCTGGTGCAGGTCCGCTTCACCGCGCGCGCCGAGTCGATCGACACGGACGCGATCGCTCGCGCTGACGCCGCCCCTGACGACCTGGACGCGCAGTTGGCCGCCGCGGACCTGCAGATCGTGAACCAGGACGTCGAGGGGGCGTTCAAGCGGTTGGTGGACACCGTCCGGCGTGTTTTCGGCGATGACCGCAACAAGGTCCGGGAACACCTGGTGGGACTGTTCGAACTGTTCCCGTCGGATGACCCGCGGGTGGCGGCGGCTCGCCGAAACCTGGCCAGCGCCTTGTTCTAGAGCCCGGCTGGTTCGTCCTGATCGCGTGGTTGTCCCGATTGCCTTCACCTCGTCAAGGTGGGAAACGCCTTGACGAGGTGAAGTGCACTTCAGCCGGGCTCAGGAGTACTTCCGGGTGCAGACCCCGTTCATCCCGTCGAAGAACCCATCCCGAAAAGCCTCCACCCGAGCGAACCCGGACGGCACCACGGCCCCGTTCACATCAGCCGCGATCAGGCTCTTGTCGGCCAGCAGTTCCGCCACGGCCTCGTCCAAGTCCCCGGCCGACAGCCGCAACTTCGACGTGCTCTTCGTGGTGGTCCCCGCCCAGGCCCCGGTCAGGCAAGCCGTCCGCAACCCGGCAGCGGGCCCGTCCAGCGCGTACCCCGTCGCCTTCTGGATCGACAGCGTGAACCGCGACGCGATCTCCGCGAAAGCCGCGAAGTCCCCGAGCCCGCCCTTCGACCCCTTCCGGGGCACCGCCCCGATCTTCGTCAGCTCGGCCAGGTCCAACGACACCTGGTTGGTGGCAGGGCAGTAGGCCGCGGGTGAGGTCTTCCCGCCGCCGTCGGCGCACTCCCCGAGTTCCTCCTTGAACGCGGGCGGCGTCGCGCCGGTCTGCTTGTACGCGTCCCGCAGGCTGCTCTCCAGCAGGTCGAGGCTCTTCCGGTCGATCGGCAGCTGCCCCTGCGACGGGTCGTCCGGGCTGAACGGTTGCTGGGTGATGCGAGCCTTGATCTCCGCCTCGTCGATCCGGGCGCACCGGGCGGGAGTCGACGAGAACCCGAACTGGAACGCCGCGACGCGGTCGAACGCGTTGCCGTGCGCCCCTTGCTTGTCCGCGCTCGTCCCCGCCGCGTCGCGGATGAAGAACATGGTGGACAGCACCTGGTTGAGGCCTGGGCCGGTGGAGATCCGGAAGTGCTTGGACTTGCCCTCGGCGATCCAGCGGAAGAAGTTGCCCGCGTAGCAGTCGGCCTGCTGCTCCTTGATGATCGTCGGGGTGCCCTGGGTGATGCCGCTCTCCGCGCCCAGCTTGTACTGCACGGCGTGGCCGGTCTCGTGGGCCAGCACGGTCACCACGGCCATCGGGCCGAAAGCGTCGTTGAGCATCGGCAGGAGGTCGCCGCGGTCCCACGCGATGCTGTCGTCCAATGAGCAGTAGAAGGCGTTGGCGACGCCCGCCGTGCTGGTCCGGCAGATCTCGACGCCTTTTCCGGTCGAATCGTAGGAAACGAGCCGTTTGACCGGTTCGAACGCCTTGCCCTTGAAATTGGCGGGCAGTGCCTGCGCCCAGTACTCCTCGACGTCGGCGAGGGCGTTGAGGGCCAGCCGGTCCATTTCGCCGCCGTCGCCGTTCTCCACCGGCAGGGTCGCGTCCGGCACGCCGGGTTTCGCGCCGCTCTCGCCGGTGGTGATTTCCAGGCCCGCGACTTTCGTGACGTCGGGGCGTTCGGCTCTCGGCGTTCCGCCGATGTTCTGCGAGCACCCCGCCAGCAATCCCGCCACCGACACGGTCGCGACGAGCGCCGCACCCCGCCAAGCCCGCCGCGCCATCCCAGGGTCCCCATTCCGGTCCGCGTTTCGCCAGCGCTGCGCACCCTACTTGGTTCATCCGAGCGCTCGGATGAGACCGAACTGTGAGCAGCGCTCACCCCTAGGGCTGATTTCTAGACGTGCATGACTCGTTTACTTGTCCAGTACTGGCGAGTAGGGAGAACGTCTCCGCGAATCACGCTTTCAAAGCAGAGGGAGCTAGTTGCATGGCAGAGGACGAGTCGTCGGGAAGAACCCGGTGGTCCAGGTTCGTCGCCGTCTTCGGCATCGGCGCGGTCGGTGCGGGGGTGCTGATGTTCGGCATGTCCCAGGGAGCGCTCGCGGCGTCGTTCGCCGTCTCCGGCAATGTTTTCAAGGTCTCCGCCTCAACCCTTACCGGTAAGGGTTTCGTGCAGTTCGGCGGAGTGGACGCGGGGTCTGGCCAGGCCCACGCGGTAGCGGTGAACGGGTTCCGCTCGGCGACTCTCGACAAGTTCTGCCAGTCCGTCTTCGTGCCGGGCGTGCCGCTGGTGGGTGACGTGACCATGCGCATCACCGCCGCCGACGTCGGTGGCATGGCCGCGGAGAACCTGGTCGTCAACCTGACCGACCTCACCGGCGACCTGACCCTCGGCAACCCCCAGATC
>JBDSAJ010001008.1:0-8519 GCA_039922235.1 Umezawaea sp.
GTGGCCGGCCGAACCCGCGCGCGCAGCCGAGTTCGGAGGCGCATCGAACGCCTCCGAACTCGTCGAGGACCTGCGGCCCCCGAGCCCCCGCCCGGCCGCAGACGGCCGGACACGGAGCTGCGCACGCTCGTTCCTCGCGCCCACAGCACTGTTCCCTCATCCCGCACGACCTGGCACCGCACCCGCCACCGTCGGCGACATCGGCGATCGGCCAAGCCGGCGGCATTGCGACTCACCGGCACACGGCCCCAGCGCGCCTGGACAGCAGCAGCCCCGCGCTCACAACGCGCCTGTGGTGCGCCCGTCATCCGCCAGCACACCACCGTTCCACGGTGGCTCCACCACCACCGCCGCATTAGCCGACGGCATCGACGTCTCAGCGCCATCTGGACCGGCCACAACCCGCGCGTCCGTGTCACCGGACGCGTCCACTGCGACGGTCGCGTCTTCCACCGGATCCGGCTCGGTTGCCGACTGTGCCGACTTCGTCCAGTCGCGCAACGCCCGGACAGACACACCGGTCAGCGTCGCCAACTCCTGCGGCTCGAAATCCTCGAACGCGGCCAGCACCGCCGCACCGGTTCGCGCCTCAGCCTCCGCGACGCGCCGGAGCGCGTCCGCCTCATCGCGCTTCAGCTGCGCGCGCAACTCCTCCACCTGTGCCGCCGTATCCGCGCGGATCTTTGCCAACGCCTGTGCGGCACCGACCACCGCACGCGCGGCCGTTCGTCGCCGCTGGAGTCGTTTCCTGTCCAAGGCGCGAAGATCCGCGAGGATCTCCGCCGCTGTCCGCACCTCCACCACATCACTCCCAGCGTCCGCCGTTGCACCCGTCAACCGCGAACCTAAGCCGGTGCGGAGGCCTCACCCAAGGAAATCCGCCCAACACCCGCACGTGGGGCGCGCATGCCCTATGCCGACACCACGACAGCACGCACCAGCCGCCAGCCACTCACCCCCGCATACGAGGCTGTGCGTTGGGAGGGAGGCAGCAGGACCGGGTCCTGCTGCACTACCGCGACCCGCCTGATCCTCGCCATGGTGGTGGCGAGGGGCGTGGCCGCGTGCAAGGGCATTCAAGATCAACAACTTTGCGCTATGGTATCCCTAGCGGGATACGGCTGACGCCCACCACAACGCGGCCTCGATTCCTGCAGCCCCCACATGTCGCTGACACACGCGGACAGCCTCGTGGTGTCCGCTCACGACTGTGAGTGGGGGTGTCGTTCCTTGGCGTATGTCACGCCCATCGGCTTCGACCCCGCACAGATCGACTACTGGTTGGGACAGGAACACGGCTGCGGTTCCGGCTCGGGCGACCGGCGGTTCTCCTACTACGCCGACGACCGCGAGAGTCCACTGAGGTGGATCGGACGCGGCCTCGCCGACGTCGGCATCACCGCGGGCAGTGTCCTGACACCGGACCAGTTCCCGATGGCCAAAGCGCTCCTGAACGGCGCCCATCCGCAGACCGGCGAAGTCCTGGTCGAACCCAAAGTAGCCATCTACGAGGACGCCAAACTTCCTCTCGTGCCGCTGCTGCGAGCCATCCGCGGAGTGGCCGCTGAAGCCGACGTACCGGTCTCCGACGTCCTCACCAACCCCAAACATCTCGCCTGGTTCCAGGCGGGCGAACGCGCGGTGGCATCCAAAGGCGAAGGCGCACGACGCCGAGCCGACGAGCTGGGCCAACTCGCCGACGCCGCCAGCCTCGACATCGACCAACTCTGGGGTGAAGACGCCTACCGGACCGCCGTTGCCAACCTGTCCGAAATCCACGTCGAAACCAAGCCCGACGGCACCACACAGGAGGTGCGGCGACCACGTCGCCGCATCGTCGGCAACGGCGGCTACGGGCTGACCCTGACCCTCCCGAAGGGCCTCGCTGTGCTCCCCGCCTTCGCCGAGGCTCCGCTCGCCGCCGACTTCGAGCAGATCTACCTCACCGAAGTCGAACGAACCTTCGCCTGGTGGGAGACCGCCACCGCGTACGGGATGCGCGGCAAACACGGCAACGGCCGCTCCGCGAAAGTCGTCCAGGGCAACGGCTTCCTCGGGTGGAGGATGATCCACCGCACCGCACGACCAGCCTCCGGAGCAGAGATCGGCGACCCACACTGGCACGTCCATCTCACCATCGCGAACATGACCCTGGGCGAAGACGGCCACTGGTCCACCGTCGCCTCCGGTGGCCGCGACCTCATCCGGCACGCCCCAGCCGCCGACCGGATACTCCAAGCGTTGGTCCGCTACCGACTCCACACCCAGTACGGCATACGTTTCGCCTGGAACAACCGCACCAAGAAGTGGGAAGTCGCCGGCATCCCGGACGCCACTCTGCGCCTGTTCTCCAAGCGCAACTCCGACATCCACGACACCCTCCTCGCGCTCGGATACGAACCCGGACAAGCCACCCGTGCACAGGAACGCATCGCCGAACAACGCACCCGCAACAGCAAAGGCGACTACATCGACACTGACACCGCCACCCTTCAGGAGATCTGGCAAGGCCAGGAACTCGCGGCCGGACGCGACCCCGAAGTCCACATGCGCCGCGTCCTCAACGGCGGCCGTCTTCCCGACGACACCGAGGAGATCGAGCCGGAACCAGACGTTACCGTCGAATCCATCGCCCAAGCTCTGCTGGATCCGAACACCGGACTCACCGCTCACTCCCGGCGTTTCAGCCGCGCGGATGCCCTGTGGCGAGTCGCGGACGCCATGCCCAACGGCTACGCCTCACCCGCCGAGATCGAAGCCATGACCGACCGGGTCCTGGCGCACGCGGGATTCCTGCGCCTGCCCGACCGCCTCGACCCCGAACTCGCCCACCACACCGGGGCGAAGAAGCTCCTCTCGGCCGACCACATGAGCAACGCCCAGAGCTACACCACCGACGATGTCGTCGAGGCCGAGACGACCATCCTGCGTGCCGCCAAAGCCAGCCACATCGCGCAGTCGCCGGTCCAGGTCACCGACCCGAACATCATCGAACTCGCGATCGGCACAGTGGAAGCAGCCCAGAACTACGAGCTGTCCGAGGAACAGCGGCGGGCGCTGTTGGGGTTGGTCACCAGCGGCCGGATGATCGACACAGTCGAAGGTGCCCCCGGCACCGGCAAGACCACGCTCATGCGCGCGGTACGCGTCACCTTGGAAGCCGCCGGATTCGTGGTCGGCGGCGCAGCCACCGCCGCGGTGGCCGCACTGAATCTGCAGGCCGAATCCGGTATCCACGCCCGCACCATCGCCTCCTACACCGGTCGCATCGACGACAACGATCCCGAGGTACTCGCTGGCGTGGACGTCCTGGTCATCGACGAGGCCAACCTCACCAACGACCGCGACCGAGCCAAAATCTACCGGCGCGCCGCGCACACCGGCACCCGGATCATCGAGATCGGCGACTCCCACCAACTCAGAGGTGTCGGCGTCGGATCACTGTTCGGACACGTCCACGAACTCGCCGACGGCGCCGTCCTTCGGGACAACCGACGCCAAGCCGACGAGGACGAACGCGAGGCCATCGCCGCCTGGCGCGACGCCCGCTACGCCGAAGCACTCTCGACCTGGTCGGGCAAAGGGCGACTGGTCGCCACCGAAACCGCCACCGAGGCAACCGCGGCAATGCTCTCCTCATGGTGGGAACAACGCCAAGGCGCACCCGACCCCCACACCGAAATCCGCGGCCTGGTGATGCTCGCCGCCACCAACCTCACAGTGCGCCGCCTCAACGACGCCGCCCAAGCGATGCGACTGCACGAAGGCGAACTCGGCGAAGGCCGCAACTACGACCTGGCCGGAGGAGGAACACAGCGCCTCCACGTCGGCGACCACATCCTGCTGCGCACCAACGCCTACCGCAGCCCCGACCTCTCCGACGTCCCGGTCCTCAACGGCTTCCGCGCGGTGGTACACGCCATCGACGTCGACGGCACCATCACCGCACAGTGGCAGCAACACGACGCCGACGGTGTCACGACGCTGTCCGCGCGTCTGCTGCCCAAATACGTGGCCATCGGAGGCGTCGAACTGGGCTACGCGATGACGGTCCACAAGAGTGAAGGGCTGACGGTCAAAGACCAGTGGGGTGGCCCGGACGGCGACCAATTCGGCGGAACCGTGCTGTTCGCCGCCGCCGGCG
Organism: Umezawaea sp.; assembly: GCA_039922235.1. GTDB lineage: Bacteria > Actinomycetota > Actinomycetes > Mycobacteriales > Pseudonocardiaceae > Umezawaea. The sequence continues at coordinate 4,145 of JBDSAJ010001008.1, forward strand.
CGGACAACCCCGCCGCGCACGTCGCCACCAGCCGCCACGCCACCAGCGTCTGGCTGTTCGGCGCACGCGAAGAACTGGAAACCGAACTGGACACCCACGTGCGTGGGGTGCCCACGACTCGAGGCGAACGGGACGACCGGGTCCTGGAAAAGCTCGCCGAACGCGCCCGCAACACCGAAACCTCACCCGACGACTTCCCCGTCGTGGTCCAACTCGGCCTACCGGAATTCCGCACCGAGGCCGACACCCACGCCCGCCAAGCCGACCACGACGAGAGGATCCGACGGGAACGCGACGCGGAGGCCGCGCGACGAGAAGCACAGCGCCGCCGAGACGACCGCGCGCACCAGACCGCAGAAGGTCGACGAGCACGGGCGGAACGTCAGGCTGAGGCCGAGCGGCTCGCTGCCACTGCCGCGGTGCTGCTGCGCGAGGTCTGGCGACACGAACCTGCCCTGGTCGAACAGATCATCGCCGGAACCGCGTTCAGTGCGGTGGCCACCAGCCTTGGCGATGTCGAGAACTCCGCCCTTGACGTCTACGAAGTGCTCGCTGAGGTGCCTCTGGACACGATCGGGTCCGACCAGATCATCGACAAGACCAGGTTCACCGCATGGGCCATCAACGACGCCGCGGAACGGATCAAAAGCGGCCAAGCCGCCAGCGACCACGACCGCGCGGCCCGACGCCGTGACCAGGAACAGGCCCGAGACCAAGCGGGAGACCTGCTGCGCGAAGCATGGCCCACCCGACCCGAACTGGCCGAAGAAGTCATCTCCGCCCCTGCTTTCGGTGCCGTGGTGCGCGGACTCGAGCGGCACATGGCGGCGGGATTCGACCCGAGAGACCTGCTGGCCAAGGTGGCTTTGGCCAAGGTCGACAGTCCCACCATCGCGGACAAGGCCCGGTTCACCGCCTACTCGCTGCACCGGATCGTGGAGCACGAACGGGACAAGATCGACCGCGAGTTCCGTGCTGCCGACCGTGCGGCGGCCGAGCGTCACCGCCGCCGCACGGCCGCCGACTACCTTCAGGAAGCCTGGTCGGCTCGCACCGAGTTGGCTGACCGCGTCATCGCCGGTCCGGCTTTCGGTATCTTCGCCCAGCGCGTCGAGGATGCGCTCGAAGCCGATGTCGACGTCCCACGCGCGCTGGCGTCGATCCCCCCGGAGACGGTCGACCGGACCGGGATCCGGAACCTGTCCGCGTTCCTGGTGTCGGTGTTCGACCGCGCCGTAGACCAGCAGATCACCGAACGGGACACAACACCCGAGCCCGAAGCTGACGTCCACGAGGTCGGTTCGACGCCGAACTGGACCTCCCGCACCTACGGCTGGATGACCGACGACGCGCTGCGCCAGGCCATCGACGACCACGAACGCGACTTGCGCACCCTCGCCACCAGGCGGGCAGAAGCCGAAGACCGAGCCGCGCAGTTGCGGGCTGCCGCCGCCACCGACACTGGTGCTCACGTTCAGGCGCTGGACGCGAACCTGGCATCCGCGCGTGCGCTTGCCGCCGCAGCCGCTGAAACCGCTCGACTGCGAACGGAGTGGTCGGCCGCTCGGGAGCGCGCACAGAACGCAGCGGTAGAACGCGGCGACCTCGAGCATGAGCTCCAGAGGCAGGGGAAGCACGCCAGGTCACGTCGGACAGAGCTCATCGAACGCGCCGAGCAACTGCGCTTGACCGAGGAGCAAGCACAAGCCGACGGTCTTGCCCACGCGCAGCGAGCCGCAGCCTTGAAACAGCAATTCGGGCAGATACCTGACCCTCGACGCATCGAAGCCCGCGTGAGGGCAATCGGAGAAGACTACCCGCACGCCCGCATTGTGGCTCGACACCGTGACGCCGACGCTGCTTCCGTAGCCGAACGACAAGTGTCTCGCGTTACCGAACACCACGCTCGCCAGGCTGAGCTGGTCGAGACCCTTCGTGCTGAACACCAACTCCGTCAGCACATGCCGTCTCACGAACATGAACTCGAACACCGTGAGCGGGAACAGCGCCTACACCGGCCCCTGCACGCCGAGGCGGTGCGGACAGTGGTGCCAGAGCGCGGATCCCCCAGCGTGGTCAACGACATTGAATACCTACCTGAACCGCAGCCTGAGATCGATCCGCCCTCACCCGGCGTCTGATCCTGATGGCGTCACCTTGAGATTCCACCCGCCGAAAGACACTGGCCGCCAAGCGCGGCGTCCTCTGGACAAGGTCCGAGCCTTGCAGTCGACGCTGTACCGCAGTGTCAGGCAAGAACCCGAACGCCGGTTTTATGCCCTGCATGGCTACGTCCACGAGCGGTTGGCGATCCTGGCCAGCCAGGCCGTCGGACGAACAACCCGGCGGGGTCGGACGCCGTGAGGGATGTTTCTTCGGATCGGACTGTCATTCGCCGTAAGCCGCAATGAAGCGCTCAGTTTCCACCCTGGCGTCAGCCAAGCGGTTTGCCGAGGCGAGTCGACCGATCCGGTCTGCATCCCGTTCCATGCGCTCGATTGCGTTGCCGTACTCCGCCTCGGACAGGCCTGGCCGCAGCCGCTCACGGGCTTTTCGGCGAAGCTTCTGCACGCGCTGCATCAACTGGTCGCAGGCCCGCTCGACAGGTCCTTCTCTCAGCAGGTCATCAACGCGCTGCGCGACGAAGGCCATGTCCGCTTCAGGCTCATCGCCGGCCTTAAAGATGACGTCGACCAGGCCGAGTGATCGGATCCACTCCGGCACCGATCGATTCTCCGGCGGCCGCAACGTGATCATCACAACCGGCAATCCTGTAGCCAACGAATTGATCTGCCGGACGATGGCATCCCCGGTGGCGTCAGCGTAGGACTGTGTCAGATGCAGGTCCACCACAGCGAGATCAAAGTCGTCAAGGCGTGGCACGAGCTGCTCGTATTCCTTGAAGTCGTGCGCGACCTCGCAGCGCTGCGCGCCCAGCCGACTGGCGAGCAGGTCACCGACTTGGTCGTCCACGATGAGAATGCGTCGACTTCTGTACATCAAGTAGTCGTGGGCCTGGTATAGGCGGTCATAGGCCTCGGGCGCGGGGTTGGGCAGTCCGGTGAAGGACGGCGGCCCGGCTTTCCACAATGATCGGGCCGTGTCGAGCGCGCCGTTTGGGGCCTCGTCAGTGCGACGGACCTCTTCGGCCAAGTCTAGGTAGCGCAGCGCGTCAACGAGGACCTCCGTCGTGTCGAGCCGGTAGACCTTGTTGGACTTGACGTCCCGCGAGATCGTGGTGAGCCCGGTTCGTGTCTTCAGCCGTTCGATCCGTTTGCGCAGTGCCCCCGACTGGATATCGACTCCCAACTCGTCCCTGACGGTGACAGCCTGCAGTCCGGCGTCAGGGGCCAACGCGAGAGCCACGACGAGCCAAGCCTCGTCTTGGATGAGCGTCACGCGGTTGTCGCCGTTCCATGCCACGTCCACTCGGCCGTCCAAGATCTCGATCCTGATCATCTCTCGCTCCCCAAGCTCATCGTCTCACCAGACGCAGGCGGACCGAGATGACTGCGCCGCCCCCATCAGGTTCGCCGAGTTCGTACTTGGCACCGTTCTCCTCTGCGTAGAGGCGAAGCTTGTGGAAAATGTTGCCGCGGTCTGGCTGGTCTGTCCGGAGCAGTGGGCGACGTTGCGCGAACGCTTCCAAGAAGTCGTTCGGAAAGCCCGGTCCGTTATCGCTTACGGCCACTGTCGCAGTGCCTTCATCGACATCCAATGAAAGCCACACACACCTTGACTGGCCTCCATGGCGATCGCCAACCGCGCTGATCGCGTTAGTGAGTAGTTCGCGGACCATGTAGGCGTACGGCGCCTCAGGACCTGCAATCCACGTGGGCTCACCGTCGCAACTCTCCCAGTAGACGTCCACGTCCTCCCGCATGAGATCGGCACGACGGGCCGCTTCTGTGCACACGGTGCGCATGTCGAACGGTGTACGGTCGGACATTCGCGCGTCGGTCGCGCGGCGTGCGATCGCCTGCTTTTCCTCCTTTGAGCGCAGCGCTGTCTCTGCCTGGTCGGCATGCCACGCATAGTGGAGCAGATCGCGGTACAGCAGATCACGGACCTCGAGCGTGGCGTGCACACGCTGAACGAGGTGTTGGATCTCGCCAGCAATATTCGATCGCCGGCGCTGGGCGCGTACCACCGGGCATGCGCAGGTGTGCAGCTGGCCGTCTACTTCCCGGAGGTAGCCCTTCTCGACTAGCCGATCGACCGTGGCGTCGAGATTGATCTCGGACAGAGCCTCAGCCTCAATCCACCGAGGATTGTGAGCTGAAATGCCTCCAGACATGAAAGCAGATGCCCTCTGAACTGCGATAATGGGACTTGCGACGGTTCCATCAACGCGTGAGCAAAGGACATCTGCCAA
>JBDSAJ010001009.1:0-6701 GCA_039922235.1 Umezawaea sp.
TGCAGGACTACGTCATCCACACCGGCCCCTTCGGCCTGGTCGAGGCAGTGCTGGGCATCATGGCCTTCGGTGGCCTGCTCAGCGCCCTGCTCGGGTCCGCCGCCGTGAAGGCCGCGGCAATCGTCGCAGTGGTCATCGGTGTGCTCGGACTTTACTTTCTCCTGGTCGCGAACAAGATCGAGTGGCGTCACAAGACCGATGGGGAGCGCGCTGTTCTCCGCCGCCAGTGCGACAACTTGGAATCGCGTGGACAGAAATGGCGTGTGCTGCGTTGGGCGCACGAGATCATCGTGCAGGCCAACGGCGACGTTCGCGAGACGATCGAGGTCTCGGCCGTCGTCGAGTGCGACGTGCTGGATTTCGTCAGCGTTGTGGCCGGGCCTCATTGGGACTGGCCTGACCGGTTGAAACCCCGAGTGCGGCTCAACGTGCGGAGCGTTCAAGGCCGCACCCGGTACGACTACACGTACGACTGGATCGCGCGGAACAGGTTGAAGGTCTTGGTGCACCTGACCGAGCCCGCGAGTCGGGACGACGTGGTCAGCTTCGTCGTCGAACTCCAGTGGCCCGCCAAGTGCGCGCCGCTGATGCGAGGTCACCGACAGGAAGACTTCGTGCTCATCTTCGACAAGCCAGTCGAAGAGGTGAAGTACGTGGTCGTCCTACCGCCGGGCTTCGGCGTTTTCCACGACAGGCTTGGCCTGACGGCGGACGACTCCACGCTCACCAGCGAACCGACCAGGTCAGGACAGGTGGAGACGATGCTCACCGTGCTCGACGCGCCTGCGAACAAGCAATTCGGAATGCGACTCGACCTGAGGTCGGGAGCGCAACCGTAGTTCGGTGTGCCCTGGTCGGGTGAAGGCGACTGCTTACTTGTTGCCTTCCCCGCCGCTGCCGCCTTCTCCGCCGGTCAGCACCATGGCACACCGAAACAATGAGTCCTCGCAATCCTAGTCGGACAGATTGCCGTACGCTAAGAGTTGATCTTGCTGCGACTCGTCATCGCCACGCGTGACATGCATCACTGCTCGTTACCAGAGCGCCGTAGGATGCGCATGTGATCGTTCTGGAGGGGTTCCACGCGGTGAAACACGCCGTGAGGTTCGGGGCAGAGGTCGATCCGTTCCTGACGACGAACCGCGCCGAAGCCCTGGCACTGGCGGAGTCGCACGCGCCTGATCTGCTCGACCAGTTCCAGCAGGTGCGGGAGGTCGACAAGGCCGAGTTCGCCAGGCTCGTCGGCCGCACCCATCCCACGGGCGTCGCGGGGTTCGCTCAACGGCCCGACGTCGACGTGGACGGCCTCCTCGAGGACCGCACGGCCCCGCTGGTCCTGCTCGACAACCCCCGCAACCTCGGCAACTTCGGCGCGGTCATCCGGGTCGCGGCGGGCCTCGGTGCGGGTGGGGTGCTGTCGATCGGCGACGTCGACCCGTGGCACCCCAACGTCCTCCGCGGCAGTGCCGGGCTGCACTTCGCGGTCCCCGTCGGCAAGGTCGACAGGCTTAACGGCCTGCACGGGCCGGTGTTCGCGTTCGACGCGGACGGGGAGGACGTGCGGGACGTGCGGATCCCGTCCGACGCGGTGCTCGCGTTCGGGTCCGAGCGGCACGGACTGTCCGACGCGTTGCGCCGGAGGGCCGATCACCTGGTGTCGCTGCCGATGCGGTCGCTGGTGTCCAGTTACAACCTCACGACCTCGGTCGCGATGGCGTTGTACCACTGGGACCTGTTCCACCGGGCTGGATCAACGCCGCCAGTTCGCCTCGGGACGTGATGCCCAGCTTCGGGTAGGCCTTGTACAGGTGGTGGGCGATGGTGCGGGGGCTCAGGTAGAGCTGCGCGGCGATCTCCCGGTTGCCCAGCCCGGTCGCGGCCAGCCGGGCGATCTGCAGTTCCTGCGGGGTGAGCGTCGCCAGCGCGTCCGGCGCCCGCGCTTCCGGCACGGCCGCGCCCGACGCGGCCAGTTCTGCGCGCGCCCGGTTGGCCCACGGCGTCGACGACAGGTCCTCGAAGGTGCGCAACGCCTCGGTCAACGGCGCACGTGCCTCGCTCTTGCGGCGTGACCGGCGCAGCCACTCGCCGTGCACGAGGGCCGACCTGGCTCGGCCGAGCGGCCGGGGGTCGGCGAGCGCGGCAAGGTAGGCGGCGGGCGAGTCGGTGAGCAGCGCGGTGCACCGCGCGAGGGACGCGTTGAGCCACGGCTGACCCATGCGGCCCACCCACCTCGAGTACCGGGCCAGCGGTTCGGCGACCTCGGCGCCGCGACCGAGGCGGACCGCTGCCTCCACGTAGTCGGGCACCGACCGCACGGTCGCCACCTGGAACCGGGTCGGCCCGGTCATCGCCTTGCCCAGCCGGTCGAACGCGTCGCCCGCGCGGCCGTGGCCGAGATCCAGCAGCGCGAGCGCGGCTTGCGCCCATGCCGTGCTGGCGGCCGATGCGCCGGGTTGGACGAGCGCGGCGTTGGACCGGCACGCGTCTTCGTCGCCCTCGGTCGCCGCCGCGTAGGCGAGCACGGCTGCGGCGTAGGCGATCCACGACGGGTGGCCCGCGTCCTGCGCCAGTCGCAGCCCCTCGACGCCGCTGACCCGCGCGTCCCGCGGCCTGCCGAGGAACGTGCTGGTCAACGTCTGCAAACCGAGCCCGTCCGGAAGCGGCACGGTCGTCCCGCGGTCACGGGCGTCGGCCACCACGAGGTCGGCGAGCGCCGCGGCGACGTCATCCCGACCGACCATCAGCGCCCGGCTCGCGACCTCGACCAGCCCGTCCGCCCCCGCCACGGCCCGTGCGCGGTCGAGCGTGTCGTCGAGCGGGGGCAGGCCGACCGGGTCCCGGTCGAGGAGGTGGAGCGCTGCCCACCGGATGAGGTGGTCGACCGACCGCAGCGGGTCGTCCGGCGGGAGGCCGATCTGGTCGAACTCGGCGATGGTGCGCTCGACGAGGTCCGGTGCTGACCAGGCCGCGTGCAGGGCCTCGGTCAACGTCCAGAACGCGGCTGTCGGGTCGTGCGCGGCCAACTCCTTCGCGTTGGCGGTGAACAGCTCGTGTGCGTGCCGGTAGTCCGTGTTCACGACATCCGCGCGCGCCAGGACGGTTGTGAGCCGCACCCGGAGCGCGGGGTCGGACACGTCGGGCAGCGCCCGTCTCGCCCGTGTCGCCGCCCAGTCTGGTTGCCCGTCGCGCACTGCGGCCTCGCAGGCGAGCGTGCGCCTGCCGACCGCCGCGGCCCGGTCCGGGGTGAGCTGGGCGGCGCGGTCGAAGCCTGCGGCGGCCTCGGCGTGTGCGCCGCGGGCGGAGGCCCGTCCGGCGGCCACAGCCAGTGCCTCGGCGACCGACTCGTCCGGCCCTGCCGCCGCGGCCGCGAGGTGCCAGGCCCGGCGGTCCGCGTCGCGCAGCGGGTCGTACGCGTCGGCGAGCGAGCGGTGGGCGGCGAGTCGTTGGCCGAGCGGCGCGCCGTGGTAAACGGCCGCGCGCACCAGCGGGTGCCGGAACACGAGCGTGCCGTCCACGAGGGCGACCAGTGCGCATTCCTCGGCGGGCGCCAGGTCGGCCAGGTCGATGCCTTGGTCGGCGGCCGCCCGCAGCAAGACGTCGAGTTCGCCGCTGTCGTCCGCCGCCGCAGTCAACAGGAACGTCCTGGTCGAGGCGGGCAGTGAGCGGACCTGGTGGTGGAACGCGTCGAGCACCCGGCTGGTGAGCGGCAGCGGGCTCGCGGCGTGCGCGGACATGGTCGCGGGCAGTTCTACGAGCGCGAGCGGGTTGCCCCTGGTCTCGGCGATGAGCCGGGCCCGTAGCCCGGCGGGCAGAGTGCGGGCGCGGGCGGCGAGCAGCGCCGTCGCCGCGTCGACGGTCAGCCCGCCGAGCACCAGTTCGGGGAGGCCGGTCGAGGCGAGCGCGTCGGCGTAGTCGCGGACCGCGAACAGCAGCACCACGCTGTCCTGACCCAGGCGCCGGGCGGCGAACAGCAGCGCGTCGGTCGACGCGCGGTCCAGCCACTGCGCGTCGTCGACGACGCACAGCAGCGGCGTCCGCTCAGCGGCGTCGGCGAGCAGTGCGAGCAGCCCCGCACCGATCATGAACCGGTCGCCGCCGCCGTCGCCGAGCCCGAACGCGCCCGCGAGCGCCACCCGTTGCGGGCCGGGAACCGCGTCGAGATGGTCGAGCACGGGCCGCAGCAACAGGTGCAGCCCCGCGAACGGCAACGCGGACTCGGACTCGACGCCGCTGCCCCGCAGCACCCGGAAGCCGGTCGCGCGGGCCGCGGCGTGGTCGAGCAGCGAGGTCTTGCCGATACCGGGCTCGCCGCGCACGACCAGTGCGCCGCCCGCCCCGGAGCGGGCGTCGGCCAACAGCTTGTCGATCATCGCCAGTTCGTCGTCCCGCCCGTGCAGCACACCACGACAGTACTGGTCCGAGAAGTACTGATAGCGATGCTGATTCCAGCTCCGACCTGCGGTCATAGCGTTCTGGTCACTACCGGAGCCCTAGTCGAGGAGCAGGTCATGACGCTGGAGAACAAGAACGCGGTCGTGTACGGCGCGGGTGGCGCGATCGGTGGTGCGGTGGCCGCCGCGTTCGCCGGAGCTGGGGCGCGGGTGCACCTCGTCGGCCGCACCCGCGAGTCGCTGGAGCGCACGGCGAAGGAGATCGAGTCGGTGGGCGGACATGCCGAGATCGCGGAGCTGGACGTGCTGGACGAGGGCGCCGTCGAGGAGCACGCGCGGTCGGTCGGCGCCGTCGACGTGTCGTTCAACCTGGTCAGCGGCGGTGACGTCCAGGGAATTCCGCTGATCGACATGACCACCGCGGACTTCACCCGTCCGATCGTCACCCGCGTCACCGCGAACTACATCACCGCACGGGCGGCCGCACGGCGGATGGTGAAGCAGGGGACCGGTGTGATCCTCGCGCTGGACAGTGGCTCCGCCAACGGGAGCCCGATGATGGGCGGCACCGGTCCGGCCGATGCCGCCACCGACGCGCTCGTGCGCAACTTGGCCGCGGAGGTCGGTCCGGCGGGTGTGCGGGTGGTCGGCCTGTGGACGTCCGGATTGCCGGAGACCCTGTCCCCGGAGAAGATCGCCGCGCACAGCGGGCAGCCGCGGATGGACGCCGCGGCGTTCCAGGGCCTGCTCCAGCACCTCGACGGGATGCGGATGACCAAGCGGTCCCCGACGCTCGCGCAGCTGGCGGCCACGGCGGTGTTCCTCGCGTCCGACCAGGCGGGGGCCATCACCGGGACGTTCGTCAACGTCACCAGCGGCACCTTTCCGAGCTGAGCGGACCCGCTCGCGCTGGTCCGGCTCACCCGAGCCGGACCAGCGGCGTGTTCCACCGAGCGTCTTGAACGGTCAAGAGATCACGATGGCGTCGTGACGGTCGAGAGGTCAACACCGAAGCTGCTGGCTGCTCGGGCAGGAGTGGCCGAGCGCGCCGTGCAGTCGCGCCACCTGCGCCGGGTCTGGGGCGTGCCGGGCACGCTGTTGGGCGTCGCCGCCTGGCCGATGGACTGGCGGGGGCACCTGCACGTCCGGTTCAACTACTGGTGGCAGGCGCACCTGCTGGACTGCGTGGTCGACGCGCAACTGCGGTCGCCGAACGAGGCGCGGCGGCAGGTCGTGCGGCGGCTGGTGCGCGGTGTGCGGGTGCGGAACCTGGTCGGCTGGACGAACGACTTCTACGACGACGTGGCGTGGCTCGGGTTGGCGTTGCTGCGGGCGGCGAAGCACGCCGGCGTGACGCGCCCGAGCGCGGTCTGCGCGATCGCGACGCGGTTGCGCGACGGCTGGACCGACCACGGCGGTGGCGGGATCTGGTGGAAGCGGAACGACGACTTCAAGAACGTGCCCGCGAACGGGCCGACGGCGATCTTCTTCGCGCGCCTCGCCCAAGCGGGCGGGTCGCGGGGCGACCTCGGCCGAGCTAAGTCCATTGTGGACTGGATGGAGGCGAACCTGGTCGACCCGGAGTCCGGGTTGGCGTGGGACGGCCTGCACGTGCACCCGAACGGCGAGATCCGCGAGATCGAGACGACGATCTACTCGTACTGCCAAGGGGTGCTGCTCGGCGCGAACCTCGAACTGGCCGGGGAGTCGCTGACGGCGCTGGACCGGGCCGAACGGCTGGTGCGCGCGATCGACAAGGAGTTGGCCGTCGACGGCGTGCTGCGCGGCCACGGCGGCGGTGACGGCGGCCTGTTCGGCGGCATCCTGCTGCGGTACCTGGCGCAGGCGGCGATCACGTTGCCGGGGCTGGACCGCACCGCGGCCGCCGACATCGCGGCGGACATCGTGTTCTCGTCGGCGGAAGCGGTGTGGAACAACCGGACCGTCGCGGTGAGCGGCCCGCTGTTCGGTCCTGAGTGGACAGACCAGGCCGTCGCACCCGCACGGGAGCGACGGCCGGAGAGCGACCTGTCAGTGCAACTCGGCGGCTGGATGGCATTGGAGGCCGCCGCACTGCTGGAACGGTCCGGCTTCGAGCCGCCCCGCCGCTAGAACCCCCGCGAGTCGAACACTCGGACACCCCGAGTGGAACGTTCGGGCGGTCCTGAGGGCGGAGGAGGGGGCCGAACGCGGAGTTCGGGGTGTCTGACTGAGGGACACGCGGTGTCTGACTGAGGGACTCGCGGTCGTCGACTGGTGCGCGTGAGCGCTCAGTCGTCGATCGTCCAGACCAGGGTGTTCAGGTCGATC
>JBDSAJ010001010.1:0-4486 GCA_039922235.1 Umezawaea sp.
GCATCGAAACCGCCATCGGCCGCCTCGCCGCCAAGCCGGAAGGCCTGGAGAAGTTCGCCCGCTGCGAACTCGCAGGCGCAGGTCAGGCCGCCCCCGCGGCGGGCAACACCGGTGCCGCGAAGCCTGCCGCGACCACCACGGCGGCAGCTCCGGCCGCGGGCGGCGGCGGGGCCATCGCCTGCCCCAGCCCGGTCATCCCGGCCGTCCCCGCGGGCGCCCAGGCCGAGGTCACCAAGGAACTGGCCAACCTCGACAACCAGATCGCCGAAGCCAACAAGCGCCTGGTCGACACCAAGGGCCAGGGTGGTCCGAACTTCGTCAACAACGCGATCCTCGGACCGCTGAAGGACAAGCGGGTCGCCGCTCTCAACCGCATCGAAACGGCTATCGGCCGCATTGCCGCCAAGCCGGAAGGTCTTGAGCAGTTCGCTCCCTGCGCACTGCGCTAGGAATTGACGGTAAGGGGCCCGCGTTCAACGCGGGCCCCACCGATCGGTCTATTCAGGAAGTCCGCGATACACCAGTGTGACGTATTGACGTCCAGCTTGTTAACGCTAACACTGACGTGGTCTCCCTGCGGACTCCTCGGGAAGGGGCACTTTGCTCCTCACACCACGAAAATCGATCATCCGGCGGACGGCAACCGTGCTCACCGCCCTCCTGGTGGCGCTGTCCCTCGCGCCACCGGCGACCACCGCGGCCCCCTCGCGCTTCACCAACCCGCTGATCAACCAGCGGGCCGACGCGCACATCTCGCGGCACACCGACGGGTACTACTACTTCACCGCGTCCGTCCCGGAGTACGACCGGGTCGTCCTGCGCCGGGCCACCACGATCCAGGGGCTGTCCACCGCCCCGGAGACGGTCATCTGGCGCAAGAACACCAGTGGTGACCTGAGCGCCAACATCTGGGCGCCGGAACTCCACTCCATCAACGGCAAGTGGTACGTCTACTTCACCGCGGGCCGCGCCGACGAGCCGTTCCGCATCCGCATGTACGTCATGGAGTCCTCCAGCGCGAACCCGCTGACCGGCACCTGGTCAGCGCCGACGCGGATCACCACGGCCTGGGACACCTTCTCGCTGGATGCGACGACGTTCGAGGTGGACGGCGTGCGCTACCTCGCCTGGGCCCAGTCCGAGCCGGGCATCGCGACCGGCTCGAACATCTACATCGCCAAGATGGCGAACCCGAAGGCCATCACCGGCACACCGGTCCGGATCGCGGTGCCCACGCACGACTGGGAAACCCGCGGCTTCAAGGTGAACGAGGGCCCCGCGGTCCTGCAGCGCAACGGGAAGGTCTTCATGTCCTTCTCCGCCAGCGCCACCGACGCGAACTACTGCCTCGGGCTGCTGACCGCCTCGGCGTCGAGCGACCTGCTCAACCCGGCGTCCTGGGTGAAGAACCCGAACCCGGTGTTCACCACCAACGCGGCCACCAGCCAGTACGGGCCGGGCCACAACTCGTTCACCACGTCCGAGGACGGGCAGAACGACATCCTGGTCTACCACGACCGGTCCTACCGGGACATCACCGGCGACCCGCTGTACGACCCGAACCGCCGCACCCGCGTGCAGAAGCTGTACTGGAACGCCGACGGCACCCCGAACTTCGGCATCCCGGTCGCCGACGGCCCGACGCCGGTCCGGCTCCAGTCCTACAACTACCCCGACCGCTACCTGCGGCACTGGGAGTACCGCGCCCGCATCGAGTCGAACGTCGCGAACCTCGCCGACTCGCAGTACCGGGTCGTCACGGGTCTGGGCGGCGGTGGCTCGGTGTCGCTGGAGTCCACCAACTTCCCCGGCTACTACCTGCGGCACCGCGACAACGTGCTCTACGTCGAGAAGAACGACGGCACGGCGGTGTTCCGGGCCGACGCGAGCTTCCAGCAGCGGGCGGGACTGGCGAACTCCTCCGCCGCGTCGTTCGAGTCGACCAACTTCCCCGGCCGGTTCATCCGGCACACCGGGGTCGACGTGCTCCTGCAGCCGGTGTCCGACGCCGTGGGCCGCGCGGACGCGACCTGGGTCTTCCAGTAGCGCGCGTGGAGCCCCCGGCCCGATTCGGGCCGGGGGCTCCACGGTGCACTAGCGGTAGGTGATGTTCGACGAGGTGTAGAGGCAATTCGTCGAATCGGCCCCGCTGCCGATCTTCGTCGGCTCTCCGCTCGTCACGCCCTTGTACTTGTCGCACACCGCGATCTTCTTGCTCGAGTCCCCGACGATGGTGATGTTCGAGTACTTCGCGGTGTCGCCGTAGTTCGTGTTGATCCCGACGAGCGCCTTGCCGGGGGAATACGCGGTGATGTTCTGCAGCACCACGTTCCTCTTGTACTGCTTCGAGCAGTTCCCGCACGACCGGTAGAGCTTCCCGAAATCGTCGACCTGGAAGTTCTTGATGACCATCGTGCCGGGCCCGTTGTGCTGGAACACCTTGTCCGACGCCTTGCGCGCGCCGCCCCCGTCGATGGTCATCACCTGCGAGGCGGACGTGCCCTTGAACGTCGCCGCGTCCTCGCCGACGTCCTCCCACCACACGTTGATCAGCGTGCAGGTCCCCAGGCAGTGCACGCCGTCCGCGGCGGGCGAGCCCAGGACCACGTTCTTCAGCGTGGCGCCGTTGGCCAGCTGGAAGATCGGGTCCTGGCCCTCGTTCTGCCCGCCCGACCCGAGGGCGCCGGTTCCGTAGTGGCGCTTGAGACCACCGTCGTACGAGCTGGTCACCTTGATCGTGGCGCTGACCGGCTTCGGCGTCCCGACCGGCGTCGGGAATGTGCTCCCTGCAGCCTGGGCATTCGGTGTAATGAACATCGACACGATGATCGCGAGCGCGGCGAGCCCTGCCCCGGTCACTTTCATGGATTACCTCCGATAGCATTGCCAGGCGGTGGCGCCTCAACGCTACGGAGTATTTAACAAATACGTCAACGAGAGTTCATAAACACTCATATGAAGTGTTATCGAACAATTCGACAATATTTTTCGGAGATCGACTCCGAGAATCGAATGGAATTCTAGTTCCGTCGTCGAACGGACTTTCGGGCGCTGTCCGCGAGCGCGCGCAGGCTAGTCCCCTCGCGGCGCAGGGCGACCGGGTCGTCGTTGGGGACGAACTCCAGGTACACGTCGACGGGCCGGGCGGCGGCGACCAGGTGGTCGACCACGTCGAGCCACAGCTCGGCCCGGTCGGCCAGCGGGCTGCGCAGCCTGCCCGCCGACCACGAGAACACGTGCACCCCGGCCACCCTGGGCGCCAGCAGGTCCAGTTCGGCGGTGGCCTCGGACGGGGTCATCCCGATCCTCGGCTGCCAGCACGCGAGCGCGGTCGGCCGGTCGATGTCGGCGAGCAGCCTGGCGGTGGTGCGCGCACTGTCGGCGAGCGTGCCCTCCTCCCACGCGAACACCACTTCCACGCCCACGTCGGCAGCCCGGTTCACGACGATGCGGGCGTCCCGCACCACCGCGGCCCACTGGTCGGGCGTGCTGTTCCGCGCGGCGACAGCGCCCGCGCGGACGCGGACCCTCGGCGCACCGTGGGTCCGCGCGGCGTCCAGCACCGCGTCGAACCCCACCAGGCATTCAGCGCCCACGCGGTAGCGCGAGCCGTAGGACGCGACCCGCAGACCGGCCGCAGCGGTGGACTTGGCGGCGTGTTCCGCGGCATAGCGGTCCCCCGGCGGGACGTGCGGCTCATCGCACCACTCGACGCAGTCGACGCCCGCCTCCACGGCCAGCGCGAGCACCGCGTCGACCGCCAGGTGCCGCCGCGTCACAGAGCAGAGGCAGGGCGCGATCACCGACGCGCGATGAGGCGTTGCAGCACGATGAACAGGAACAGCAGACCGCCGATGACGATCTTGGTCCACCACGAGCTGAGCGTCCCGTCGAAGTCGATCAGGGTCTGGATCATGCCCAGCACGAGCACACCCAGCACCGTGCCGACGACGTAGCCGGACCCGCCGGACAGGATCGTGCCACCGATCACCACGGCCGCGATGGCGTCGAGTTCGGTGCCGATGGCGCTCAGCGGGTCACCGGACAGCTTGTAGAACACCAGCAGCAGGCCGCCCAGCGCCGAGCAGAACCCGCTCAGCGCGTACACCGAGATCTTGGTCCGGGCGACCTTGAGCCCCATGAGGACGGCGGACTGCTCGCTGCCGCCGACCGCGTACACGGTGCGGCCGAAGCGGGTGTAGTGCAGCAGGTACCCCGCGACGGCGACGACGGCCAGCGCGATCAGCACGCTGATCGACACGTGGGTGTCGCCGCCCAGCGGGATCTGCGTCTGGGCGATCGAGGTGAACAGGCCGTTGTCGATCGACGGCGCCGAGGTGCTGATCGTCAGGCACAGGCCCCTGGCGAAGAACAGCCCGACCAGCGTGGCGATGAACGGCTGGATCTCGAAGTAGTGGATCAGCGCGCCCATGCCCGTGCCGAGCAGCAGGCCCACCGCCAGCACCGCGACGATCACCGCGATGGC
>JBDSAJ010001011.1:0-11476 GCA_039922235.1 Umezawaea sp.
CCCGAGTCAAATCGCAATGCCAGTAAGTTAAGCATCCAAGTTGATCTTCCGATGCCGCGCACGTGCAGGTCGCCTGGCTACGTGTTGATCTTGAGCGGCCTTAACTTACTGGCATTGAGTCAAATCGGCCACAGCACGCTGGAAGTCGCAGCCGCCGAGCGAGCCGCTGGAAGCCGCAGCCACCAAGCCACCGGAAGCCACAGCAGTCACGCCCAATCCGCCAGGACCCCGCCCGCGCCGAGCGCGAACGGGACCCCAGCAGGCTCAGCTCCCGACGTGCAGATGGGCCCGGAAGGCCGGACTGCCCACCGGGCAGTGCTGCTCGACGTCGACGTCCAACGCCGTGACCACACCCGCTTCATCCCGGTCCAACCGCTCCACGGTGAACCTGCTCCCCGAAACGTCCAGGCACGCGAGCCCACCCGAGATCAGCACGAGCCCACCCTGGTCAGCCGTCGGTCGCTGCGTCTGCGCGGTGTACTCACCCACAACGAGCGGCGCTCCGCCGGGCGCCAGCAGTTCGAGGCGGAAGTAGTAGCGCCCGTTGTCGCCGTCGGCCTTCAGCACCGTGCCGCGGCCTTCGACGAACCTCTCGCTGATCCTGACCTCCTGCTCGGGGTCCTTCCAGTACCCGGACTTGCCGTCCACCGGGTACGCGCCCGGTTCGGCGTTGAACTCGATGCTCTGCACAACGGCGTCGGTGGACGCCGAGGCAGGAGCGGTGACCGTGGCGAGCGCGAGCCCCGCGGCGAGCACGGTCGTGATCAGGCGATGACGAAGCACAGATTCCCCCTGCGTTGTCGGTTGATCACACTCAGCATCCCGGAACAAGTGGCTCGCCCGCAGGCGTTACCCTTGAATCAATCAGGCATCGATCCGGCCATCACCGGGGAGCCTCCGGAAGAACGGGCGCGAGCCTCAGTAGAACCGGACGGGATCGGCCCGTCACAGCCGATCGAGAGTGGCCGTCGCGTGAGCGTCGGCAAGCGGGGTGGTACCGCGGTGCGCCGAACAGGTGCGTCGTCCCCGTGAGCCGGATCGACGCGCGAGGAGCAGCACGATGGCGTATCCCAAGGCGGGCGAGGGCGCGGTTCCCTCCCAGCCGTCCTTCCCCGATGTCGAGCAGGACGTGCTCGCGTACTGGAAGGCCGACAACACCTTCCAAGCCAGCGTCGAAGCACGCCCGGCGGGTGACAACGGCGCGAACGAGTTCGTCTTCTACGACGGCCCGCCCTTCGCGAACGGGCTCCCGCACTACGGTCACCTGCTGACCGGGTACGTGAAGGACGTCGTCCCCCGCTACCAGACGATGCGCGGCAAGCACGTCGAGCGCCGGTTCGGCTGGGACACGCACGGCCTGCCCGCCGAAGTGGAAGCGGAGAAGCAGCTCGGCATCTCGCACAAGAGCGAGATCGAGGCGATGGGCATCGAGAAGTTCAACGACGCCTGCCGCACGTCGGTGCTCCAGTACGCCGACCAGTGGCGCGACTACGTGACCCGGCAGGCCCGCTGGGTCGACTTCGACAACGACTACAAGACCCTGGACCTGGACTACATGGAGTCCGTCATGTGGGCCTTCAAGTCCTTGTACGACAAGGGTTTGGTCTACGAGGGCTTCCGCGTGCTCTGGTACTGCTGGCGCTGCGAGACGCCGCTGTCCAACACCGAGACCAAGATGGACGACGTCTACCGCGACCGGCAGGACCCGGCCGTGACCGTCGGTCTGCGCCTGGAGACCGGTGAGCTGGCGCTGATCTGGACGACGACCCCGTGGACGCTGCCGAGCAACCTGGCCGCCGCCGTGCACCCGGACGTCGACTACGTGACGGTGGAGGCGAACGGCGAGCGCTACCTGCTCGCCGAGGCCCGCGTGGCCTCCTACGCCCGCGAGTTGGGCGAGGAGCCGCCGGTCGTCGCGCGGGTCAAGGGCGCGGACCTGGTCGGCCGCAAGTACACGCCGCCGTTCGACTTCTTCGCTGGTCGCGAGAACGCCCACCAGATCCTCACGGCGGACTACGTCACCACCGAGGACGGCACGGGCATCGTGCACATCGCCCCGGCCTTCGGTGAGGACGACAAGGTCGTCACGGACGCCGCGGGCATCGAGGTCGTCGTGCCGGTGAACCCGCGCGGCGAGTTCACCGCCGAGGTGCCGCCGTACGAGGGCGTGCACGTGTTCGAGGCGAACAAGGCGATCATCCGCGACCTCAAGGCCGCGGGTCTGCTGCTGCGCCACGAGACCTACGACCACCCGTACCCGCACTGCTGGCGCTGCGACAACCCGCTGATCCAGCGAGCCGTGTCGGCGTGGTTCGTCGCCGTGTCGCAGTTCAAGGACCGGATGGTCGAGGTCAACCAGCAGATCAACTGGGTGCCCGAGCACATCAAGGACGGCCAGTTCGGCAAGTGGCTGGAGAACGCGCGCGACTGGAACATCTCGCGCAACCGGTTCTGGGGCTCGCCGCTGCCCGTGTGGGTGTCGGACGACCCGGAGTTCCCGCGCGTCGACGTGTACGGCTCGCTGGACGAGCTGGAGCGCGACTTCGGCACGCGCCCGACCGACCTGCACCGCCCGCACGTCGACCTGCTGACCCGCCCGAACCCGGACGACCCGTCGGGCAGGTCGACGATGCGTCGGGTCCCCGAGGTGCTGGACTGCTGGTTCGAGTCCGGCTCGATGTCGTTCGCCCAAGTCCACTACCCGTTCGAGAACGCGCAGTGGTTCGACGACCACTTCCCCGGCGACTTCATCGTCGAGTACAACGGCCAGACGCGCGGCTGGTTCTACACGATGCACGTGCTGGCCACGGCGCTGTTCGACCGGCCCGCGTTCGTGAACGTGCTGGCGCACGGCATCGTGCTGGGCGACGACGGCCAGAAGATGTCCAAGTCGCGCAAGAACTACCCGGACGTCAACGAGGTGTTCGACCGCGACGGCTCGGACGCCATGCGCTGGTTCCTGATGTCCTCGCCCATCCTGCGCGGCGGCGACCTCGTGGTGACCGAGCGGGGCATCCGCGACGCCGTCCGCCAAGCCGTGCTGCCGCTGTGGAACTCCTGGTACTTCCTGGCGCTGTACTCCAACGCCGCGAACCACGAAGGCACGTCCCGCACCGACTCGCGACACGTCCTCGACCGGTACGTCCTGGCAAAGACGCACGACCTGGTCCGCGACGTGCAGGCCGCGATGGACGTCTACGACATCTCCGGTTCGTGCGCGTTGATCCGCGAGTTCCTGGAGGCGCTGACCAACTGGTACGTGCGGCGCTCGCGCGACCGCTTCTGGTCCGGTGACGCCGACGCGATCGACACCCTGCACACCGTGCTGGAGGTCGTGAGCCGCGTCGCCGCGCCGCTGCTGCCGCTGACGACGGAGGTCGTCTGGCGGGGGCTGACCGGTGGCCGTTCGGTGCACCTGGCGGACTTCCCGGTCGCGGCCGACCTGCCCGCCGACGCCGCGCTCGTCACGGCGATGGACCGCGTGCGCCAGGTGGCGTCCACGGCCCTGTCCCTGCGCAAGGCCGCCAAGCTGCGCGTCCGGCTGCCGCTGGCGAAGCTCGTCATCGCCGCCGCCGAGGTCGCGTCGCTGGAGCCGTTCGCGGAGATCCTGCGGGACGAGGTCAACGTCAAGGCGGTCGAGCTGACCACGGACGTCGACGCGCACGGCCACTTCCAGCTGGCGGTCAACGCGCGCGCCGCAGGTCCTCGGATCGGGCGCGAGGTGCAGACGGTGATCAAGGCCGTGAAGGCCGGTGACTGGACGACCACCGAGTCCGGCGCGATCGTCGCGGCGGGCATCGAGCTGTTCCCGGAGGAGTACGAGCAGCGGTTGGTCGCCACCGATCCGGCCGCCACGGCGGCGCTGCCCGGTGGCGGCGGGCTGGTCGTGCTGGACACCGTGGTGAGCCAGGAGCTGGCTGACGAGGGTGTGGCCCGTGACCTGGTCCGGGTGGTGCAGCAGGCGCGCAAGGACGCCGACCTGGACGTGTCCGATCGGATCGTGCTGACGGTGCAGGTGCCGGAGTCGGTCGTCGGGGCGGTTCGTGCGCACGAGGCGTTCCTCGCGGGCGAGGTACTGGCGGAGTCGGTGGTCCACGGTGAGGTCGCCGAGGGTTCCGACGGCGTCGTCGGCGACGGGGTGAAGGTGCGGGTGCACGTCACCAAGGCCTGATGTCGGCGGGGCCTTCCTCCGGGGAGGCCCCGCTCACCCCTGCTCCAGCTCCGCCCGCAGGTTCTTCAGGCAGCGCCCCCGCGTGGGCCCGATGCTCCCGCGCGGCATCACCAACGCCTCCGACACGGCCTCGTACTGCGCGCGCCCGTCCAGCACCGTCAACCGCAGCAGTTCCTGGCACCGCCGGGGCAGCCGCCCGAAAGCCGCCCACAGCGTGCGGTCGCGCTCGTCCCGCAAGGCTTCCACCTCGGGGAGGCCGAAGTTCGACGGCATGTCCTCCGTCTCCTCGGCGGAGAGGCGTTTCGACTCGGGCCACGTGCGGCGGGATTCGCGGCGGGCGGTGACCAGCAGCCAGGCGACGAGGGCGCGGGGTTCGCGCATCCGGTGCAGGTGGCGCAGGAAGCCGAGCCACACGTTCTGCGCCACGTCCTCCGCTGCCTGCCGGTCGAGGCCGTTGCCCCTGGCGACGTGCCAGATCAACGGCGTCAGGTCGGCCACCAGCGCGTCCAGCGCCTTGCGGTCGCCCGCGCGGGCGGCCCGCAGGCAGGCCGCGTGCCGGTCGATCCCGGTCAGGTCTTCCCACGGGGTGTCAGGGGTCTCGATCAACGTCCACCACCATCCGAACGGCACCGTGCGGAGCCGACCATACGGTAGCGTATGGACTCGTGGCCGAGCGAAGACGACTGACTCGGGACGACTGGACCCGCGCGGCGCTCCAGGCGCTGGCCGAGGGCGGCCTGTCGGCCGTCGCGGTCGAACCGCTGGCCGCGCGCGTCGGTGCCACGAAGGGCAGCGCGTACTGGCACTTCCCCAACCGCGACGCGCTGCTGCTGGCGACGGTCGAGCGCTGGGAGCACGAGCACCTCTCGGAGATGCGGGCGCTGGTGCGCGCCCAGGCCGACCCGCTCGAACGCCTGAGGCTGATCTTCGGTCGGGTGCTCGACGAATTCGAGGGCGACCACTCGGTCGAGGCGGCGCTGCTGGCCGCCGCGGACGACCCGATCGTCGCACCGGTCCTCAAGCGGGTCACCGACGGCCGCGTCCGCTACCTGGAGCTGCTGTTCCACGACCTCGGCTTCTCCGCCGACGCGAGCCGACGCCGGGCCGTGCTGGCGTACTCGGTCTACCTCGGGCAGGCCCAGCTGTGCGCCACGACGCCACACGTCCTGTGCGAGCGCGCGACCCTGCTCGACGACACCCTGGTCGCGCTGAGCGCTCACGGTTGACATCGCGTGTCTCTCACCCGGGCACCGGGTGAGAGACACGCGGGTGGTCAGGAGGCCAGCGTCCACACGGTGTGCGCGATCGCGTCGGCCTGCCGGTCGAGCGAGGTCACGTTGATGTTCGCCGTGGTGTCGCACGAGCGGTGGTAGCAGCGGTCGAAGGCGACGCCGGACGTGCCGCCCCACTTCGTCGCCTGAGCGGCGGTCTTGGTGACCTCCGCGCCGGAGAACGTGCCGCCGGTGGCGATGCCCGCCCGCGCGAACGCGGCGTGGTCGGAGCGGCCGCCGACCTCGGTCAGCTCGGTCTGCACGCCGATCGAGGTGAAGTAGTTCACCAGCGTCTGCTGCACGGCGACCGAACCGGTGGGCTGGCTGGCCCCCGCGTAGACGAAGTAGCCGGGGTTCGGCGAGCCGGTCATGTCGAAGTTCAGGTAGGTCTTGATCTTCGACTTCTCCGTGGTGGACAAGGAGTTCACGTAGAACGTCGAGCCGACCAGGCCGAGTTCCTCAGCGCCCCACCAGCCGAAGCGCAGGTGCTTCGTGAAGGTCGTCCCGCTGGCCTTGGCCGCCAGCGCGACCTCCAGGATCGACGACGAGCCGGTGCCGTTGTCATTGATGCCGGGGCCCGCGGTGACGCTGTCCAGGTGGCCGCCGACCATCAGGATGTTGTTCAGGTCGCCGCCGGGCATGTCGGCGATCAGGTTGTAGCCCGTCGCGCCGCTGCGGGTGAACGTCTGCACGCGGGTCGTGAAGCCCGCCGCGTCCAGCTTGCCCTTCACCCAGTCGATGGACGCCTTGAAGCCCGGCCTGCCGTGCGCGCGGTTGCCGCCGTTGGCGGTCGCGATGCTCTGCAACTGGGCCAGGTCGGCCTG
The DNA here is from genome assembly GCA_039922235.1 of Umezawaea sp. Classification (GTDB taxonomy): domain Bacteria; phylum Actinomycetota; class Actinomycetes; order Mycobacteriales; family Pseudonocardiaceae; genus Umezawaea. The sequence continues at coordinate 6,267 of JBDSAJ010001011.1, forward strand.
GATGGCCGACACCGAGATGTTCGGGGCGGCGAGCGCGGCGGGTGCCGCGGTGGCGGACCCGGTGCCCACCAGCGCGCTGATGATCATCAGGATCGGGATCGACCGGCTGAGTGGTGTTCGCAGCTTCAACGTTCTCAACTCCATGCAGGGGAGTGGGGTGGAGCGGGTCGGCGCCGGACAGGGGTGGCGCGCGGTCCACTGATCAACATGCACCGTCGTGTATGTGCGCCGCTAGGTTCGTTCGGCTGGTTCGTCCCCGGCGGTCGATTCGTCCGTGACTCTGCGCACGGAACAGCAGAAAGATCACCTGTCTGATTAGTCCATTTCGGTGGCGGCGGGGAAGAATGGCGTCACCGTCGAGAATGATCCGGGAGGTCGCGTTGGGAATCACGGCCATCCTGGGCATAGGCGCGGCCGTCCTGCTCGTCTCGGTCATCGCGGTGCGGGTGTCGACCAAGGTCGGGCTGCCGTCGCTGTTGCTGTACCTCGGCATCGGCGTCGTGCTCGGCGAGAGCGTGCTCGGCATCGACTTCGAGGACGCCGACCTGACCCGGTCGCTCGGCACCGTCGCGCTCGTCCTGATCCTCGCCGAAGGTGGCCTGACGACCCGGTGGTCGGCGGTGAAACCCTCGCTGGGACTGGGGATCGCACTGTCCACTGTGGGCGTCGGGGTGAGCGTCGCGGCCACCGGCGCGGCACTGCACTACCTGCTCGGCCTCGACTGGCGGATGGCGCTGCTGTGGGGCGCGGTGCTGTCGTCCACCGACGCGGCGGCCGTGTTCAGCGTGCTGCGCGCGGTCGGGGTGAGCAAACGGCTGACCGGCGCGCTGGAACTGGAATCCGGCATCAACGACGCCCCCGTGTACATCGCCGTGGTGCTGCTCGCGTCGCCCGACCCGATCACCTGGACCGCACCGCTGCTGCTGGTCTACGAACTGCTGGTGGGCGGGCTGATCGGGGTGGCGCTCGGCTGGTTCGGCGCCGCCGCGCTGCGCCGGGCCGCGCTGCCCGCCACCGGCCTCTACCCGCTGGCGACGGTCGCGATGTGCGTGGTCGCCTACACCGCGGGCGACCTGGTGCACGCGTCCGGCTTCCTCGCCGTGTACACGGCCGCGCTGGTGCTGGGGAACTCGCGGCTGCCGCACCGCTCGGACACGCTGTCGTTCGCCGAGGGCCTCGGCTGGCTGGCCCAGATCGGGCTGTTCGTGCTGCTCGGGCTGTTCGCCTCGCCCGGCAGGCTGCTGCACGCGCTCGTGCCCGCACTGGTGGCGGGAGCGGTGCTGGTGCTGCTGGCCCGGCCGCTGTCCGTCGCGCTGGCGGCCATCCCGTTCAAGGTGCCGTGGCGCGAGCAGGTGTTCATCGCCTGGTCGGGGCTGCGCGGCGCGGTGCCGATCGTGTTCGCGCTCATCCCGGTGATCCAGGGCGTTCCCGGCTCGCAGGACCTCGTGGACGCGGTCTTCGTGCTCGTGGTGGTGCTGACGCTGTTGCAGGGCAGCACCCTGCCCGCGCTGGCGAAGCTGCTCGGGCTGGTGCGGACGGGCGAGGCGCAGGAGGTGCAGGTGGACTCGGCGCCACTGGACGAACTCGGCGCCGAACTGCTCCAGGTCCGCATCCAGCGGGGCTCCAAGCTGCACGGCGTCTACCTGTCCGAACTGCGCCTGCCGCCAGGGGCCGTGGTGAGCCTGGTCGCTCGTGACGGCAAGGGTTTCACGCCCCAGCCGACCACCCGGCTCCAGGAGGACGACCAGCTGCTCGTGGTGTCCACGGAAGCCGCCCGCGACGCGGCGGAGAAGCGGCTGCGGTCGATCGACCGGGCCGGTCGCTACGCCCGCTGGAAGGGCGAAGACGGCGGGAAGCCCGCGTTTCCCAGCATCTGAGCGGGGCTCGACGGTTGGTGCGGACGTCGGCTAGCGTCGACCCCGAAAGGTCATGAGTGCCAGCGCGAAGCCCGTGCTAGCTGGCCGGCAACCCTCCTCCGCGGTGGGGTGCCCACGGTGAAGACCTGGCCCGGCGCACACGGCGTTCGGGCAAGCGCGGGCCCTCGCCGGGGTCCCCAGGACCCGAAGGGCCACCACCATGACCATCGCCATCCCCCGCAGCACCACCCCCGCCATCCCCGGTGTCGTCGGCTCCGCGCTGCGCGTGCCGCTGGTGACCGGGGAACGCGTGGAGTACGCCAACCTCGACCACGCGGCCAGCGCCCCCTGCCTGGAGCAGGTGCGCGACGCGGTCGACGAGCTGCTGCCCTGGTACGCCAGCGTGCACCGCGGCGCGGGCTTCGCCTCGCAGGTGTCGACGCGGGTGTACGAGCAGGCCCGCGAGTCGGTGCGGCGCTTCCTCAACGCCCGTTCGACCGAGGCGGTGGTGTTCACCCGCAACACCACCGACGCGCTGAACCTGCTGGCGCGCAGCCTTCCCCGGCACACGTCGGTCGTGCTGTTCGACGCCGAGCACCACGCGGCCCTGCTGCCGTGGCGCGGGCCGAACGTGCGGCGGATCGCCACGCCGTCCTCCGCCGCCGCAGCGGTCGCCGTGCTGGACCAGGAACTGGCGACCTGCCCCGTCGGGCCCCGCCTCGTGGTGGTGACGGGCGCGTCCAACGTGACCGGCGAGGTGTGGCCGGTCGCCGCACTGGCCAAGGTCGCCCGCAGGCACGGCGCGCGGATCGCGCTGGACGCGGCCCAGCTGGCCCCGCACCGGCCGGTGGACCTGCGGGCGCTGGACGTGGACTACGCGGTGTTCTCCGGGCACAAGGTCTACGCGCCGTTCGGGGCCGGGGTGCTCGTCGGGCGGTCGGACTGGCTGCAGGCCGCCGAGCCGTACCTGGTCGGCGGCGGGGCGACGAAGCTCGTGACCGACCACGGCGACCGGCTCGGGGTGGCGTGGTCGGCCGTGCCGGAGCGGCACGAGGCCGGGTCGCCGAACGTGGTCGGCGTGCACGCGCTGGCCGTCGCCTGCGACGTGCTGGGGCGGCACTGGGAGCAGACGGTCGAGCACGAGCGCGTGCTGCTGGAACGGCTCCGCGCGGGCTTCGCGACGATCCCCGGCCTGTCCGAGCTGAGCCTGTTCGGGACCGACCACGACCGGGTCGGCGTGGTCAGCTTCACGATCAGCGGCCACGACGCGGGCTACCTCGCCGCCGCGCTGTCCGCCGAGCACGGCATCGGCGTGCGGGACGGGGCGTTCTGCGCCCACGTCGCGGTGACCAGGCTGCTGGACGGCGTCGGCGCGCACGAGCACCGGGCGCTGCGGGCCAGCCTCGGGCTGGGCAGCACGGTTGACCACGTGGACCGGCTGGTGGCGGCGTTGCGGACGCTGGTGTCGGAGGGCCCGAAGTGGAGCTACGTCGAGCGTGACGGCCGCTGGGTGCCGGAAAACGACGAGCGGCCGCTCCCGCCGTTCCTGTCCTGAGCGCTTGCTGGGACAATGGTGGGGTGAGCACCGAACCGGCCCTGGAAGGGACGACTGACGCGACGCCTGACGTGACGGCTGTCGCACCGCCCCGGAGGCGGGTGCTGCTGCTCGCCGCGGTGGCTGCGGTGGTGCTCGCGCTCGACGTGTTCAGCAAGATCATCGCGGTCGCCGAGTTGGAGGGGCGCGAGCCCGTCGAACTGCTGGGCGGTGCGCTGTACCTGCCGCTGGTCCGCAACGGCGGCGCCGCCTTCGGCCTGGCCGAGGGCTGGACGGCCGTGCTCGCCCTGATCGCGCTCGGCGTGGTCGGGTTCATCGGGTGGATCGCCCGGAAGCTGCGCTCGGTGCCGTGGGCCATCGGGCTCGGTTTGGTGCTGGGCGGCGCGCTGGGCAACCTGGGCGACCGGATCTTCCGGGCGCCGGGCCCGCTGCGCGGCCACGTGGTGGACTTCCTGTCCCTGTTCGACCCCTACGGCCGGGTGTGGCCGGTGTTCAACCTCGCCGACTCGGCAATCTGCGTGGGCGGCGTGCTCATCGTGACGATGGCGCTGCTCCAGCGCGACTACGACGGCACGCGTGCCGTGAAGAAGGAAGTACAGGAATGAGCGGGTACCGCACCCTGCCCGTGCCGGACGGACTCGACGGAATGCGCGTCGACGCCGGGTTGGCCAAGCTGCTCGGGCTGTCGCGGACGGTGGTCGCGGCGCTGACCGAGTCCGGCGACGTCGTGCTGGACGGGCAGCCCGCCGGGAAGTCGGACCGGCTCATCGCCGGGGCCACCCTGGAGGTAACGCTGCCCGAGCCACCGCGCCCGGTGCAGATCCAGGCCGTGCCGGTCGAAGGCCTCATCGTGCTGCACCAGGACGACGACATCATCGTGGTGGACAAGCCCATCGGGGTCGCCGTCCACCCGAGCCCCGGCTGGACCGGGCCCACCGTGGTCGGCGGCCTGGCCGCCGCGGGCATCCGGATCGCCACCTCCGGTGCCGCCGAGCGCCAGGGCGTCGTGCACCGGCTGGACGTGGGCACCACCGGCGTGATGGTGGTGGCGAAGTCCGAGAACGCCTACTCGGCGCTGAAGCACGCGTTCAAGGAACGGACCGTCGACAAGCTGTACCACGCGCTCGTGCAGGGGCACCCGGACCCGATCAAGGGCACCATCGACGCCCCCATCGACCGGCACCCCAAGCACGACTACAAGTTCGCCGTGATGGCCAACGGCAAGCCGAGCATCACCCACTACGAGGTGGTGGAGGCCTTCCGGGCCGCGTCCCTGCTGGACGTGCACCTGGAGACCGGGCGCACGCACCAGATCCGGGTGCACTTCTCGGCGCTGCACCACCCGTGCGTCGGCGACCTGACCTACGGCGCGGACCCCACGCTGGCCAAGCGGCTGAAGATGGGTCGGCAGTGGCTGCACGCGCGGACGCTCGGCTTCCACCACCCGGCGGACGGCCAGTGGGTGTCCTACACCAGCGAGTACCCGGCCGACCTCGCGGACGCGCTGGAACTGCTGCGGGCCGAGGGCTAGCCGCGCCGGTCGAGCAACCCAGCACACTCACCCCGCGAGTCCCTCACTGGGACACCCCGAGTCGACCACTGGGACACCTCGAAACCCTCAATCGGACGCCCCGAGCCGAACGTTCGGGCAGTTCTTTGAGCAGTGGGGTGTCCGAACGCGGAGTTCGGGGTGTCTGACTGAGGGACACGCGGTGTCTGACTGAGGGACTCGCGGTCGTCGACTGGTGCGCGTGAGCGCTCAGTCGTCGATCGTCCAGACCAGGGTGTTCAGGTCGATC
>JBDSAJ010001012.1:0-10831 GCA_039922235.1 Umezawaea sp.
ATAGCGTGCTCGGAGAAGCGGCTCCAAGCCGCAGGCCGCGACGTTGTCAACGTCCACTGCGGGAGCCTGGTTCGCAAACCGTCGCGAATTCGCATCTGCTGCAATTGGCGGCACTTGGAACATTGGAACGAAAAGTAGCGGTAAGCACTGATCCGCAGGTCAACGGCAGCGCGTTGAAGGTTTGCTCGGTAGCGTGTTCGGCCAGTAGACGTAGGAAGACCCGGTCTCCCGTTGAGCGGAGACCGGGTCTTCCCGGTTGGGGGGCGGCCGGAATACGTCAGAAACCTGCCGCGCTCGGCTGTAGTTCATGGTCAGCAAGCGGGGAAAGCGCGGTCTGCTAGTCGTTGATGCGTGCTTGGGTGGGGAACCGAATACGCCAGAAAGGGGCCGCGGCCAGCTGTAGTTCCTGGTCAAGGCCGGTCTGAGGCGAGCAAGGCGTGTGGGTGCCGTTCGGTATCGTCCGACTGGCGGTGAACCGAGGTTGGCTGGGCACCTCGACGATGACGTCCTGGTGGAGCTGACCGGGCTGACGATCGAGCAGGTGCACGCAGGGGTCGCCTGGCACAACGAACGCGCCCGCGCGTTGCGGGAGCGCGGCGGTGACTGATCGGGTCCTAGGCTGGCCGATCATGGGGCAGAAGCCGGCATGCGCGGTGTGTGGCAACCACGGTGCTCACCTGTGCGGCCGGCACTGGCGGCTGGCGGACGGCACCATCGGCAAACGCCCCAAAACCACAAGACGCAGCGTGTGGACTGTTCGTGGGGGCCTTCCCGGGCAGGGCAAGCGCCGACGACGTCGCAGCGGCTGATTCGGTTCGCCGGACGTGATCAGCCCGGCCGGACGTGAGAGCAGAGGGGGCGCTGTCGATAACCGCCGCACACGTCGGTGCCGACGGCCGCCCAGAACGCCTGTGATTCTGTGAGGTGGCCGCCGAGGGTGTGCCAGCTCAGTCCGGGGTGTTCGGTGCGCAAGGCCGCGAGGCAGGCTCTGGCCAGACCGCAGCGTTGGTGCAGCGGGTCGGTGTAGGGCTGCTCGACCCAGGCCAGTCCGCAGTGGCGGCAGGGCTGGTAGTCGACAGCGAACACGGTTTGGCCGTCGAGGTGGGCGGCACGCTCGCGCCAGCCGGGCCGCTCCTGCGAGGCGGTGTCCCACCAGCCGGAGGCGATTGGAGCCTCTTGCGACCGGTCGAGTCTTACCCCGCTGATCCGTCGCAGAACCGCACGCCACGAACCGAGGCCGGACTCACGACTCACCGTGCCGGCCTGCCTGGCCAAGTACCGGGCAGCCTGCGCATCACCCCTCACCGCGCCTTCCCCGCCGATGCGGTGAGAGCGGTGTCGAGTCGTTGCTGATAGACCCGGTAGGACTTGCGGTCGGCGGGAGCCGCGCCCTCGGCGCCCAGCGCCGCCGCGGCGGCGAGCAGGGCCTGGTGGACCTTCGGGGTGGCGGTGACCTGCAGGGTGAAGCCCTGGCCACGCCGGACCTCGCGGCCGTCGAGTAGCGCGGCACGTTCGGCCTCGCCGAGATTGTCGTTGCCCCGCAAGTGGCTGACGATTTTGCCGGGCATCTCGACCGTGACGGCCGCCGGTTCACCGGGTTGACGGGGTGCGCGGCCGGGCTGCAGGTCGGCCACGGCGGTGCGGATCGCGACCCGGCTCACCTGGTGCTCGCGGGCCAGCGCGGCGATGCTGGTTCCTCCGCGGAACGCGGTGCGGACGTCGTCGAGGACGCCGAGCTCGGCCAGGCGGGGGCGGCGGCCGGAGCGTGCGCCGGTGCTCCAGGCGGCGACGAGGCCTTCACGGGTGAGCTCGTTTTGCAGGTCGCGCTGGAACTGCCCGACCGAGACCAGCACGTTGACCAGCATGGTGGTGGTCGAGTCGGTGGCGGCCAGGTCGACGACGGCCGACAGCGGCCCGGACAACACCCGCAGCCGAACGTCGTGGGTGCGGCACCACTCGCGCACGGCGAGGATGTCGGTCAGGTCGCGGCACAGCCGGTAGAGCTCCGACACGGTCAGCCGGTCACCGGGCCGGGCGTAGCCGGCGAGCTCGGTGAACCCGGCGCGTTCGAGTGCGGGGATCTTCGACGAGGTCGCCGGGTCGGAGAACAGCCGCACCCCGGCGCCGTCAATCAGACCGGCCTCGCCGAGCAGGTAGGTCTGCCGCTGGGTGCTCTGCTCGTCGGTTGACACCCGCGTGTAGACCAGCTCCGCCATGCCCGGAACCTCCCGTTCCTGCCGTTGTGTCGTGATGATCCAGTTTCTAACTGTCGTCAAACCCTGTCGTCAACTCCGACCGGATCTCATTGGATCGGAGGGCCTGTTTCCCCATGACCGCCGCGTACTCGCGGGCCTGTCGTCAAAGGACCTTTTGGCGACACTATTGGATGACGCGGGAGCGCGGCAGCGCGCGTACATAGTCGCGACCGTCAGGCAGTCGGCACGGGTACGGTCACTCACAGGGGAAGATCAACGACGGAGCCTTGGGGGGCGCTGTGCATCTGGATCAGGCACAACAGCGGCTGGCCGCGCGGCACGCGGTGTCGGCCGGGCAGCAGAAGACCGGCGAGGACCGCACGCTCGCCGCGCTGACCGCCGTGCGTGACCTCGTCCCCCGGCACCAGATGGAGCAGTTCTGGGTCGCGCTGATCGAGCACAGCGTCAACACCCTCCGGCCGTTCCTCTCCGTCTACGGCGACGAGCTCCGCACCAGTCCTCGACCACACGACCCGACAGGGCAGGAAGCGGCAGGTCGGCAATCGTCCGGGCACGAGGTGACCGATGTGCCGCTGCGCCTGGTCAACGACGCACTCGGTCACGCCAGCGGTGGCGACTACGACGCGGTCGCCGACTTCGTGCGACTGATGACCGCCCTCGACGACCCCCAGCGCGCGGTCGCGCTGGGCAACATCGTCCACATGGCACTGGTGATCGGCGACGTCGTCAACTCCCGCAGCACCGCCGACGACGCCGGCTGACCCGTGCGGCCAACCGCTCACCGGTGTTACCGCCGCCGACTCCGTGTCCGAGGAGGCTGAGCCCGGCGAGTACCTGGTGTGCCTTCGGCGGAGGGACACCCCGGCAAGGGTCACCAGCTCGCCGGGGGCGGCATCCACGACCGATCGGCACCCGCCCCGCCGCAGTGTCACCGCAGATCATCGTTGGGTGGAGAAGGAGACGGTGTTGGGAAAGGCAGCGCGGGCGCGCCGGCAGGATCCTGGTGGGGCCCGTACTTCCACGGAGGCGCACCAGGACTGCCTCCGGGCACGGTGTTGGTGTCCGCGACAGAACTCGGTGTCTCCTACCAGTACTTCTCCCGGTACGCCGTGCACGACCCCTCCTGCGGCACCGGATGTGGCGATTCACGCGCGGTTCTTCCGAATTCCGTTCGATGTCAACAGCATCCGTCACCGAGCCGCTCGTGACATCTCGCCGGGCATGCGAGAGGCGGAGGCAGGAAAAGAACCCTGCCTCCGCCTCCGCGAACTCGAGTTGCGCAACTCAAGACCGACTACGCCCTGGAGTCGACCTTACCGTTTCGGTTCAGCCGAACCCTGGCATTCGACACCACTGCGATGGCCAAGGCGATGACCACGATCAGAATTCGAGCCCACAACGGGATGTCGAACGCGGCCAGCGTGATCCCCAGCGCCAAGTAGAGCACGCCTTCCACGGCCGCGAGAGTCTTGTTCATGTGCTCAACCCTACTGGATCGGAGCCTATGCGGCGTTGTTTACGAGCAGTTGCTGCCGTCGACGCCAACCCAGCCGTTGCCCAGGCTGGGCAGGATCTTCTTCTGGTAGCACGTGCCGGACTGGAAGAAGCCGGACCGGATGAAGCTGTAGAGGTTCGACAGCAGCGCGAACGCCGCCGCGCCGATACCGGCGCCGCAGACGAGTCGCACGAGCTGGGCAAGCGGCTCCGGAATGTTGCCCAGGGTGCAGATGGCGACCGCGCCACCGGCCAGGATGATGCCCAGGCCGGCGCCGTAGGAATTGGCCTCCCAACCCCACAGGTTCAGGTAGACGCCGAAACCGAAGGTGAGATTGGGGTCGGCGACGACGGGGAACGTGGTGTTGCCGTCGGTCTGCACGGTCTGCACCAGGGTGCCGCCGTCGATCCGGTAGGAGGTCTTCACGCCGTTGCCGTTGGCGTCCTTGGCCCAGGGTGCGGCGATCTGGGCCAGCACGGTGTCCTTGGCGTCCATCACGTGCACGCCGCCGTCCGGCTGCGCCGAGAGCGTGCTGCCGGTGGGGGCGTGCAGGTCGAAGCGGTACTCGCCGGGGGCTGACGAGTCGTTGAGGACCACCAAGGTCCTCGCGGACACGGTGCCGACGCGCTCGCTGACCACCTGTACGGAACTGGCGGGATCCACGAACGCGACCTTGCCGTCAGCCAGCGTCCGCGCGGTGCGACCGGCGGCCACCTCGGGGAGTCCGAGGCCGACCTGCACCTCGCCCGCACCGAGCCGGAGGGTGTGGTCGGCGGAGGTCGGCAACGACACCGCGACCGGCCCCTTCGTGGAGGACAGGCGCACGCCGTTCTCGTCGGTCGTGGGCGAGACCTTCTGGATCAGCGCGGCGGCTTGATCGGTGGCACTGCGCGCGGCCTGCTCATCGGTGTTGCCCGCCGCGACCGCTTGGCCGACCTGCCCCAGCAAGAGCGCCATACCGGTCGTCACGATGGCGACACGAATCGCCAATTTCTTATTCACAGAATTCCCACCCTCATTTAATCATGTGAATATCGGGGTTATCTCGACCCTGATCCGCCCCGAGCCCGTTCCGGATACAAGCAGGAGACAATGGGTCAAGTCGTCCTATCAGTCGAAAGTGCGACCGGCCGCCGGAGAATTCCCACCCTCACTTAAATGTCATCCCCCCGGAAGTCAGGTCGCACATTTGCGACCCGGTGATCTTGGCGCGACAACGATGGAAGTGTCCACTCACAGAATGAACTTAATTCTGTTAAAAATGTCACCGACAGTGACCACTGCCGTCGAGATTCACCCGCGTGTCGGATTGCGCACCATTTGGAACACTGGCACAGGAATTTATCGGATCGATATTGAATCCGCTGTATCTACAGGCGAGATTAATGCAACGGAGTGCACTTCACTCGATGGAGATCGCAGAAATTTCGCAGTAAATTGCATTTCGCCTATCCGCGAGCGAATCCGCTGCAAGATGGCAGCACAGTCACTGGTCCTTTTGCCAAATGCCAGCAGTACAGTCGTTTACGCCGGATCGGTGACCGGCCACGATGAGGATGTCCGCTCGGCCGTCATTACCGGCACGGCAAGAGCCAAAGTGTGAACATCACGGAGTCTGGGTGGATCAACTGTCGAAAACCCTGGGGGCGGTTTGTCCTGATTCGGCGGTGCCGAGCGGCGGACCGTCGAGTGCAACCGCCCTACGAGTCCTTCGCCAACTGGACCAGGCGCAGCACGCTGGCGCCGGAGTCGTAGGCCGGTTGCACTCCTCGCGGCCGCCGATGGCACGGCACGGACCTGCTGGGACGGTCGCTATGCGGAACCGACTTGCTCGACCAGGACGACCGGGCTCGAGGCGGCGGTGTGCCGTCGAGAGGTCAGGGGGTGACGTGTCAGTGCTGACGTTCCGAACGGCAGGACTTTTGCGAGTTCGGGACTCGGGACCGTCAGCAGCGTGGACGGTGAACTGCTCGACGGTCGTGGTCAGCGAGTCGGTCGTGGGGCTGGTCGACGTGGGACACCCGGCCACTGCGCGCGGCGCTGCCGGACACCGCGGCCGCCGCGGGCATCCCGGCGCCGCACGTGCTGATGGCGCGGGCAGGGCTGCTGGTGCCGGCCGGCGTCCTCGACGCCGGCGAGCACCTGGCCGACCTCTTCGGACTCGGCGCCGCAGCGCGGTGGGGCATGAGCCCGTTCGGCGGCGAGGTCGCCCGCCCGGTGTGGGACACGGTCGACCCGCGTGGATTCCTTGCCCCGCACCAGGACTCGACCGTGGCGCAGGCGCTACTGGCAGTGGCGTCCGCGCTGCCCGCGGTCGGGCGGATCGCGGTCGGCACCGACAACCCCGCCCACCTCGACACCCTGATCGCCGCGATCGACCTTCGGGTCGACCAGGAGCGGGTGACCCGCTACCGGGCCCTGTAACGGGAGAGGGCGGTCACCGCCGCAGTGTGGTGAGCAGCCGCTCGGCGGCGGCGCGGGCCGGGTCGAGCTGCGAACCGGAGTAGCCGGCCGGGGCGCCGACGATGCCCGCGGCGAAGAACAACCGCATCACCTGGCCGTCGCGGCTGTCCAGGTCCGCGCGGCGCACCTGGTGCACCTGCTCGGCTAGGCCGGGAACGGCCAGCGATGCCGCCCACAGCATCGCCGCGTCCAGCCCTCGCGGTGCCAGCCCCCAGTCCTCCCAGTCGAGGATCCAGCAGTCGGGGCCGGTGAGGTTGGCCCAGGCGAAGTCCGCGTGCGCGGGCACCCACCGCTCGATCGTGGTGTCGAGGTCCGGGCCGAACACGGCGCGGACCTCTGCGTCCACCCTGGTCTGGGTGATCAGAGCCGTGTGCGGGGTCGCCACCCGCGTCGTCTCGGCGACGGCGAGCGCGTCGAGCGATGCGCTCAGCGTCGCCCACCAGGTGTCGGGCAGGTGCGGGTCGGCGGTGAGGACGCCGCCCGCCCGGATCGGCGCGGCGGTGACCAGGTCGGTCTCATCGGCCCGCCACATCAGCCCGGTCTCCGGCTCGGCCCAGGCCAGGCTGGTGTGCCAGGCGGGTTTCGCGATGCCGGTCAGCCACCCGGCGGTCTCCGGGCCGTTGAAGCCCTGCCCGGCCATCTTCTCCACCCGGCGCATCTCGATCCGGACCCAGGTACCGCGGTCGGTGGCCGCGCCGATCGAGCGGCGCTTGCGCACCTCGGTGGCCGGGTCCAGCCGCACGTGAAGGGCCTGCTCGACGTGGCGCAGGACGTCGTCGCGGGGGCGGGCACGCAGGTCCAGCGCGGCGGCGGTGGCCGCGGCGTTTCCCTGACGCGTGCCGGTTACCTCGACCGTGGACACCGTGTTTCTCCTTCGCTCCTCCGTGTTTCCCGTGCTGCTCCACGGTAGCCGCCCAACCACCGCACCGAACGAGACAGCCGCGACCCGATCACGCGGCCGGTTCCGCTAGTCGTCGTCCTCGTCGGTGGCGTCCGGGTCCCGCAGCACCCGCAGACCGCCGGGCAGTTCCGCAGCGGAGAAGGTGTAGGAGCCGTGGACGTTGATGTGCTTGTAGCCGAACGCCGACAGCCGTGCCACGTCCGCGTCGAGGACCTGGTAGCCCTGCGCGCGCAGGGCTACCAGCGCGGCGTTCATGTACCGGGTGTTCCACAGCGTCACGCAATTCAGAACCAGGCCCAACGCCCCCAACTGCTCCTCCATACCCGCTTGATACGCCTTGTAGATCTTGCCGAGCTTGCCGTGGAACAGGTGCTTGGCCAGGGAGTGGCGGCCTTCCTGGAGGTTGCGGATGCCCTTGATGTCGCGACGGTAGCCCTCGTCGTCGAAGTAGGTCAGCAGGTGCCTGGACTTGAACACCCGCCCGTAGTGGGCTAACGCGTCGCCGAGCGGGGTGGGGCTGCCGTCGCGTTGCAGGATCCGCATCACGTCGAACGCGCGAACCGCGCCGGTGTGGATCGACCCGACCACCCGCAGCATCTCCGGCCAGTGCCGAGCCGCCCGGTCCAGATCCAGCCGGCCGCGCGCGGCGGTGTTGAGCGCCCCGTAGTCTGCGGCCGGGTCGCTGCGCCACAGCCGTTCGTCGGGCAGGTCCGCCGGCGCGGGCCGGTACTGCTTGTCGAGTAGGTGCACCAGGCCGAACACGACGTCGCTGTAGGAGCCCATGTCGGTGACCAGGATGTCGGGGATCTGGCCGCCTTCCTGCCGGTAGAGCAGGTCGATGAAGTGCAGCGAGTCCTTCGGCGTGCCCGACACCACCATCCCTGCAAGCCCGGCGGACTGGTCGTTGACCAGGTTCAACCACGTTGAGCCCTTGCCCCGCGAGAAGTATTTCGGGTTCGGGCGGGCGTGGATCGTCTTGACCGGCACCACGAACCGCATCCCGTCGACCGCGGCGACCATCCCGCCGCCCCACGCCTGCGCGAGCTCGATTGCGGCCTGGGCTTCGATCAGCGGGGTGTTGGCCAGCGCGTAGGTCTCCATCCGCAGGTAGTTCTGATCCACGTGCGAGATCCGGTCGCGGGTGAGCTGCCCCGAGGCGGTGATCGGGCCGTAGCCGATGTTCAGCGCGTGCGCGGTCAGCGCCGCGGCGAGCACGACGTGCAGGTCGCCCATGCGGGGCTCGCCGCCGGTGACCGAGTGGAACGCCTCCACCATCTCCGGGTGCCAGGCCATGACCTCGAGGATCAGCTCGCCGATGTCGATCGCCGGGAGCATCTTCGCGACCCGGCGGCGCAGGTCGTGCAGCCTCGGTGGTTCGTCCAGCGCCTCCAGCGCGGCGACGTGCAGCCGGTTCGTGTCGTCGATGGTGATCGCGGTGTTCGCGTCGAGGCGGGCGGCGACGTCGCGGTACATGGTGTCCAGCTCGGACTCGTGCCGCGCCAGCAGCGCGGTGGGGTCTTCGGGTAGCCGCAGCGCGGTCAGCACCGCCGGTTTCGCCGCCGCCCACGTCTTGCCCGTGAGCAGGCATGCGCGCGGATCGCGCCATCGGCTCGACGCCGGGGCGTAGATCTCGCGGCGTTTGAGGCTGTGGTGGAACTGCTCGAGCACGCAGATCACGTACGCCGCCCGGTCCACCGTGCCCTTGGATGTGCCCGGTTTGCCGAACACCAGCCGGTGCCACGACCCGGTCACCAGCGCCGCGTCGACCAGCTTCTTCGGCACCGGCTTCTTCGCCGACAGTCCGGAGGTCTTGACCAGCTCGCCGATGTCGCTCATGGCCTTGAGCAACGGTTTGGCCGCGGAGGTGGCGCCGAACTCGATGTGCTCGCACAACATCGGCAGGAACCCTCGCACCGTGGCGATCTTCTCCACCAGCGCCGCCCGCAGGCCACCGTCGGGGTCGGCCCCCGGCGGTGGCACCGTGTCCGTCACGTACGCGACCGCCGCGCGCAGCTCCGAGCGCGTCACTCGCGTCTCGATGGACTCCCACACCTCCTCCAGGGAGACCTTCTCGCCCCAGGCCGTGGCCTCCAGCAGCACTTCCACCGCCGCGGCGAGCCGCGAGGCGCCGCGGGAGACCCGCGGGTAGTTCTTCAGCCGGTCCTTGTCCACCGCGCGGCGTGCCGGGCCGATCAGTTTCGAGGCCATCAGCACATCGAGCAGTTCCAGCGCGTCGTCGACGGCCTGGCCCTCCAGCCACACCACCGTCGAGAGCAACGTCGCCAACCGCCGCTGCACGGGGTGGCGGCGCAGCAAGCTGGCTTTGGCCTGTGACCCGTAGCGGGCGAGGTCGGCGATCTTGCTCTGCGGCACACCGGACAGGTCCTTCGACCCCATGCCCAGCCCGACGATCGTGGAGACCCGCCGCAGCGCGCCGATCATGCCCTTGCCGGTCTCGCTGGTCGGGCCACGGCGCAGCAACTCCAGCGCCGACACCCGGTCCCCGTCGGCGACGTCCAGCAGCCGCTCCAGCACCATCGCCTCGGCCGGGGACAGCAGCCCGTAGAGGGTGTCCCACAGCCGCTGGGTCGTCTCCTCGCGGACCCGCGCCACCAGCCGCGCCAGCGTCGTCACCCCCGGCAGCAGCACCTTCTCCGCCCGCAGCCACGCCACCGCGCCGTCGAAGATCGCCTTGGGGCCGTCCGCGGTCGACCACACCCGCGCATCCACCCACGCCTCGACCTCGCCCGCCACGTCGGCGAAGTCCCGCAGGGCGAACGTGTCCTTGATTTCCCACATGTGCTCGAAGTGAGTCTGCCGCCGTTCGGAGTACTGCTTGACGCACGACGCGTCGGCGATCTCCAGTTGCTCGGCGAGGAAGTCGACCACCTCCCACGGCACCACCAGCGGGTCGTCGAGGAACTTGCCCAAGTACCGGGCTGTGACCAGCTGCAAGCTGAAGCCGAGCCGGTTGTGATCACCACGGCGTTTCCCGACGAGCTTGCGGTCCTCGTCGTCGAGGAAGAAGTACCGCCGCAGCTCCTGCGTGCCCGGCGGGCGCACAAAGCCCTCGTGGGCAGCGGCCTGATCGTCAGTTAAGAACTCCACCGGCACGCCGGGAATTCAAGCGCAAGATCGACACCCCGCCACGCCGGGCGGCTTAACGATCGTTCTGGGGCTATCGGGTGGTGTCCGCGCCGACCTGGCGCAGAAACATCGCCGGGCTCCCACCTGCGCCGCACCCGAAACAGTGGAACGTGTCCTGGGGCGGCCGTACGTGGAAAGCCCGCGACCCGCAGACCGGGCAGACACCACGCGACCCGCCGAGCCCGTCCGGCTCCAACCGCACACGCGCGCCGACGACCTCGACGATCCGCCGCTGGCCGCGCGGCGGCTCAGAATCCGTGACGGGCGGAGCGGGAAGAGCCATACCGCACCTTAACCACCCGGATCCCGTCTACTCGGACCGAGACAAGCCACCGGCCCGCGCACGCTGGACTGCCCGGAGTCGGGCCCTGACCTGGGGATCAGTGCTTACCGCTACTTTTCGTTCCAATGTTCCCCACGGGCCCTGTCGGGAAGGAGAGGCGTCCTATCGCTTGGGCGGCCCAGGTCGTGAGGGCCTTGCAAGCAGATCACGAGTATCGGTGCGGCCGTCGACGACCGCGGCCGCGACGTCGCTGAGCTTCAGGTTGTGGCTGCGGGCGTAGCCGCGCAGGGCGGTGAAGGCTCCGGTCATGTCGACGCCGAGGCGGT
>JBDSAJ010001013.1:0-16390 GCA_039922235.1 Umezawaea sp.
GGAACCACGACGCGTAGACCTCGACGGCGGCGTGCAGCTCGCCGAGCGTCAGCACCGCCGGGTGGCTGCCGTCGGGCGCCTGCCAGGTGCCGTCGGTCCACAGGACCTGCTCGTCCATCGGACGGCCGTAGGCCTTCAACCGGTGGATCACGTTGCCCGCGCCGAGGGAGGTGTCCGACAGGACCTGTGCGCGTTCCGCCTTGCTGATCATCGTCTCGGCCCTTCAGCCAGTCGTCGGAGGTCGTACTCGCCGTGGTCGGCGGTCGGGCTGTCGCGGTCGATCAGCAGGGCGACCGCGAAGTCCTCGGTGGGCTCTTCCAGTCCCAGTTCCCGGCAGACCGCGGTGGTGCGGTCGCTCCCGGCCTGCTCGACGCCGACGACCAGCACCCGGTCCAGTTCCTCGTCGTCCAGCAGCACATCCGCCATGTCGCGCAGCGCCGAACCGAGGTCGGTGAGCGCCGACATCGCGATCAGCGGCCCGGTGATCCCGAACTCCTTGCTCAGGTAGCCGAGGATGGCGTTCGCGGTGGCCTGCATGAACAGCAGCGGGTTGTGCACCTGCCCGCCGATCATCAGCCTGCTCGCCAGGTCCGTCGTGGTCGAGTCGCCGACCGTGCTGCCCACCAGCAGTGCGGTCCGCGCGCCGTCGCCGGGCCGTTCGGCCAGGCAGCGCCGAGCGACCTCGTGGATCAGCGGGCTGAACGTGGACTCCACGAACCCCGGCACGGGGTCCGCCCGGTTGGCGGTGATCATCGGCGCTCCAGCACGAGTGCGGTGTTGACGCCGCCGAACGCCGCGTTGACGCTCAGCGCCCGGTGCACGTCGGCGTCGCGGGCCTGGTTGGGCACGTAGTCGAGGTCGCAGTCCGGGTCGGCCTTGGTGAAGTTCGCGGTCGGCGGCAGCACGCCGTCGGCGAGCGCCAGCAGGGTGATCACGAACTCCACGACCCCGGCGGCCTCCAGCATGTGCCCGGTCGTGCTCTTCGTGGAGCTGACCGGCACCCGGTCGGCCCGTGTGCCGAACACCTGGTGCAGACCGCGGGTCTCCGCGGGATCGTTGAACTTGGTGGCCGTGCCGTGCGCGTTCACGTAGTCGATCCGCAGCCCGTCCGGGTCGTCCGCGCGGCGCAGCGCCCGTCGGGCCGCGGCGGCCAGCCCGGAGCCCTCCGGGTGCGGTCGGGAGACGTGGTGCGCATCCGAGGCGGC
Organism: Umezawaea sp.; assembly: GCA_039922235.1. Taxonomy (GTDB): domain Bacteria; phylum Actinomycetota; class Actinomycetes; order Mycobacteriales; family Pseudonocardiaceae; genus Umezawaea. The sequence continues at coordinate 1,206 of JBDSAJ010001013.1, forward strand.
GCCCCAGCCCACGACCGCGGCGAGCGGTCGGGCACCCCGACGCCGCACGGCCTCCGCCGACTCCAGCACCACGGTCGCGACACCGTCGCCCAGCAGCAGCCCGCCGCGGTCCGCGCTGAACGGCCGGACGAAGCCGTCGCGCGACAGCGCCCACCCCGAGTCGAACTTGGCGTGGACCTCCTCCTCCACCAGGTACGCCCCCGCGCAGACGGCCGACTCCACCCGGCCGGACGCGATCAGCCCGCAGGCGTGGATGATCGCCGCCGCCGAGGCGACGCACGCGTTGGTGAACGCCAGCCGCCGCCCGGTCGTGCCGAGCCGCGCGGCGAGCAGGTCGGCCTGCCACGCGGGGACCGTGTCGGCCGCGTCCACGCCTGCCTCGCCACGCCAGAACCGGGTCAGCGCGGCGAAGTCGCCCGACGTCCCGACCAGCACGGCCGTGTCGTCGCGGGCGGTGAACCCGGCCATCTCCACGGCTTCGTCGGTGCACTCGCCGAGCACGTCCCGCATCAGGTCGGGCTTGTCGCTCCCGGTGGTGGCGGCGAACGGCGTCCGGTACGGGCTGGTGTCGAACCGGGTGGTGGGCGCGAACGACGGCGCACCACCGAAAACCCCGCGGCGGATGGCGTCGGCGCCCTGGCCGAACGCCGTGCGCACCCCGAACCCGGTCACCGTCACCTCACCCATCGCCGAGTCCGCTCGCCTGAACGCGGTTGAGGTAGTCGGTGATGCCGCGCAGCGAGCCGAACTCGGTGATGTGCTCGTCCTCCGGCTCGATCACCAGGTCGTACTTGGTGCCGAGCTGGTGCAGGAACCACACCAGCCCCAGCGAGTCCAGTGCCAGCTCGGCGTCCTCGTCGAGGTCGGCGGGCAGCTCCGGGAAGATCTTGGGGTCCGACAGCAGCTCCCGCACCACCGCCGTCGTGATCTCCACGCGCGTGGTCATGCTGTGGCGCCCCGCTCCACGATGTCAGCGGCCAGCTCGCCCAGCGTCATCGCGCCGAGCGGCTCGATGTCGCTCTCCGGGAACTGGACGTTGAACCGGCGTTCCAGGCGCATGGTCAGCTCGATCAGGCTCAGCGAGTCCAGGTCGATCCCGCCGCTGCCCAGCGGGCTCTCGACGTTCACCTCGTCGGGCTCGATCGGGTGGTTCATGTCCTGCACGACCGTGGTGAGGATGAAGTCGCGGATCTCGTTCTCCAGCGTCGGCACTGGCCAATCCCTTCTGCGGTGGGAAATCAGGACGGTTCGGGAACGGCTTCGCGCAGGGCCTGCGTGCGCCGGATCAACTTCCCGTTGGGGGTGCGGGGCAGTTCGGGAAGCACTCTGATCAGCCGTGGCACCTTGTAGGCGGCCAGCCGTTCGCGGCACCAGCCCGCCAGCTCACCGGCGCCGGGGCCGTCGTTGGCGGCGGACACGTAGGCCTCGATGGACTCGGCGTGGATCACCACCACGTCGGTGATCCGGGGGTGCTGGCGCAGCACGGACTCGACCTCGACCAGGTCGACCTTCAGCCCGCCGATCACCACCAGCGAGTCGCTGCGGCCGTGCAGGCGCACTGCTCCGGTGGCGTCTTGCGAGGCCCTGTCGTAGGTCCGGAGCCAGCCGTTCGTGTACCTGTCCACATCGGACCCATGCAAGTACGGGGTTCCTTCCGGCAGTTCGACTTCCAGCTCACCCTGGTTGACCCGCAGCACGATGCCGGGTGCTGCCCGGCCGACCGCGGGCTGGGTGGAACCGCTGACGTCCATCGCGATCACACCGGTCTCGGTGGTGCCGTAGGACTCGCCGAGCCGGACGCCGAACCGCTCCCAGAACGCCTCCGGGACCCCGGCGGGCATCAGCTCGCCGCCGGACACCGCCGCCCGCAGGGATGACAGCACGGGCACGGACTTCGCCGTGGTCAGCAGCTCGTAGTGGAACGGCGTGCCGAAGATCGCGTGCACGTCGTGGCGCTCGGCCGTGGCGAGCACGTCCTTGGCCGAGACCCGTGGCGTGAAGACCGCCGCCACGCCCGCCACCAGCGAGTGCAGCAGCCCGGCGATCAGCCCGAAGCTGTGCGCGGTGGAGCTGAGCAGCAGCACCCGTTCGCCCACGGTCGGCATCCCGTCGATCCGGGTGAACCGCTCGACCTCCGCGGCCAGCGACGCGGGGGTCCGGCCGATCACCTTGGGCTGCCCGGTCGAGCCGGAGCTGAACTGGACCAGCCGGTGCTCGGTCGCGGCCGACTCGCCGTCGCGGTGGTGCTTGGTGACCACCTCGTAGGACGGCTGGAACGCCATCGCGAACCGGCCGCCCGCCGTGGCGCGGACGGTGAACTCCGGGTGGCACAACACCCGCAGCGCTTCGACCTCGGCGGGCGCGAGCCGGTGGTCCACCAGCAGCACCTGCGCGCCGAGCGACCACAGCGCGAACACCACCTCGACCTGGGTGCGGCTCGACGGCACCTGCACCAGCACGGTCGAGCCGTCGCCGATGCCGAAACCGCTGAACACCCTGGCTTCCTCGGCGACGGCCGCCCGGACCTCGGCCCGGTCGACCACGCGCCCGTCGTGCACCAGGTAGGGCAGGTCACCGGGATGGGCGTCGAACAGCTCGTCGAGGAGGGCCCGCATTCCGCCGCCCATCAGCTCTCCTTGCAGAATTCGCCGATCGGGATGCCCACGTGCCGCTGGTCGGTCGCCAGGTAGCCGAGCAGCTCGTCGCCCTGCTGGAGCTCCGTGACGTTGCGGACCTTGCCGCCGGGGCCGAGCAGCCGGACGTGCCAGTCGTCCTGCACGGTCAGGCTGACCTCGATGCCGTCGACGGAGTGCGCGGTGATGCTGAGCAGCGGCCGGGACTCCAGCTTGGACCGGCCGACCACGACGCGGCGGGTGCGGCCCTCGGAGTTGACCGCGAGCACCGTGCTGCCGGAGTGCAGTTCGCTCAGGTAGTTCGTGCGGTTGTCCGGGCCGAGCACGTACGAGTGCAGCGCGCCCGCGTTGACCCGGAACGGCCGGGTCGGCATGTACGGCAGCGGGTGGGTTTCGCTGCACGACAACAGGAACCCGGTCGAGAACGAGCCGACCAGGATGCCCTCGTCCTCCTCGAAGTGCGTGCACGTGTCGACGCAGACCCGGTCACCGAGGCCGTGGTGCTCGATCCGGTCGACGATCAGCGTCGCCAGCTCCAGTTGCGGGCTCGTCGCCGCCAGCATCCGGCCGAGCGCGAACACCTCGGTCGCGTCCTTGGGCGCGAGCATCACGCCCTCGGATCCGCGCTCCAGGACGTCGACCACGATCGACGCCTCTTCGAGGTCGCCGCAGACCGTGAACAGCTGACCGGGCGCGCGGTCCGCCGCCGCCAGCACGATCTCCAGCGGGATCTTCGTCGGGTCGGCGAACCGCACCACGCTGTAGGGCAGCGCGATCGCGGCGGCGCACGCGAGTTGCAGCGTCCGGTCGTCGTGCACGTCCACCCAAGCGGCCACGTTCTCGCGGTCACCGGCCGCCAGCACGAGCGCGTCCAGTTCGGCCTGGTCCGCGACGACGGTGGTGGTGATGCCGTCGAAACCCTCGTCCGAGCCCACGAGCACGCTCGCGATGGTCGGGGGCAGGGTCGCCAGCACGGAGGCGTCGTCGGAGACGATGCCGTGCAGCCGGGAGTGGATGGCGGCGTCCACGACACCCTCGACGTGCTGGGGGGCCACGGTCCGGAGGTCGATCCAAGCGAGCGTCATCGGGCACCTGTCGTCATCGTCGGGAATCGGGAGAGGTCGGCCTGGTGTGCTGGGGAATCCGGCACCGTGGCGTGCTGCCCGTGTACGACGGCGGCGAGCCGGGCGACGAGCGACGCCGGGTTGGGGGAGGTGAAGACCTTGCGGCCGACGGCGAGGCCCGCGCAGCCCGCCGCCATCAGCTCGGTGGCGTAGGCGATCAGGTCGGAGCCGTCGGTCGGGTCGGCTCTGTGGACGGGGCCGCCTGCCGCGAGCACCGGGATCGGTGAGTTCGCGATGACCTCCGCCATCCGCCGCACCGGCAGGGTGACCGAGGTCTTCACCAGGTCCGCGCCGAGGTCGGCGGCGATGTTGACCACGTGGGCGAGCAGTGCGGGGTCGTGCGGGTCGGCGATGCGCGGGCCGCGCGGGTAGATCATGGCGATCAGCGGCAGGCCCCAGGCCTCGCACGCCGTCGCGACCGCGCCGAGGTCGGCCAACTGCCGCTCCTCGGTGTCCGAGCCGATGTTCACGTGCACGCTGACCGCGTCGGCGCCGACCCGCAGGGCATCCTCCGCCTCGCCGACGAGCACCTTGGAGTTGGTGTCCGCGGCGTGCGCGGTGCCCGCGCTGAGGTGCACCACGAGCGCGCAGGACGCCAGGATCGACGGCGGCACCAGCCGTGCCCGTCCTTTGTGGACGATGAGCGCGTCCGCGCCTCCCTCCACCAGGTTCCGGAGCAGGTCGTGCCACCGGTCGTAGGGCACGACCGGGCCGTCGGACACGCTGTGGTCGAGCGGGACGAACAGGTGCCTCCCGTCATTCGCCGAGGACAACCGGCGCATCCGGAATAGCTTCCCGGTATTCGTCATGCCGTCTACACCTCCTTTTCGAAAACTGGTTCAGCGAAGGAAGTGAATGGAAATCGCTAGGCCGCAAGGCTAGCCACGGCCGTCGGCGGCGGACAAATAACTCTTGCTGATAACTCCGCAGTTATGCCGGTTCACCCGAAACGACCCCTAGTTGCCGGACTGGGTGGTGTGAGGCCTCATACCGCCATTCGGACGGTTTGCGCACTTGTCGGCGTTCTAAGAAGTTTCTCATTTTTTCGTGGCAGATTCGAAGTGTTCCCAAGACTCGACGAAGAGCGGGAGGTCGCCTTGAGCGCGTCGACGGATCCGGTGCACCTGGTCGTGGCGTGCCACGACGGGCGTGGCCACACGGGAAAGCTCGCCGCCGCCGTGCGGGAGGGCGCCCAGGAGGTCGACGGCACGGACGTCGTGGCCATCGCGGTGGACCAGATCACCCCTGAGCAGTGGTTCCAGCTGGACGACGCGGACGCCGTGATCTTCGGCGCCCCCACCTACATGGGGTCGGCGTCGGCCGCGTTCCACCAGTTCGCGGAGGCCAGCAGCCGCCGCTGGCTGACCCGCAGCTGGCAGGACAAGCTGGCCGCGGGCTTCACGAACTCGGGTTCGAAGGCCGGTGACAAGTCCGGGACGCTCGGATACTTCGCCACGCTCGCCGCCCAGCACGGAATGGTCTGGATCAATTTGGGCCTGCGTCCGGGGTGGAACTCCACCAAAGGCAGCGAGTACGACCTGAACCGGTTGGGCTTCTCGATCGGCGCCGCCGCGCAGTCCAACATCGACGAAGGACCCGAACTGATGCACAAGGCCGATCTTGAGACCGCCGCATATTTGGGGCGAAGAGTTGCCACTTATGCGCGGATCGTTGCCGAGGGCAAGAGGGCCCTAGCACCGTGAAAAGGGTTTCCGACGGCGTCGCACCGGAGCGGCAGGCGAACACGCGGACGTGGGCCATCGTCGCCGTCGCGGTCGCCGCGCAGACGCTGCTCTGGCTGGACAACTCCATCCTCAACATCGCGATGGAGACGCTCGCCGACCCGGTGCGCGGCCTCGGCGCGAACGCGGGGGAGCTGGCCTGGGCCAGCAGTTCGTACTCGCTGGTCCTCGCCTCGGCGATGTTCGCGGGCGGCGCGATCGGCGACCGCTACGGTCCGCGCGCCACCCTGTTCGCCGGTCTGCTCCTCTTCTCGGTCGCGTCGGCCTTCGCCGCGTTCAGTTCCAGCGCGCTCGAACTGATCATCACGCGCGGGCTGATGGGCCTCGGCAGCGCGCTGCTGATGCCCGCGACCCTGTCGATCATCGTCCGCACCACGTCGGATGCCCAGCGGTCGAAGGCGATCGCGCTGTGGGCGTCGGCCAGCGGCCTCGGCGTCGCGCTGGGCCCGGTGCTGGGCGGCGCGCTGCTGGCCCGGTTCTGGTGGGGCTCGGTGTTCCTGATCAACGTGCCGATCGTGCTGGTCTGCCTGGTGGGCGCCGCCGCGTTCGTGCCCCGGTTGCGCTTCGAGGACCGGCGTCCGCTCGACCCGTTCGGCCTGGTGCTCTCGGTGCTGGGGCTGGGCTGCCTCGTCTACGCGATCATCGAGGGCGGCCGGCGCGCGGACTGGCTGGCCTTGGGCGTGCTCGTCCCGCTGGTGCTCGGCGTGCTGCTGCTGACCTGGTTCGTGCTGGTGCAGCGCTCCGCCGAGCACCCCAGCTTCGACGTGAAGCTGTTCGCCGTGCGGCAGTTCACCGGTGGCAGCATCGCCCTGCTGTTCACGTTCTTCGGCCTCACCGGCATCCTGTTCGCCACGGCGTTCTACCTCCAGGGCATCCGCGGGCTCACGCCGCTGGGCGCGGGCACGGTGATGATCGCCGCCGCCGTCGGCATCGTGGCGGGCAACATGGTGTCGCCGCGTGTCACCACCCACCTCACGGTCCGCTGGACGGTGGTCGGCGGGATGCTGCTGGCCATCGCGACGTTCGCGAGCTACCTGGCGTTCGACCAGCGGACGCCGATCTCGCTGCTCGTGGTGATGCTCGTCGTCCAGGGCTTCGGCATGGGCCTGATCAGCGCGCCGATCACCACCGCGATGATGGCCGTGCTGCCGCCGCGGGTGAGCGGCGCGGGTGCGGCGATCAACAACGCCATGCGGCAGGTCGGCGGCGCGCTGGGCACCGCCGTGCTCGGCTCGTTGCTGACCGCGAACTACCAGCGGCACATCGCGCCGTCGCTGCCGCGGCTGCCGGAAGCCGTCCGCGAGCAGGCGGCGGAATCGGCGCAGGGAGCCAGGGCCGTCGCCGCCGCCGCGCGCGAGCCGTGGCTGCTCGACGCCGCGAACCACGCGTTCCTGCAAGCGATGTACACCTCCTCGATCTGGGCGACGCTGCTGTCGCTGGTCGGGGTCGCGTTCGTCATCAGGTGTTTCCGACCGGACAGGTGAGGGCGTCATGGAGCTGGGACTTCGGCATCTGCAGGTCGTCGTCGCGGTGGCCGATGCGGGCAGCATCGGCCGAGCCGCGGCCGCGTTGCGGATCGCCCAGTCCGGCCTCACCGCGCAGCTCGGCCGGATCGAGCGGGAGCTGGGCGCGCCGCTGTTCCTCCGCCGTCCGCACGGGGTGGAACCGACCGAGCTGGGCACCCACGTCCTGCTCGGCGCGCGGGTGCTGATCAGCGGGTTCGACGACCTGATCGCCTCGACGCGCACCCGTGCGCACAGCGGCGGAGCTGCGGCGGTCCGGCTGGGCGGCGTGGACAGCCCGTGGATCTCCACCGTCTCGGCGGCGCTGCGCGGCCTGCTGCCGGGCCACGAGCAGATCACCTACGTGGAGGAGAACTCCGAGGCGGTGGTGGACCTGGTGCGCAAGTCGCGGCTCGACCTCGCGGTGATCACCGAGCACCCGGACGCGCCTGCGCCGAAACCGCACCGGCTGGTCGTCCGCGACCTCGGCGTCGAGCCGCTGCTGGTCGGACTGAGCGTCGACCACCCCGAGGCAGGCCGCGACCGGATCCACCTCGCCCACCTCGCCGAGTACGACTGGATCGCGCCGACCGACAAGGCGGGTGGGTTGCGGCAGAGCCTGCGCACCGCCTGCGAGCGAGCCGGGTTCGCGCCGCGGTTCCGGCACTTCGGCGCCGACCACGGCACCGCGGCCACCATCGTCGGCTCCGGCACCACCGTCGGCCTGTTCCCGATGGCCACGACCCCGGTGGCGGGCGTCCTGCTCCGCCACCTCGCCGACGAACCCCTGTGGTGCCGCACGATGCTGGTCTGGCAGCCCGCATCGCCGTACGCCGCAATCGCGACCGAACTCGTCACCACGGCCTCGGACGAGCGCTTTCGCACCCGCAAGCCGTTCCTCGTGGTGGAGCCCAACCAGACCGACTACCGCCGGGCTATGTGAACTCGCGCTTCCGGGGCTGCGCCTTGGCCCAGGAGATGGCGGCCCGCGCCGCCGACACCGACGCGCTGCGGGGCATCGGGATGACGGGCGTCACGGCAGGCAGGTCCACGGTGAACACCGCGCCCGAGCCGGGTACGCCTTCGGCGGTCACGGTGCCCTGGTGGCTCTCCACGACCTCTCGCACCAGCGCGAGGCCGATGCCGAAGCGCTGGCCGTGCCCGGCCGTGCCGCGGCTGAACCGCTCGAACAGCGCCTGCCCGTCCGCCTGGTCGAAGCCGACCCCGGTGTCGCGCACTGACAGCCGGACCCGGTCCGCGACCGCCTCCAACGCCACCACGACGGTGCCGCCCGAGGGTGTGTGGCCGATCGCGTTGTCCACCAGCGCGGTCACCACTCGGCGCAGCGCGGACTCCGCGCCGGGCACCAGGAACCGGCCGCACTCGCGCCGCACCTCGAGCACCAGCCCCGTTTCGGCGGCCCGCGCGTCCTCCGCCGTGACCACCTCGTCGGCCAGTGCCGCCAGGTCGACCACGTCCGAGCGCGGCTGCTCGACGGCGATCGCGGAGCGGAGGATGTCGTCGACCACGCCGCCGAGCTGGCGGGTGCCGTTGACCAGCCTGCGCATCTCGGCGGCCAGCACCTCCGGGCACTCCATCGCGTCCGCCTTGCGCGCCAGCAGTTGCGCCCGCGTGTGCAGCTGGGTCAGGGGCGCGCGCAGCTCGTGGCTCGCGTCGGCGACGAACCGCCGCTGCCGCGCGAGGGCGTCGTTCAACGGCGTCATCGCCCGCTCGTAGAGGAACCGGCACGTCGTCGCGACGACGACGATCACCGCTAGCGCGCTCAGCAGCAGCGCCACGGCGAACGCGACCAGCAGGTTCCGCCGCTCCAGCACGTGGAACCGCTCGTCGAGGACGACCTGCACGACCTCGTCGCCACGCCGCTGCGTGAGGACGCTGTACTCCGCGCCATCGCGGTGGACCTCCTCGAACCGCGGCCCGTCGACGTCGCGCATGCTCTCGGTCAGCGGGAACCCGCTGGGCAGGCCGGCTGTTGCGGCGACGAAGCCGTCGCGTTCGACGACCAGCCAGGTGCACGCGGGCGGGCTGGAGAGCGACGAGTTCGCCACCGTCCACAGCAGGTCGCGGCGGGTGTCGTCCGCGCGCATGTTGGCGGTGATGAAGTAGATGAGGCACTCGATGAGCAGCACGACCACCGTGCTCAGCAGCGTCAGCCGAGCGGTGATCGACCAGCGGGCGCGGCCGAGCGCGGCGCGCTCCGGCGTGATGGCGGGCATCAGACGGACCCCGCGCGGTAGCCGAGGCCGTGCACGGTGCGGATGGCCTCGCGCCCGAGCTTGCGGCGCAGGTAGTGCACATATGTGTCCACTATGGACTCCGAGGTGGCTTCCGGGAACACCTGCGTGCGCAGGTCCGTCCGGCGGCAGATGGCGTTGGGGGCTATGGCGAGCGTGCGGAGCAGGTCGCACTCGCGGGCGGACAGCTCGACCACGTCCCCCTGCGACGTCAGCACCTCGCGGTGCCTCAGGTCGAGGTGGCCCTGGCCGAGCGGGAGCAGGTCGGTGTGCTCCAGGTGCCTCCGGTGCAGTGCCCGCACCCTGGCCAGCAGCTCGTCCAGGTCGAACGGCTTGCCGAGGTAGTCGTCCGCCCCGGCGTTCAGCCCACGCACCCGTTCGGCGACGTCGCCGCGACCGGTCAGCACCAGTATCTTCGCGGTCACCCCGACCCGCCGCAGCCGGACCATCAGGTCCAGCCCGTCGATCGCGGGCAGCCCCCGGTCCAGCACCATGATGTCCGGTTTGCGGCTCAACGCGAGGTGCAGCCCCTGCTGCCCGTCCAGCGCCACGTCGACCTCGTAGCCCTCGCTCGCGAACAGCTCGGCCAGCATCTCCGCCACCTCGTGGTCGTCCTCGACGACGAGCAGTCGAATCGGCTCCGGCGCCTGGGCAGGGTTTGGCACGCTGACCACTGTGGCAGTTCCGCGCCGCGCCCACACCCCCTATCTCACTAGGCGTCGCGGTGGTAATACGGACCGCGACGACCGGGTGGACCCGGGGCTACGCGGTGACCACCTTGTACAGGATCGTCGTGGGGCTCAACTCGCCTCCGGGATCGAGGGCGTAGTCCGGGATGACCCCCACGGTCTTCCAGCCCATCGAGGTGTAGATCCCCTCGGCCGGGCTACCGGTCTCGGTGTCCAGCACCAGCAGCGCCACGCCCGCGTCAGCCGCGCCGCGCTCGGCCGCGAGCATCAGCCCACGGCCGACACCCCGGCCGCGGGCGGAGCGGTGCACCAGCAGTTTCGCCAGCTCAGCCCGGTGGCGGGCGTTCGGCAGCGTCGCCAGTCGCACCTGGACCGTCCCGACGACCCGGCCGTCGACCTCCGCGACCCACAGCAGCAGCGTGCCGTCCGCGACGGCCTGCGACAGCCCCGACCACCAGGCGACGGCCTCGGCGCGGTCCAGGCCCGCCAGGAAGCCCACGGACGCCCCGCCCTCGACCGCGTCCACCAGCACGTCGGCCAGTTCCTCGGCGGGGACGACCTGCGCCCGCGTGATCACGGCTGGGCGTGTTCGTGCAGCAGGAGCATCGTGTACGCGGCGATCGACTGCGCGTCGGTGATCTCGCCGCGGGTGATCATCGCCTCGAACTCGCCGCGCGGGAACCACGCCGACCTCATGTCCTGCTCCTCGTGCTCACGCTCGTGGAAGCCCTCGACGAGGCGCGTGGCGAGGAACACCCGGCCGCGCTGGCTGGTCATGCCCGGCGCCACGTCCAGCACCCCCAGCTCGACCAGCTTCCCGGCCCGCAGCCCGGTCTCCTCGCGCAGCTCGCGCTCGGCCAGCACCGCGGGGGACTCGTCGGCCCGGTCCGGCGCGGTGCCCTGCGGGAACTCCCAGCGCCGCATCCCGATCGGGTACCGGTACTGCTCGACCAGCCGCATCCGCTCCCCGTCCAACGGGATGACCAGCGCGAAGTCCGGCTTGTCCACCACGCCGTAGATGCCGGTGCTGCCGTCCGCGCGGCGGATCGGGTCCTCCCGCACGGTCATCCACGCGTTCGCGTACACCTGACGCGATCCGAGCGAGTCCACGTTCACTCTCCCTTGACGGCACGCCGGCCACGGAAGTGCACCGCCGACCGGGACGAGGTCCGGTGCGACGGTACCTGGCTGTGGATCTCCGGTGGCACCCCGTAGCCTGTCGCGGGTGCGTCTCGTCATCGCTCGCTGCCAAGTCGATTACGTCGGCCGACTCACGGCCCACCTGCCCATGGCCAACAGGCTGTTGCTGATCAAGGCAGACGGTTCCGTGTCGATCCACTCCGACGACCGCGCCTTCAAGCCGTTGAACTGGATGAGTCCCCCGTGCTGGCTCATCGAGGATCCGGGGATGTGGATCGTCCAGAACAAGGCCGGGGAAAAGCTGATCATCACCTTGGAAGAGGTGATGCACGACTCCAAGCACGAGCTGGGCCCGGAGCCCGGTCTCATCAAGGACGGCGTCGAGTCGGACCTGCAGAAGCTGCTGGCCGAGCACGTCCACACGCTCGGCGAGGGGTGGTCGCTGGTGCGGCGGGAGTTCCCCACGCCCATCGGACCCGTCGACCTGATGTGCCGGGACGACAAGGGCTCGTCCGTCGCCGTGGAGATCAAGCGGCGAGGGGACATCGATGGCGTGGAGCAGTTGACGCGCTACCTGGAACTGCTCAACCGCGACCCGCTGCTGGCCCCGGTGCGGGGGATCTTCGCGGCCCAGCAGATCAAGCCCCAGGCGCGGGTGCTGGCCGAGGACCGGGGGATTCGGTGCGTCATCCTGGACTACGACGCCTTGCGGGGGATCGAGTCGGACGAGTTCCGGCTGTTCTAGCGCGCCGCCTAGCCTCGCGAGTCCCTCACTCGGACACCGTGTGTCCCTCACTCGGACACCCTGAGCTCCGCGTTCGGGCACCCGGACGCGCTCGTCGGGGTGCCCGAACGTTCCACTCGGGGTGTCTGAGTGAGGGACTCGCGGGGTGGGCCTAGCGCCGGAACCCGTTCCACGGACTCCCGGCGTCCACGCTCGACTGGTAGCTGGGCGGAGTGGGCTTCGTGGCGGGTGACCAGGTCGGGGTCTCCCGGACCACCGGGGGCTCAGGAGCCCGAGCGGGCAGTTGGGCCCTCAGCAGCAGGGTCACCTGCTTCCGCACGTCGTTCAGCGGCCGGATCGAGGCAGCGGCCCTGGAGAGCACGATGGCCCCTTCCAAGGCGCTCAACGTGAACGTGGCCAGTGAAGCGGCGGAGGTCTGGTCCAACCCCGCCCGCACCAGCACCCCGGTGAACCGCGCTTCCCAAGCCGCGAACACCCGCCCGGCGGCGGGCGAAGGTGCCAGGGCCGCGGCCACGACCGGACACCCGGACGTGTAGGACGAGGTCTCCAGTTCCTGTTCCCACCACGCGATCAGCTCGTCGACGAGGTCGATCGGGTTGTCGTCGAAGGTGTCCAGCAGTGCCACCATCTGCCGTCCGGCTTCCTTCGTGGCCTGTTCGACCAGTTCGGCCTTGCCACCGGGGAAGTGCTGGTAGATGGACTGCCGTGCGCTGCCGCTGTGGTTGAGCAGGTCGGTGAGGCCGGTGGCGTGGACGCCGCGCCTGCGGATCAGGGCGATGGTGCTGTCTATCAAGCGCTCTCGTGGGCCTGCGGTCATGTCCCGTCCAAACTGTCGGCCGGTTCGGTCCTCCGGTGCTTGGTGGTGCGGGGGGAGCGGCGATTCCTGGACGGGCGTCCGGGTCTGCAGCATCGCGGTCGACGACCTCCGTTCGTGGTTCGGGCGGTTCAACTCGCCTGGCGTTCGTGCTCTGGTTCCAGCAGGTAGCGGTGGAGCGGTTCTGGTCGCAACCACTTCCCGATGGCTTTGCGAACTCTGGCGACGGTGCGCCGCCGGATCCGTCTTCGGCGGTAGCCGCGGACCAGTGCCGCTGCCGCCACCGCCGCCGCCGAGACCAGCAGTGCCGAGATCACCCAGGAAGCCGTCATGGCGCCTCATCTCGTCGAGTCCCCGACTCGGATGGGCTCTCCGGCGTTCAGGACGCTTGCCCGGACAAGTCGTCGGCGGCGTGCGACGGCTTGCGCTGCTGCTTCATGACGCGCACGGTCGACGGCTGGTACAGCTCTTCGAGCACCCGGAAGACCGTGTCGCGGCTCAGGTCCAGGTGCATGGACAGGTGGTCGGCGAGGTCGCCGAGGTCCGACGATGTCGGCGAGCCGAGTCGGGACGCGAGCATCGCCGTCTCCTCGTCGGTGAGGTCGAGGCCGCCATCCCGCATGGCCAGCCTGGTCAGCACGCCGCCGATGACGTCGAGCTTGTGGTCGATGTTCGTCAGCCGCTGCTCGTGGTGCTCGAACTGGCGGCCGTTGAAGTTCTCGCCGGGAACGCCCGCGCTCATCGACATGATCCGGTCGTACATGCGTTCCTGCTGCCAGGGTTCGAGGCCCATCAGGAAGTCGTCTCCTTCGAAGGCGTCGAGATCGACGTACGCCTTGAGCAGGTCGGCCTCGATCCGGCCGGGGAAGATGCGCTCGCCGTCGGACCGGTGGAAGGCGATGCCGTCGCGCATACCGGTTTCCGGGCCGCGGAGCACGAAGCCGGCGGCCGCACCGATGTCCTGCGCGACGTGCACGAGGTCGGCGTAGCCGGAGCACCACGTGCGGTCGAAGCCGATGATGTCCGCGACACCGTCCAAGTAGGACAGTGCGGTGGACAGCGGTATCTCGTCGCGGTCGACCTCGTCGAGCCTGCGGTCACAGGTGAAGATCAGGGGCAGGTGCTCCGGGTAGCCCTCGATGCGCGCGTCGGCCAGCGCGGCGCGGGCGTGCGCCTGGCCTGCGTCCCAGCCGCCTGCGAAGTCGTCGGCGCCGATCCGGTGGCGCAGCAACACGATCCGGCCCGCCGCGCGGTGGCGGTCGAGTGAGCCGGGGTAGTGGCTGACGCACTTCGGGCTCGCGGGGTAGCCGATGCCCCGGATCAGGAAGCGGACGTCGTAGCCACCGCCCTTCGTGTACTCGTCCAACTCCCACGGGGTCAGTTCCCGTGCCGAGTACGCGGCACCGTTCGCAGTCAGGAGGGGCACACCGATCACCTCACGTCGCTGGCGTTGGCTACGAGGAGAAGTACGGGGATGTGCGGTGTCGCGTTCAAAACCCGACTGGGCGATCACTGATCGGCGCGCAGGTCGAAGGTGAACTAGCGTCCCGTCCAGGCGGTGTCAACGCTCTTCGGGGGCGTCCACTCCTGATGGTTCTTGTTTGAGTTTGTCTGATTGATCGGCTCGTTTGGGAGGTGGGCGTCGGTGCCCGTACTGGCTCAGGCGGATCTTCGGCTGGATGCGAATCCGCTGGACTACATCCTGCTGGTCATCTACTTCGCTGTTGTCCTGGGCATCGGCGTCATGGCGAGACGCTCGGTCTCCACCAGCCTGGACTTCCTGCTCTCCGGCCGATCACTCCCGGCCTGGGTGACTGGCCTGGCGTTCATCTCCGCGAACCTCGGCGCGATCGAGCTGCTTGGCATGGCGGCGAACGGCGCGCAGTACGGCCTGCCGACCCTGCACTACTACTGGATCGGTGCGATCCCGGCCATGGTCTTCCTCGGCCTGGTGATGATGCCGTTCTACTACGGCTCGAAGGTGCGCAGCGTCCCCGAGTTCCTCCGCCGCCGCTTCGGCACCGGCGCCCACCTGGTCAACGCGCTGAGCTTCGCGGTGGCCCAGGTGCTGATCGCGGGCGTCAACCTGTACGCGCTCGCGCTGCTGCTGAACCTGCTGCTCGGCTGGCCGATCCCGCTGTCGATCGTGATCGCCGCGCTGGTCGTGCTGACCTACACCACGCTCGGCGGCCTGTCCGCCGCCATCTACAACGAGGTGCTCCAGTTCTTCGTGATCGTCGCGGCGCTGCTGCCGCTGACGATCGTCGGCCTCTACAAGGTCGGCGGCTGGGACGGGCTGGTCGACAAGCTGACCGCGAAGGGGGCGGGCGAGGAGCTGAACGCCTGGCCCGCGACCGAGCTGACCGGCATCTCGAACCCGGTGCTCAGCGTGATCGGCATCGTGTTCGGTCTCGGCTTCGTGCTCTCGTTCGGGTACTGGACGACGAACTTCGCCGAGGTCCAGCGGGCGCTGTCGGCCAAGAACATGAACGCCGGCCGGATGACCCCCATCATCGGGGCCTTCCCGAAGACGCTGGTCCC
>JBDSAJ010001014.1:0-17882 GCA_039922235.1 Umezawaea sp.
CAGCCCTGCGTCGTCGAGGAGCACCAAATCGGCCATATCACGAGCATATAACACAACCCTGACAAGGTCCCAGTCGAAAATCCATGATCAACGGTTCTATCGGGTGATTCTACGCACCGTGACCGGCAGGCCGGTGACCACCCACGCAATTCATGCATAATCGCAAAAGTCTGGGCTCAAGAAGGAACAGCACGCACCGGGACCACACCATCGCCTGTGTCCTACCGGCAGCACCACGCAACCGGAACACACCGCCCCGATGGTGTCGGGTTACTGCGGCGTCGGGAAGTTCGTAGGGTTGGTGGCAGACGTGGCAGGCACCAGTCCAGACCGCCAGGAGCGTCCGAAGTTCGCGGAGTACCGCGTACAGGGTCAGGCCGGTGCAGGGACTTTTGGGTCCAGCCTCAGGATCGTGCAGAACGCCTGGGCCACCGCGGCGAGGGTGACGGGCCAGCGCCAGCCGAGGTAGCTGCGGCCTTCGAAGTGGTCCAACCCCAGGCCGTGCCTGAGTTCCCGGTAGTCGTCCTCGATCCGCCAGCGGATCTTGGCCAGGCGTAACAGGGTCTTGATCGGGTGTCCGGATCGAGGGTGGACAACCAGTAGTCGGTGCCACCCCGGTCTGGTCAGGCGGAACTGGGCAGGTAGGTGTGCAGGTCCACCGGGAGATCCCTGCGGTGCTTTACCTTGAGCTTGCGGTACACGCGGGTGAGGTGCTGCTCGATGGTGCTGGGCGTGATGAACAGCTTGTCCGCGATCTGCCGGTTCGTGTAGCCGACGACGGCCAGCGCGGCGACCCGCCGTTCCGCGTCGCTGAGTGACGCGATCCGGTCGACGCCCGACGCGGGCAGCACGGTGACGTCCGGCTCCGCGCGGCTGGGGAGCAGTTCCTGGCACAGTTCCTCGGCGTCGCAGGTCTTGGCGACGTGCCAGGCCCTCCTGGTCACCGTCCAGGCCCGGCGGTGCTCGCGGAGCACGCGGTGCGCGTGGCTGAGGTCGGTGAGCGCGCAGGCCAGCTCGTACTGGTCGCCGCAGTCCTCCAGGATCGCCACGGCCTCGGTGAGCACCTGCGTCCTGCTGTGCGCCTGACTGGTCGCCGCGAGCAGCCGCAGCGCCACCCCTCGGGTCCGCGAGCTGTCCGGCCCCAGCTTCGCCAACTGCTCGTTGATCAACCGCCTGGCCTCGTCGCGGTTCCCGCCGGGGTGCAGCCACGCCCGCGCGGCGCTGGTGCGCCACGGCACGAGGTTCGGCAGGTCGAGTCCCCAGCCGCACACCAGCTCGCCGCAGGACAGGAAGTCGGCCAGAGCGGCGTAGTAGCGGCCGGTCGCGAGGTAGTGCTCACCGCGGGCGTGCAGGTAGTGCAGGCCGTCGCGGCTCTGGAACAGCGCGTCCGGAACCGGGTGCCCGAGGTGCGCCGCGGCCACGTCGTGCCTGCCCATCCTGGTGGCAGCGGAGATGAGGCAGCCGAGCGGGAAGCCGATGCCCGTCCCCCAGGCCGCGGGCGGCATGAGGGTGATGGCGGCCCGCGCGTGGTCGAACGCGATGGCCAGTTCTCCCTTGCGCAGCGCGATTTCCGCGCGCACAGCGGTGAACATGGCCTGGCTGACGGCGGTCCCGCGCGTTCGCGACTCCTCCAGGAGCCGGTCGCACCAGGATTGCGCGATGTCGAGCCGGTCGGCGTAGACCAGCGCCAGCAGGGCGGGCATCGCGCAGTCCGGCGCCCACGAGTGGACGTCGCTGTACCGGTCGGCCTGCATGACGTGCTCGGCGTCCGCGACGGTGTGCTCGCTCGCGCCCGAGGTGAGCACGTGGGCCAACGCCGCCGTCGACTTGACCAGGAGACCGGTGGTCAGACCGGCGGGCCGCGTGTCGCGCCTGGCCAGGTCGATCAGCGTCGATCCCTTGCTGGTCAGCGAGGGGTAGGAGCAGAGCACCCACAGCTCGGCGGCTCGCAGGTCGGCGGCTTCCTGGGCGCTGCGCCCCTGGCCCGACCGGCGTACCCGGTCGAGCGCCTCGGTGGCCTCGTCGACGCGACCGTGCCACAGCAGCTTCCCCACCAGGTCCGTGACGTCGCGGTCGCCGAGGCCGTCCGCCCGCATGGCCTCGGTGAGCGCGGTGAGGCGGCGGGCGGCGGCCGCCGGGTTGACCCGCCACTCGGCGCGGACGAGCTTCGCGGTGATCGCGGTCCGCCCGCGGTCGTCGGCGCAGACGCGGTGGGCGAGTTCCAGGCACCGCACCGCCGACTCGACCTGCTCGTGGCGCAGCGCGTGCTCGGCCGCCTGCTCCAGTACGGGCAGCATCCACGGGCTGCCACCGGGATCGGCCTCGACGAGGTGGGGAGCCACGTCGACGGCGAGCGCGCCGCTGTCGTGCAGCAGGCGGGCCGCGGCGAGGTGGAGGGAACGCTTGTGCTGTGCGGAAACCTCGTCCAACACCGCCGTCCGGGCCTCGCAGTGCCGGAAACGACCGCCGTCGAGCAGCCCGGCCGCGGTCATCACGTCAACGGCCAGCCGGGCCGACTCGACGTCCACACCGGCCAGCGCGCCGAGCGAACCGGGGGTCGCGGGGCCGCCGAGAACCGCGAGCGCGCGGGCGACCGACAACACCGGCGGAGGACACCGGTAGAGGCAGCTCAGCACGGCCTGCCGGAAACCCGGACCGGGAACGATGCACTCGGACGCCAGGTCGGACGAGCGCAGGTCGTCGAGCAAACCCAGTGCCAGCAAGGGATTCCCGCCGGTCACCAGGTGCGCCGCGGCCGCACGGGCGGGCGGCACGGCCGGGTCTTCGGCGAACAGCTCCGCGACACCGCTCACCGACAGCGGCGCCAGGTGGACGAGGTGGCAGCGCGGATGGCGGAGGAGTTCGACGTGCAGCGGGGAGCGGGTGTGCCGCGGCACGGCCGTCTCGGTGAACACCAGCAGGACCTTCGCCGATTCGAGCCGCCGGGACAGGTACAGCAGCCACCGCAGGGAGAGCGGATCGGCGTGCTGCACGTCGTCCAGCGCGATCAGCACCGGGGCGTCCTCCGCGAGGTCGAGCACTTCCCGGCACAGCGAGTGCAGCTCGTGCGCGATGTCCTGCTCGCCGGCGTCGACGCCCATGAGCCGCTCGACCCGCTCGGCCACGCCGAACGGCAGGTCCATCTTGCGGACCAGCTGGCTCACCACGCCGAACGGCAGGTCGCTCTCGGACGCGGAGCAGGTCAGGTTCACCACGCGGAACCCCGATCGGGTACCACGCTCGGCGACGACGTCGAGCAGCTCGCTCTTGCCGCTGGCCACCGGGCCGGTCACGAGCACCACACGGCCTCGTCCCGAAGCGCACTGGGCCGCCAACGAGGCCAGCGAGGCCAACTGCCCCTCACGTTCGATCAGACCCGCTCCGCCGGTCATCCGCTCGTGCTCGCCGTTGTGCTCCACCCTCTGCTCCCGTGGTTAGTCCCAGCCGGTCCTGCAGCAGCTTCGCAGTTCCGCGACGAGACCCAGGACCTCGCGCCCCAGTACTAGCGTTTTCCCTTGAACCTCGGAGGAAGTCCAACACTAGGGTTTCTCCTCGAATCACCTGGTGGCCGGGGACATCGGCTCCCCGTTCGGGCACCGTGGGATCGCGCGTCCTGAGCGCTCTGCCATCTCCGAAGGGCGTTTCGATGAACTCGAGCCAGCAACCGATCTTGTTCGTGAGCCTGCCGGAGAGCGGCCTGCTGAACCCCATGCTGGTGCTCGCCGAGGAACTGTCGCGCCGCGGCGTCGACAACCTCTGGTTCGCGACCGAGGAGCACCGCCGCGACGACGTCGAAGCGCTCAAGGTCCACACGCCGGTGGGGTTCTGCTCACTGGGCGAGGTGGTGCCCGAGATGTCGTCGCTGTCGTGGGACGACGAGACCTACCAGCGGGTGACCCAGCGCTCCAGGTTCAAGGCGCGCAAGGCGGTCATCGAACGGACCTTCGCCCCGAGGCTGAGGATGCCGAAGTACCGGGCGCTCGAAGAAGCGGTGGACCGGATCAAGCCCGCGCTGATGGTCGTCGAGAGCATGTGCCAGTTCGGGTTCGAACTGGCCATCACGAAGAACATCCCCTACGTGCTCGGGGTTCCGTTCGTGCCCAGCAACGTGCTGACCTCCCCCGTGCCGATCGGCAAGTCCTACACCCCGCCCGGCTTTCCCGTGCCGCACACCGGACTCCCGGCGACCATGAGCTTCTCCCAGCGGATGGCCAACCGGCTCTTCCAGTTGCGGATGATGGCGATGTTCCTCTCCGCGGGCATGAGGCAGCGCAACGCCGAGGACACGGCGGTCCGCGAGGAACTGGGCATCTCCCCCACTGCCAACACCTTCCTCGCCAGGGTCGACTCCGCCGAGCTGGTCCTGTGCTACTCCATCCCCGAGCTCGACTACCCGTTCACCATGCCCGAGGTGGTGCGCACGGTCGGTGCGGTGCTGCCCCCGCTCCCCCAGGCGCCGGACACCGAGCTGTCCGACTGGCTCGACGCCCGTGAATCCGTGGTGTACATGGGATTTGGCACGATCACCCGGCTGACGCGGGAGGAGGTCGGCACGCTGGTCGAGGTGGCTCGCAGGATGCGGGGCTCGCACCACTTCCTGTGGAAGCTGCCCAAGGAGCAGCAGCACTGGCTGCCACCGGTGGACACGCTCCCCGACAACCTCCGCGTCGAGGACTGGGTGCCGTCGCAGCTCGACGTGCTGGCCCACCCGAACGTCAAGGTCTTCTTCAACCACGCCGGCGGCAACGCCTTCCACGAGGCCAGCTACTTCGGCAAGCCGATGGTCATGCGGCCGCTCTGGGTCGACTGCTACGACCAGGCCGTTCGCGGGCAGGACCTCGGCATCAGCCTGACGCTCGACCGGCCTCACACCCTCGACCCGGACGACGTGGTCGACAAGCTCACCAGGGTGCTCACCGACGGCTCGTTCCGCGAGCGCTCCGAGCACCTCGGGCAACTCCAGCAGGCGGCAGGCGGCCGGGACGCCGCGGCGGACCTGCTGCTCCAGGTCCTGGCCAAGGCGACCCACGAAACGAGCGAGCGATGACAGCCAAGTACCCGGTCTCGATGCCCTCACTGACAGGACGCGAACTCGAGTACGTGACCAAGGCGGTCCAGGACGGGTGGATCTCGTCGCAGGGCCCGTACATCCCGCAGTTCGAGCAGGCGTTCGCGGCGTACAACGGTGTGGCGCACGGCGTCGCCTGCTCGTCCGGCACGACGGCGCTCACCCTTGCCCTGCGAGCACTGGGCATCGGGCCCGGCGACGAGGTGATCGTGCCCGAGTTCACGATGATCGCCACCGCGTGGGCGGTCGACTACGTCGGCGCCACACCGGTCTTCGTCGACTGCGGGGACGACCTCAACATCGACGTGCGCCGGATCGAGGAGAAGATCACGCCGCGCACCAAGGTGATCATGCCCGTGCACGTCTACGGGCGGCGCTGCGACATGGACGCGATCATGGACATCGCCTTCGAGTACAACCTGCGCGTGGTCGAGGATTCCGCCGAGGCGCACGGCGTCCGCCCGGTCGCGGACATCGCCTGCTACTCGCTGTTCGCGAACAAGATCATCACTTCCGGCGAGGGGGGCGTCTGCCTGACCGACGACGCCCGGCTCGCCGGCCAGATGGCGCACCTGCGGGGGATGGCCTTCACGAAGGACCACAGCTTCCTGCACAAGAAGCTCGCCTACAACTTCCGCATGACGAACCTCCAGGCCGCGGTCGCGCTCGCCCAGGTGGAGCGGCTGGACGAGTTCCTCGCCATCCGCAAGCGGATCGAGAAGCGCTACCAGGAGGGTCTGCGGGACATCGACGGCATCACCCTCATGCCGGAACGCGACGTCCTCTGGATGTACGACCTGCGCGCCGAGCGCCGCGAGGAGCTGCGCGAGTTCCTCAGCGCCGAGGGGATCGACACGCGGCTGTTCTTCAAGCCGATGAGCAGGCAGCCCGGCTACCTCGACCCGAACTGGCCATCGCTGAACGCGACCCGGTTCAGCGAGGACGGGTTCTACCTGCCCACCTACACGGAGCTGACCGAGGACGACCAGGACCACATCATCGGGAAAGTCCGCCAGTTCTACGCCACGACCTGACCGGTGAACAGGGGAAGTGCAGCGATGTCGAGTGTCGAGTCCGACGCGATCCCGTTCCTGTTGCGACGGGCGGGAGAACCCTTCCCGCCGCGGGAGTACGACGAGATCAGGCAGCGGGAAGGGCTGGTCAGGGCCACGCTCCCCACCGGGGCGGCGGTCTGGCTCGTCACCCGGCACGACGAGGTCCGCGCCGTGCTGACCAACCCGCGGATCAGTTCCAACCCGACCCACGAGGGCTTTCCCGACCTGGGGCGCACCGGTGGCGTGCCGTCCGCGACGGACGTGCCCGGCTGGTTCGTGGCGCTGGACCAGCCCGACCACGGCCGGTTCCGCAAGGCACTCATCCCCGAGTTCACCGTGCGCCGGATCCGCGAGATGCGCCCGGCGATCCAGGAGATCGTCGACGGCTGCCTCGACGCCATGCTCGCGGGCGGGAACACCGCCGACCTGGTGGCCGACTTCGCGCTGTCGGTGCCCTCGCTGGTGATCTCGTCACTGCTCGGCGTGCCCAACGTGGACCGCGACTTCTTCGAGGCCAAGACCCGCGTCCTGGTGACGATCAACTCGACCGACGACGAGCGCGACGACGCCAGCAGGCAACTCCTGCGGTACCTGGGCAGGCTCATCGCCATCAAGGCCAAGCGCCCCGGCGACGACCTGATCAGCAAGCTGGTGGCGGGCGGCGGCATGTCCCCGCAGGAGATCTCCGGCGTGGCGATGCTGCTGCTGATCGCCGGCCACGAGACGACCGCGAACAACATCGCGCTCGGGGTGGTGACCCTGCTCGCCAACCCGCAGTGGATCGGGGACGACCGCGCGGTCGAGGAACTCCTGCGCTTCTACTCGGTGGCCGACGTGGTGGCGCTGCGGGTGGCGGTGGAGGACGTCGAGATCGCGGGCCAGCTCGTGCGGGCGGGTGAGGGCATCGTGCCGCTGGTGGCCGCGGCCAACCACGACGGCGCCGTCTTCGAACGCCCGCACGAGTTCGACCCCAGCAGGTCGGCGCAGCAGCACGTGGCGTTCGGCTACGGCCTGCACCAGTGCCTCGGGCAGAACCTGGTCCGGGTAGAGATGGAGATCGCCTACCGGTCGCTGTTCGACCGCGTTCCCACCCTGGAACTCGCGCGGCCGGTGGAGGAGTTGCCCTTCAAGTACGACGGTGTCCTGTTCGGACTGCACGCGCTGCCGGTCCGCTGGTAGCCGTCCCACTGACGGAGAGAACATGATTCGCATCGACGTGGACGTCAAGCGGTGCATCGGGGCGGGCCAGTGCGTGCTCACCGCGCCGGACGTCTTCGACCAGAACGACAACGGGTTCGTCGAGGTGCTCGACGTGGAGCAGCCGAGTGAGCCACCGGAGAGCGTGGAACGGCTGCGCATGGCGACGGTGATCTGCCCGTCTCAGTCGATCACCCTGCACGAGAGCTGACCTCCACGTCGAAGCGGCTGTCCCGTGAACGGAACAGCCGCTTCGACGTGTGCTCGCACCCCACCGCTACCAGGCGATGGGCAGGCTGCCGAGACCGCCCGCGAGCCTGCCGCCTTCACGCGCGTGCAGTTCCTCCATCGGGACCGCCAGCCGCAGGCCGGGCATGTTGTTCAACAGTGCGGTGTACGCCGCGTTCAGCACGATGCGCGCGAGGGACGCGCCGATGCAGTGCCGGATCCCGTGGCCGAAGGTGAAGTGCGGGTTGGGTGCCCTGGTCACGTCGAACTTGTCGGGGTTCTGGTAGACCCGCGGGTCGTAGTTCGCCAGGGAGAAGTCGAGCATCACCAGCTCGCCCACCCGGATCGTGACCCCGGCGATGTCGATGTCCTCCAGCGCGTACCGGGGCAGCACCGGGCTGCCAACGGTCGCCCGCAGCACCTCGTCCACCGCCTGCGGCATGAGCTTCGGTTCGTTGATCACCAGGTCGCGCTGGTCGGGGTTGAGCGCGAACAGCAGGATCCCGAAGTCCACGTGGCTCAGGGTGCCCCCGAGCCCGCCGAACATCAGCGAGATGGCGTGGAACCCGCACTCCTGGTCGCCCAGCCCGACCTCCATGAAGCGCGAGATCACGTCGTCACCGGGGTCGAGCCGCCGTCGTCCCGACAGCTCGGTCGCGAACTCGAAGAGTTCGGTCATCGCCCTGTCCGCGGCCGCGCGGTCGAGCACGTCGCCCACGACCTCCATCAGGTCGATGAGCCGGTCCCGGTCTTCGAGCGGGATGCCGACGATCTCGCACATCGCCTGCCTGGAGTACGGCAGGGTGAACTCGGTGTGCAGGTCCGCGGGGGCGCCCTTGCGGATGATCGGCTCCAGCAGGGCGTTGGCGATCGCCTCCACCTTCGGCTTCTGGCCGAGCACCCGGCGCGCGGAGAGGCTGGGCGGGTAGAGGGCGCGCTTCTTGACCTGGTCCTCGCGCTCGGTCTCGATGCCGCCGGTGGTGACCATCAGGTCGAGCATCGGGTTGTCGAGGTACTTCGGCGCGTTGGCCGGATCGGCGTGCGAGCGCCCCAGCCGCGGGTCCGTCGACAGCGCCTTGAGCTCGGCGTGCCGGGTGACCAGCCACGCCTCGTCACCGGCCGGGGTGCGGATCTTGCAGAGCGCGGCTTGGGCCTGCAGGTCGCGCCTGAGCTGGCTGAGCGTCAGGAGGGCCGACTGCTCGACCGGCAACAGCGGTAGCTCTTGGGACGTGGTCATCAAGTACTCCTCTTCGCGGTTCTTCCGGGGTTGTGTTCACGGCTTCGGTCAGGCGAGGGTCGCGAGCCAGTCCTCGATCGCCTGTGCGGTCGAGGCCGAGTCCTCCTTGACCATGCTCATGTGGTCGGCCTTGATCACCCGGATGTCGTCGGCGGGCACCGTCACGGCTTGGGCCGACGAGATCTCCAAGCCCGTGCCCTCGATCTCGCGCGCGCACCGGATCAGGAGCTTCGGCGCGGCGGGATGGAGGCCGATGTCGGTCATCTTGACGAACCAGTGCGCCATCGCGGACAGCCTCGCGCTGTTCATGCTCACGGCGGACGAGTCCATGGTGTTGAAGTAGTTGCGGGTGACCGAGTCGAAGTTCATCGCCTCGCTCACGCCGTAGTGCAGGCTCAGGGTGTCGAGCATGACGACCCCGTCCGGCCGGATGCCCCAGGTCTGCTCCAGGACCGCCGCGGCGTAGTAGGCGAGCGTGCCGCCGGTCGAGTGCCCGACCAGCACGAACGGTTCGCCGTCGCTGGCGTGCAGGACGCTTTCCGCGACCACCCGTGCCGCGGCCTCGGTGGTCGCGGGCAGGCTCTCCCCCGGAGCGAAACCGACCAGCGGCAGTGCGGAGACGTGCCGCTTGCCGCGCAGGTGCGCCGCCACGCGGGCGTACATGTGCACACCCGCCGTCGCGCCGGGCGCGCTGATGCAGATCAGCCTCGGGGTGCTGGGACCGTCGGACAGCGTGACCGGTGCGGGCAGGTCCTCCAGTTCGGCCGGTGTGGTGAAACTGGGCCTGGTGGCCGCCACCGCGTTGAGCATGCGCACGCCTTCGAGCACCTTGCCCGCGTTGACCGCGGCGAGGAACAGGTTGTGCAGGGAGTCGTGCGAGCTGCCGCCCGCTCCCGACTGCGCGGTCGCACCGCCGCGTTCGGCGTGGTTGTCGAACTCCGCGTGCAGCCACCTGGCCAGTTGCGCCGACGACTTGTTGTCGAAGATGACCGAGGCGGGCAGCGGGATGCCGAGCACGTCGGCGAGCCGGTTGCGCAGTTCCACGGCGATCAGGGAGTCGAAGCCCAGTTCGAGGAAGTCGCGTTCGGGGTCGACCGCCGCGGGGTCGCTGTGGCCGAGCAGGGCGGCGCCGTAGGTCAGCACCAGGTCGAGCAGGGCCTGTTCCCGCTCTGTGGCGTCGAGTGCCCTCAGGCGGTCTCGCTGGGTGACCGCGAACTTGTCCGCGGCCGCCTGCGGCCTGCCCGTGACGATGCCCCGGAACAGCGGCGGTGTCGTCCCGCGTCCCCGGAGCCCTGCCGGGTTGAGGTGGACCGGCACCACCAGCGCCTCGTCCCCGGCGGTCGCGGCGTCGAACAGGGCCACGCCCTGCGCGGGTGTCAACGGCGGCATGCCCGAGGTGGCGATCCGCTCGGTGGCGATCTCGGTCAGGCCGCCCACCAGGTCACCGTCGGGCGCCCACGGCCCCCAGGCGAGCGAGGTCGCCGCGAGGCCGAGACCGCGGCGGTGCGCGGCGAGGGCGTCGAGGAACGCGTTGGCCGCCGCGTAGTTGGCCTGCCCCGGCGCGCCGACGACGCCGGACACCGAGGAGTACAGGACGAACGCGGCCAGGTCGAGGTCGCGGGTCGCCTGGTGCAGGTGCCACGCGGCGTCCACCTTCGGCCGCAGCACCAAGTCGAGCCGGTGCGGGGTCAGCGACTCGACGAGCCCGTCGTCCAGCACGGCCTCGGTGTGCACGACGGCGGTCAGCGGGTGCTCGGCGGCGATCCCGGCCAGCAG
Organism: Umezawaea sp.; assembly: GCA_039922235.1. GTDB lineage: Bacteria > Actinomycetota > Actinomycetes > Mycobacteriales > Pseudonocardiaceae > Umezawaea. The sequence goes on from JBDSAJ010001014.1 coordinate 10,562, forward strand.
CGCCGTCACGGCGTGCCGGTCGGCGACGTCGCACGCCACGACGTGCACCGCGGCACCGTGTGCGCGCAGTGCGTCCGCCAGGGCCGTGGCTCCGGGTGCCTGATCGCCCTGGCCGCTGGCCAGCAGGAGGTGCCGGACCCCGCGGTCGACCACCAGGTGCCGGGCCAGCGCGCCGCCCAGGGCCCCGGTGCCGTCCGTGATCAGCACGGTCCCGGCCGGGTCCCAGGGACGGGACTCGGCGCGGGCACCGGACAACCGGGCCAGCCGTGCAACGCGGACCTCACCACCACGCACCAGCGCCTGCGGTTCGTCGAACGAGGCCAGCGCGGGCAGCACCGCGGCGGACACGTCCACGTCGTCCAGGTCCACCAGCAGGAATCGGTCCGGGTGTTCCGACTGGGCGGACCGCACCAGGCCCCACACCGCCGCGGCGGCCGGGTCGTCCGCGTCCGCGCCGCGCGTCACGAACACCAGCCGTGACCGGGACAGCCGCTGGTCGCCCAAGGCCTCCTGCACCAGTCCCAGCACCCTCGCCGTGATCGCGTGCACCGCCTGGGGACCACTGGCCATGCTCCCCGCGACCGGGACCAGGAAGACGTCCGGGACGACGACGCCGTCACCGACGGCCGCGGCCAGGGACTCGCCGTAGGACGACACGGGCTGGTCGGCGCAGTGCATCGCGTAGGCGAGGTCGAACTCGTCCGAGCCGACGATCGCCCACCGCACCCCGGTGGCCTGCGGCGGAACCGCCTTCGCGGGCACCCAGTCCACGGTGAACAGCGAGTCCTCCGCGCCCTTGGCGGTGTGCGGGGCCGTGCGCGTGGACGTACCGCCCAGCGACAGCGATTCCACCGACAGCACCGGCGTTCCGGTGACGTCGACCGCGGTCAGGGAGATCGCGTCGGCGGCGATGGGCGTCAACCGGACCCGCAGCACCGAGGGGCCACCGGCGTGCAGCGACACCCCGGTCCACTCGACCGGCCGACCGCCGTCCACCTCGTCGAGGAGCCCCACCGCGTGCAGTGCCGAGTCGAGCAGGGCGGGGTGCACGCCGAACGCCCCCGCCTCGACCTGCTCGGGCAGCGCCACCTCGGCGAACACCTCGCCACCTCGGCGCCACGCCCGGCTCAGCCCTTGGTTGGCCCTCGGGTCGGAGTAGAACGCGTCCAGGTCGACCGCTTCGGCACCGTCCGGTGGCCACTGGGCGGAGTCGACCTCCGGATCGCGGGCACCGGAGGTCACCGTGCCAACGGCGTGGACCGTCCACTCCGGACTCCCCGCGTCAGCAGGGCGGCTGTGCACGCTGACCGCGCGACGGCCGGACTCGTCCGGGCCACCGACCCGCACCTGGACCCCGACCGCGCCGCGGTCGGCGAACTCCAGCGGGGCCAGCAGGGTCAGCACGTCCACCCGGTCGCACTGGACCAGGTCCGCCGCGTGGATCACCAGTTCGAGGAAACCCGTGTCCGGGAACGACACCAGGCCGTTCACCCGGCGGTCGGCCAGCCACGGGTGCGTCACCGCCGACAGGCGTCCCGTCAGCACGACCTCGTCCGTGCCCGCCATCGCGATCGACGCGCCCAGCAGCGGGTGGGTCGTGGCCGCCAGCCCGAAGCCGGAGGCGTCGCCCGCCCGCACCGACATGTTCACCGTCGGCCAGAATCGCTGGTGGTCGAACGCGTAGGTCGGCAGGTCCACCGGCCGCGCACCCGTCCCGGCGAACCAGGACGGCCAGTCCACCCGCACGCCGTGGACGTGCAGCCTGGCCAACGCGGTCGCCGACGCGGTTTCCTCGGGCCGGTTCTTGCGCAGCAGCGGAACGACGACGGACGAGTCGGGCACGGACTCCGCAGTCATCGCGGACAGCGACCCGTCCGGGCCGAGTTCCACGAACACCGACACCTTCTCGGCGACCAGTGCCCGCATCCCGTCGGCGAACCGGACCGCCTCGCGCACGTGGCGGACCCAGTAGTCCGGGGTGCGGAGCTGTGCCCCGGTCGCGAGTTCGCCGGTCAGGTTCGACACGACCGGGATGGTCGGCTCGTGGAACTCCAAGCCCTCGACCACCTGGCGGAAGTCGTCCAGCAGCGGGTCCATCAGCGGCGAGTGGAACGCGTGGCTGACCGGCAGCGGGGTCGACTTCTCGAACCGCGCGGCGATCTCGGCGACCGCGTCCGCGTCGCCCGAGACCACCACCGAGTCCGGCCCGTTGACCGCCGCGATCGACACCTCGGCGCGGCCCGCCAGCAGCGGCGCCACCTCGGCTTCGCTCGCCCGCAGGGCGACCATCGCCCCGCCGGTCGGCAACGCCTGCATGAGGCCTGCACGGGCCGCCACCAGCTTGCACGCGTCCGCCAGCGAGAACACGCCCGCCACGTGGGCCGCGGCGACCTCGCCGATCGAGTGGCCCGCCAGGAAGTCGGGCTCGACGCCCCAGGACTGGAGCAGGCGGAACAGCGCGACCTCGATGGCGAACAGCGCGGGCTGCGCGAATCCGGTCTGGTTCAGCAGGTCCTGGTCCTCACCCCACATCACCTCGCGCAGCGGGGCGTCGAAGTGGGCCAGCACGTCGTCCAACGCGCTCGCGAAGACCTCGAACCGCCCGTGCAGCTCCCGGCCCATGCCCAGCCGCTGGGACCCCTGGCCGGAGAACAGCACCGCCAGTGAACGCCCGGTCGCCACGCCGCGCGCGGCCTCGACGACGCCGTCACCGGTGGCGAGCAGCACCGCGCGGTGCTCGAAGGCCGACCGGGACACCGCGGACGAGTACCCGACGTCCACCGAGCAGGTGATCGACCGGAGCCGGTCCACCTGCCCGTCCAGTGCGGCGGCGGTCTTCGCCGACACCAGCACGGGCACCACCGCGGGCGTGACCCGACGCTCTTCAACGGGCTCGTCGACCGGCGGGGCCTGCTCGATGATCACGTGCGCGTTGGTGCCGCTGATCCCGAACGACGACACGCCCGCCCGACGTGGCCGGTCGTTCTCCGGCCACGGGGTGCTGGCGGTCAGCAGCTCGACGGCGCCCGCGGACCAGTCCACCCGCGACGACGGCGTCGACACGTGCAGGGTCTTGGGCAGCACCGCGTGGTGCAGCGCCTGCACCATCTTGATCACGCTCACCACGCCCGCGGCGGCCTGGGTGTGGCCGATGTTCGACTTGATCGACCCGAGCAGCAGCGGCTTGCCCCGGTCCTGCCCGTAAGTCGCCAGCAGGGCCTGCGCCTCGATCGGGTCGCCCAGCGACGTGCCGGTCCCGTGCGCCTCCACCGCGTCCACGTCGGCCGGTGACAGCCCGGCGGCGGCCAGCGCCTGCCGGATCACCCGCTGCTGCGACGGCCCGTTGGGCGCCGAGAGCCCGTTGCTCGCACCGTCCTGGTTCACCGCGCTGCCGCGCACCACGCCCAGGACCTGGTGCCCGTTGCGCTGGGCGTCGGACAGCCGTTCCAGCACGAGCATCCCGACGCCTTCCGACCACGCCGTGCCGTCGGCGTCGTCGGAGAACGTCTTGCAGCGCCCGTTCGTCGCCATCCCGCCCTGCTGGGAGAACTCCAGGAAGGCGCCCGGCGTCGCCATCACGGTCACGCCACCGGCCAGCGCCAGCGTGCACTCCCCGCCGCGCAGCGCCTGGGAGGCGAGGTGCAGCGCCACCAGTGCCGAGGAGCACGCCGTGTCCACGGTCATCGCGGGTCCTTCGAACCCGAACGCGTAGGACAGCCTGCCGGAGATCACGCTGGCCGCCGTGCCCGTGCCCGCGTGGCCCTCCACGTTCTGCCCGGACATCAGCAGGAGGTGGGCGTAGTCCTGGCCGCTGGCCCCGACGAAGACGCCGGTCTTGCTGCCCCGCAACGAGACCGGGTCGATGCCCGCCCGTTCGACCGCCTCCCACGACGTCTCCAGCACCAGCCGCTGCTGCGGGTCCATCGCGAGCGCCTCGCGCGGCGAGATGCCGAAGAAGCCGGGGTCGAACGCCCCGGCGTCGGGCAGGAAACCGCCCTGGAGGGTGGCGATGCTCCCCTCGCTGCCGCCCGCCAGCGCACCCAGGTCCCAGCCGCGGTCGGTCGGGAAGTCGGCGATGGCGTCACTGCCCGAGGACACCAGGTCCCACAGCTCTTCCGGTGACCGCACACCGCCGGGGAAGCGGCACGCCATGCCGACGATGGCCACGGGGTCGTGGCGCCCCGCTTCGACCTCCTCCAGGCGCTGCCTGGTCTGATGCAGATCCGCGGTGACCCACTTCAGGTATTCAACGAGCTTCTCTTCGTTCGGCATCGTCGGTAGACCTTCCGTCGCGATCGGCCGGGATCAGCTGTTCTTGTGACGACCCAGTTCGTTGTCGATGAACGCCAGTACCTCGTCGGTGCTCGCCGTCTGGATCCGCTCGGCCACCGCGCTCTCGTCGGCCTTCGTCCCCGTTCCACCGAACTGCGCCAGCAGTTGTCGCAACCGGACCGCCACGCCCGCACGGGTGACCTCGTCGGGCTGGCCCGCCGCCAGTGCGACCTCCAGCCGGTCGAGTTCGGCCAGCAGCGACGTGCCGTCACCGGCCCCGTTCTCCCCGAGCAGCTGCGACGCCAGGTGCTCGGCGAGCACCGCGGGCGTCGGGTAGTCGAAGACCAGGGTCGCGGACAGGGTCAGGCCGGTGGCGGCGTTGAGCCGGTTGCGCAGTTCGACCGCGGTCAGCGAGTCGAACCCGAGCTGGCGGAACTCCTGCCCGACGTCGACCGACTCGGCGGAGCCGTGTCCCAGCACCGCGGCCGATTCGGCGCGGACCAGGTCGAGCAGCGACCGCCGCTGCTCGGCCGGGTTCAGCTTCTCCAGCGCCGTGAGCACGGCGGCGCCCGCAGCGGCCCGACGGCTCGACTTCAGCAGTCCGCGCAGCATCGGCGGCACCGGTCCGGAACTGGTGCCCGTGACGATGCGCGCGGGCACCAGCAGCGGCTCGTCCACGCCGGTCGCGATGTCGAAGAGGGCGAGGCCCTGCGCCATCGACAGGGTCGGCGCCCGACGCGCGTCGAACGCGTCCACCCGCGCCGCCATGCCCGAGCCTTCCCAGGCTCCCCACGCCAGCGACTGGGCGGGCAGCCCGAGACCACGCCGACGTGAGGCCAGCGCGTCCAGGAAGCTGTTGCCCGCGGCGTAGTTGCCCTGTCCCGCGGCACCGAGGACACCGGACACCGAGGAGTACAGGACGAACGCTGCCAGGTCCTGGTCCTCGGTCAGCTCGTGCAGGTGCCACGCCGCGTCGACCTTCGGCCGCAGCACCGCGCTCAGCCGCTCCGGTGTCAGCGATGAAATGATCCCGTCGTCCAACGTCCCGGCGGTGTGCACGACCGCGGTCAACCGCACGCCTTCCACCACCGTCGCCACGGCGTCCCGGTCGGCGACGTCACAGGCCACAATGGACACTGCCGCACCGCGCTCGACCAGCTCCGCGCGCAACTCCGGCGCACCGGGCGAGTCCAGCCCACGGCGGCTGACCAGCAACAGGTTCCGGATGCCGCGCTCGGCCACCAGGTGGCGCGCCAACTCGGCGCCCAGTGCCCCGGTGCCGCCGGTGATCAGGACCGTGCCATCGGGATCCCACTCGCGGGGAACGGTGAGCACGATCTTGCCCACGTGCCGCGCCCGGCTCATGTGCCGGAACGCCTCCTTCGCCCGACGGACGTCCCAGGCGGTGATCGGCAGCGGCGTCAGCACCCCGGCGCCGAACAGGGCGACCAGTTCGCCCAGCATCTCCTGGACGCGCTCCGGGTTCACCTCACCGAGGTCGAACGCCCGGTAGCTCACATCCGGCAAGCTCGCCGGGTCGCGCAGGTCCGTCTTGCCCATCTCCAGGAACCGGCCGCCCGCACCGAGCAGTCGCAACGACGCGTCCACGAACTCACCGGTCAACGCGTTGAGCACCACATCCACACCCGACGCGAACCGCGCCTCGAACCCCGTGGTCCGCGACGACGCGATGTGATCGTCCGCGATCCCCAACGACCGCAGCACGTCCCACTTGCCCTCGCTCGCCGTCGCGAACACCTCAGCACCCAAGTGGTGCGCCAACTGCACCGCCGCCATGCCCACACCACCAGCACCGGCGTGGATCAGCACCTTCTCCCCCGGCCGCACACCAGCCAGGTCCACCAACGCGTAGTACGCCGTCAAGAACACCAGCGGAACAGACGCGGCCTCATCCCACGACCAGCCGTCCGGCACCCTGGTCAGGAACGGCTCGTCCGCCACACCGAGCGGGCCGAACCCGCCCGAGAGCATGCCCATCACCCGGTCGCCCGGTCGCAGGTCCGACGCGTCCGGCCCGGTCTCCACGACGACGCCCGCCGCTTCCGAACCGAACACACCAGCCTCGCCGGGGTACATGCCGAGCGCGTTGAGCACGTCGCGGAAGTTCAGGCCCGCGGCCCGCACCGCCACCCGCACCTGACGCCCGGCCAACGGTTCCAGCACCTCGGAGCACGGTGCTAGCACCAGTTCGTCCAAGTTGCCCTTGCTCGCCGTGGACAGCCGCCACGGCGAACCGACCGGCGGTACCAGGCTCGGGCCCGTCGCCAGGCGGGCCAGTCGTCCCGCGTGCACGGTGTCGCCGCGCACCGCCAGTTGCTGCTCTTCGGTGGTCAGCAGCCCCGGCACGACCACACCGTCTGCGTCCAGGTCGACCAGCAGGAACCGGGTCGGGTCCTCCGTCTGAGCGGACCGCACCAGGCCCCACACCGCAGCGGCGGCCAGGTCGGTCACCGGCTCGTCGCCGACGGCCACCGCACCCCGCGTCACGAACACCAGTCGCCGTCCCGTTGGCGGCGCCTGCAGGATTTCCAGCACCCGAGCCGTTTCCGCGTGCACGGCGTCCGGGCCGGTCGAGCCACCCGACACCTCGACCAGGTCGACGCCGGACAGGTCGCCACCGGACTCCAGGTCGGCCGGCACCGGGACCCACTCCACCCGGAACAGCGCGTCCCGCACGTCCGGGGCGGCAGCGCGCTGGTCCGACGGGGACCGCAGCACCAGGGACTCCACCGAGATCACCGGAGCGCCGCCGACATCGGTCGCGGCCAGCGCGACCGAGTCCGCGCCGGTCCGCGTCACCCGGAGCCGCAGCAGCGAGGCACCACCTGCGTGCAGCGAGACACCGGTCCAGTCGAACGGCAGACCTCGGGCACCGTCCTCGACGAACGTGACCGCGTGCAACGCCGCGTCCAGCAACGCCGGGTGCAGGCCGAACGCTCCCGCGTCCTCGACCTGCTCGGGCAACGCCACCTCGGCGAACACCTCGCCGTCCCGCCGCCACACCGCCCGCAGTCCCTGGAACACCGGG
>JBDSAJ010001015.1:0-12199 GCA_039922235.1 Umezawaea sp.
ATCAGGATTTCCAGCCTGTTGCGGTCGATCCAGTTCAGCGTGTGTTTCCACTCCGCTTCACCTTCTCCGGAATCCACAGTGACCTCGACCTGGTCGCGGTACTTCTCCGGCTGGTTCCAGTTCGGACCGATGCGAAGCCTGAAGAAGTCCAGGTTCTCGGTTTCGACCAGGGCCCTGACGATGATCGTGCCGCTGACGTCGCCGTTGGCGGAGATGACGATGTCTTCTTCCCAGCGGTCGATCCGCCACAAGTGCGTGGACCGGTCGTACAGCCAGTTGCAGTGGGACGTCAGCAAGTTCTTGAGGCCGGCGACCTCGTGCTGCAGTTCGGTGACCTCGTCCTGCCGCAAAGTGGCCTCGTGCTGCAGGTCGGTGTTCTTCTTCGAGAGAGTGGTCAGCAGGCTCAGGATGACCAGCGCGCCGATGACCAGTCCCGCGGCCTTGAACGCACTGGATCCGAAAACGGCGCTCAGCACGCTGGCGAAGGCGAGGATGCCCAGTGCTGCCTTGGCCAGTCCGGCCGAACCGGCCTCGTCGAGGTAGTCCTCCAAATAGGACATGAATCCCTTGAGCATCGCCCGCCCCCTTCCCCTGGGTGCGCGCGGCGTTCCTTCCGCGTGATCACCACTACAACAGGGTGTATGAGGTCGGTCAATTCAATCGGCGGATATTTACTTCCGCACTTCGGGTGATCTGCGTACGCCGGAGGCGCAGTTGTGCGGTTTGAAAGGGTTTTCTATTGCTGTACTCCGCACCGGCAAGCCTCGTTTATGCGAATCGTGCATGAAAACGGCTTGCCGGTGCGGGTGAACGTTCCTAGTCGGGTCTACTTGTCGCCGCTCTCGCCGCCGGCTTTGCTGTCGTCGTCGTGAGTGGTGCGCATTGGGCCCTCCAAGGATCTGCGGCCGGAGGGCGGCGATCGAGTGGACGGGGCACCGTTCGGGGTCGGGACCGTCGACGTTCGTCGTCGGGCAGGATGACCCGGTTCAGGGCGTAGTGCACACTTCGAGCGGACGCCCCGGTGACCACCTGTTGTCGATTTCGCTGCCATCGTAGGGGCAGCGAAGATCCACATCGAAATCGGCTCGGCTGGGTTTCGTAACACCTTCCGGACTCGGTCGCGAACCGCGCCGTTCCGTCCTGGGTTTCGGACGTGGAGGTCCTCTCACGGACACCGAGTTGCGCGGTTGCGGGAACCGGGAATCGACCGGGACCTGCCGCGCGGGCTGCTCACGGAGCACCCTTGCGAGATCTCGTCGGGGCCGTCCGGACGTCTGACAGCCTTGTTGACCTGCGGTTCGCTGCGTCCAGCAGGTGGGCCAACCGGCTGGAAACGGGCGCGGATCACGGTGAACACAGGTTCGTCCTCGTACGATGGAGCGGACGGTGGAGTGAACGGAACGGGAGGTCGCGATGACTCATGCCTATGTGGTGCGTTTCGTCGGCGGGCCTCTGGATGGTCGGGTGGATTCGCACGCCGAGCCGCAGGCTGAGCCGAAGCCGACGCTGACGCACGTCCACCTGCACAGTGGGCCGAAGATCGTGCACCACTACGATCTGCAGTATGCGGTCGAGTACGGGTGCGAGTACCGGCTGCGGGACCTCGAAGAGGACGAAGGGGAGTAACCTCTTCTTCCTGTCAAGATGCGCGAACGAGGCCCTGCCGCTCCGCTGAAGGTCCCTGGGTGTTCGACTCGACCGCGTCTGGCGGGCCAATCCGGTACCCGCCACTGAGTTGTGGTCGTCCCTGGTGTGGCAGCCCGCGGCGATCGTCACCAACGGCACCGCCTACGAGATGCCGCACCGCGACGACTGATCCGTTTGTCCACTGTGGACGGATGGTGACCGCGCCCGTGCGCCACCATCGGCCGCGGGGCGCGCCGCCGCAAGCGCGGCGACGACGGGCAGGTGGTCGGACGCGAGCGTCGTGGGCACCCGCACGTCCACCACCCGGTAGCCGCGGGACACAGCGACGTAGTCCAGTCGTGTGGTGGGCGAGTCGGCGGGGAAGGTCGCGCCGCCGCCCGCGTCCTTCAGGCGCTGCCACAGCGGGGCCAGTTCCGGTGCGCCGGGCTCGGCGTTGAAGTCGCCCAGCAGGACCTGCCGCGGTCCTCGCATGATCGCCAGCATCTCCCGCACCTGCGTCGCCCTGACTGCCGGATCCGGCCGGAAGTCCAGGTGCGTCACGTACACGGCGACCGGTCCGCCGGGCGCGTCGACGACGGCCTCCGCGAACCCCGGCGCGGGAGCGAGAACCGCATTCGGGTCCTGTGTGGACAGTCTGGTGATGGAGTGGTTGCGCGCCCGCAGGATCGGGTACCGGCTCAGCACCGCCACGCCGTACTGCCGCCGAGGGCCGCCGGGCAGGTCGTAGATCGGTGCGAAGCTCACGGCCATGCCGAGCGACCGGCCCAGTTCGGCGGCCTCGTCGGCGAAGCCGCTGCGCTCCGACCAGTGCACGTCGACCTCCTGGAGGCCGACCACGTCCGGCCGCTGCTCCCGGATCGCGTCGGCGACCCGCGGCAGGTCGAACACCCCGTCGGACCCGATGCCCGCGTGGACGTTGTAGGTCATCGCGGACAACTCAGCCCGAGGCGCCGCCGCCGAGGTGAGAGCAGCGGCCGTCAGCACCGAGATCAGCACCAGCACGGCAAGTCCCATGGCCCGATGGTGCCAGTGCGGGCAGGATTCCGGCATGGAACGCAGGCCGGTCGAACCGCTCGTCCAGGTGGGGCTCGTCGTGGCGGCGGTGGCCGTATCCGCCATCGGGCCCAAGAGCTACGGCACGTGGGTGCTGGAGGTGGCACCGATCCTCATCGCGCTGCCGGTGCTGGTGCTGACCCACCGCCGGTTCCCGCTGACGCGGCTCACCCGCTGGCTGATCGTCGGCCACGCGCTCGTACTTGCGCTCGGCGGCCACTACACCTACGCCGAGGTGCCGGTCGGGTTCCGCGTCCGCGACCTGTTCGACCTCCAGCGCAACCCGTACGACCGGTTCGCCCACGTGGTGCAGGGCTTCGTGCCCGCGGTCATCGTCCGCGAGCTGCTGCTGCGCCGGACGCCGCTGCGAACGGGCGGCTGGCTGTTCACGCTCGTGACCGCGACCTGCCTCGGCGTCAGCGCCGCCTACGAGCTCGTCGAGTGGGCCGGTGCCGTGATCGGGGGTGACTCGGCGGCCGACTTCCTTGGCACGCAAGGGGATGTGTGGGACAACCAGTGGGACATGTTCCTTGCCCTTCTGGGGGCGATCGGCGCACAGTTGGCGCTCGGGCGCGTGCACGACCGGCAGTTGTCGCGGATGCCGATGACGAAACTGTCGGTGCCATAAGGCAGTCTGCACCCGGATGGAAAGTTCAAGATCGTTCTTGGAGGGGCAGATGGCACAGAGCTCGTTGTCACCGCAGGATCTCGACCACCTGCGCGCGGAGCTCGCCGAGGGGCGCCAGCCCGCTGTCTGGTTCACCTCGGCCGCGGTCGGGGTGGAGGCCGGGCGCTCGGCGAAGGTGATCGCGTTCACCGAGCCGGAGGAAGGCGACTTCATCCAGGTCCGGCCGACCGGCGAGCGCGATGAGATCTCGTTCTCCCCGTCGGAGCTGACCGTGGAGAAGCCGCCGCGCAAGAAGGCCCCGGTGGCGAAGCCGCCAGTCAAGGCGCCGGAGCCGGCCAAGCCGGTGGAGATCGAGCACGTCTACACGCCCGCGGCACCGGTCAAGGTGGAAAAGCCGAAACCGCAGCCGCAGCCCGCCGCCGCGCCTGCCCGCACTTCGTCCGCCCGCAAGCAGGCGAAGCCCGCGGAGGTGACCATCACGCTCACGTCGACCGTCGACGGCGAGTGGACTGCGGAGGTCATGTCCGGCACCAAGCGGACGCTGCGCGGAGCGTCGCTGTCGCCCACCGCTGTCTCGCAGGCCGCCAAACTCCTCCACCCGGAGGTCGCGGAGGCCGTGGACACCGTGCTGAACGCGGCACGGGAAACCCACTTGGCGCGGGTCGAACAGCTCCGCGCGGAGCTGGAAGTCGCCCAGCGGGCACTGGACGAGCTGACCGGCTGAGCACCTGTCAACAGGTGAACGCGTACTGCTACGTACCAGTGATTAACCAGCCGCGATCGGGTGAGGGGACTTCCCCTCCCCAGCAGCAGGGCGGACGGTGAGGTCGAAATACCTTCGCTGCTGGAGGTCCGCTCGATCACGGGGAGGCCATGATGGCGGTAGAGAGCACGACGGTGGAACAGGCCCAGCTCGGCGGCTGCAGCTGCTGCAGCGGATGCACCGGCCCTGGTTGCGGGTGTTGTTCGAGCTGTTGACCTGAGGTCAACGGCCCCGGTCCCAGTGGGTCGGGGCCGTTGACGCGCGCAGTGCGCGGTCAGGTTGAGACGTGGATGTCGGCTGTGTCGCGCTGGACCCCGCGCCGGACACGGGCATAACCTGCCCAACTCATCCTGCTCGGCCGGTGGTACGCGCGGGCCGACCGATCTCCGAGGAGTTGGCGGTAGCGACCGCCGGAGACTGCCTCAGGTGATCAGCCGGATCACGGCGGGCAGACGGTGCCGTTCGCGGGAACCTTGGCGTGGACCAGGAACGCGGTCGCCGCTTCCGTCGCGCACTGGGAGAGGCCGAGCGCGCCGTGGCCGCCACCCTGCCAGCCGACGACCACACCGGCGGGCAGCGCGCCCGCCGCGCGTTCGGTGCCCTGCTGCGGGGTGACCGGGTCGGTGGCCGTGCTCAGCACGAGCATCGGGGGAGCGCCGACCAGCGACGGCACCTTGAGCGGTGAGGGCACCGGGAACGACGCGCACAGCAGCAGCCGGTGCGCGTACAGCGCGCCGAACAGCGGGTGCTTCTCGCGCCAGTCGGCGGTCAGCACCGTCACCCGGTCCGGTGGGATCCTGGTCGCGCTGTCGTTGCACCCGGTGACGAGTGCGGCGTCCAGTCTGGGCGGGTTCTCGTTCACGTCCGAGACCAGCGGTTCCACCAGCGAGGTCAGGCCGGAGCTGTCGCCTGCCCTGGCCGCCACGATGGCGTCGGCCAGCGCGGGCCAGCGGGAGCGGTCGGCGAGGCCGGTCAGCACGGCCTGGAGCGCGGTGCCGGGGGTGAGGTCGATGCCCAGCGAGCGGCCGGGGCTGGTGCGCACCTGGTCCAGCAGCGCGGTCAGCTCGGCCTTGGCGTTGGCACCCAACGCACAGCCCCTGGTCACGCAGTCCTTGGCGAACGCGTCGAACGTGGCCTCGGCGGCGACCGACTCGGCTTCCGACGCACCGATCACGTCGAGGGTGGGGTCCGGGGCGCCGTCCAGCACCATGCGGCCGATGCGGTTGGGGAAGCGGCTCGCGTAGTACGTGAGGACCTTTGAGCCGTCGCCGACGCCGATGGCGTTCAGCGTGCTGACGCCGAGGTGGTCGCGGAGCTTCTCCAGGTCGGCCGCGGCGCGCCACGAGTCCATCGCGGTCAGCCGGTTCTCCAGGTCGAGCACGCACTCCTGGCTGGCGGTCGTGATGGCGCTGCGCAGCTCGGTGTGGTCGGTCTTCGCCGGGTCGAACTGGACGATGTCCATCCGGGCCGACGATGGCACGCACTGGACGCCGTCGGACTTGCCGGTGCCGCGCCGGTCGACACCGATCAGGGTGAACGTGGTCAGCACCTCGGGTGGCAGCGTCGCGCCGAGGCGGGCGGCCTTGATGGTGCCGGGTTCGCCGTCGGCGTCGTTGACGACGACGAGCGGGGTCTTGCCGGACCCGACCTTGAGCACGGCGATGCCGATGGTCCCGCGACCCGGCCTGCTGGGGGCGTCGAGCACGGACGACATCCGGGCGCACTCGTAGGTGTTCGACGTCTGCGACGCGGTGCTGCCCAGCCGGAGCACCGTGGAGTCCGTGCACTCCTGCCAGACGAGGTCGCTGTCCTTGCTCTCCTCCAAGCCCGGCAGTGGCTGCGGGCCGGACGGTGTCGCGGCGCTCGGCGGGCCGCTGTCGCCGCGCACGGCGATCACCGGGCGGATCGAGGGGCCCGCGCTGCAGGCGCTCAGTGCGGTCATCACCACGAGCGGTAGCAAAAGGGCGGCGTGGCGCCGACGCGGCACTGTGTTCCTCGCTCTCGCAGGCGGCGGACCGGACAGGGCAGAAGGGTCGCACGCGCCAGGTGAGACTTCGGTGAGCGCAGCGTGCTCGACCAGTGGGTATCGGGGTGCGTGGATCCTCTTCGGACAGGCAGGATGGCGGACGTGGTGATGGCGCAGGCGGGACCGACGTCGGGGCGGCCGCCGGGAGGTTCGGGGCCCTTCTCGGCCGCGGCCAGGGTGTTCGGGGCGGTGCCGCCGCCCGCACTGGTGCTGCTGGGCATCGTCAGCATCCAGGTCGGCGCGGCGCTGGCGAAGCAGCTGTTCACCCTCGCGGGCGCGTCCGGGACGGTCGCGCTGAGGCTGGTGTTCGCGGCCGTCGTGCTGGTGCTCCTCTGGCGGCCGTCGGTGCGGATCGGCAGGCGGATGCTGCTCACCGCCATCGGTTACGGCGTGGTGCTCGGGGCGATGAACCTGTTCTTCTACCAGGCGATCGAGCGGATCCCGCTGGGCGCGGCGGTGACCATCGAGTTCCTCGGCCCGCTGGCCGTCGCGGTGATCGGGTCGCGGCGGTGGGTCGACGGCCTGTGGGCGCTGCTGGCCGCGGCAGGCGTGCTGCTGCTGACCCGCGCCGACGGCGGCCTGGTGTGGACCGGCGTGGTGTTCGCGCTGCTCGCGGGCGTCTGCTGGGGGAGCTACATCCTGGTCGCGGCCTCGCTGGGCAGCCAGTCCACCGACGGGCAGGGGCTCGCGCTCGCGATGGTGTTCGCCGCGCTGGTGGTGATCCCGTTCGGCGTCGGCGACCTCAGCACCGCCCTGCTCGACCCGGTGGTGCTGCTCTCCGGTCTCGGCGTGGCGCTGTTGTCGACGGTGGTGCCGCACTCGTTGGAGCTGGAGGCGCTGCGCCGCATCCCGCCGCGGGTGTTCGGCATCCTGATGAGCCTGGAACCCGCGGTGGCCGCGCTCGCCGGACTGGTTTTGCTCGGCGAGGCGCTGAAGCCGCTGCAGTGGGTCGCGGTGTGCTGCGTGGTCCTCGCCTCCGCCGGTGCCACCCGTACCGCTAGGCCGGTTTGACCTCGCCGCGCAGCACCGATTCCACGTCGTAGCGCGCGGGCTGGTCGAGCTGGTCGTAGCGGCACGAGTCGGGCTCGCGGTCCGGCCGCCAGCGGGTGAACTGGCCGTTGTGCCGCAGCCGCGCCGGGTGCGCGCCCTCGGTCTGCGTGTAGGAGATCTCCAGCACCCGTTCCGGGCGCAGCGGGATCCACGACGCGTGCTCGCCGCGCCACCGGTTGATCGCGCCCGGCAGCCTGCGGCCGTCCTCCGCGTCCGGCCCGAGCCACGGGTGGTCGGTATCGGTGATCAGCTCGCGCAGCTCGTCGGCCAGCTCGCGGCGGCGGTCCGCCTTGAACGACCCGACGACGCCGACGTGGTGCAGCACGCCTTGGTCGTCGTGCAGGCCGAGCAGCAGCGACCCGACGGCGGTGCCGGGGTCGGTGTCCTTGTGCCAGCGCAGCCCGGCGACCACGCAGTCGGCCGACCTGGCGTGCTTGACCTTGATCATCGAGCGCTTGCCCGGCGTGTACTCCGACGACGCGGGCTTGCCGATCACGCCGTCCAGCCCGGCGCCCTCGAACAGCTCGAACCACTGCCGCGCGACGTCCACGTCCGTCGTCGCCGGGGTGAGGTAGAGGCCGTCACCCGGTTCGAGCAGCGCGAGCAGCGCCGCGCGCCGCTCGGTGCACGGCCGTTCCAGCAGCACGTCGTCACCGACCGCCAGCAGGTCGAACGCCACGTAGGCCGCGGGCTGCGACTCGGCCAGCAGCGCGATCCGGCTGGCCGCGGGGTGGATGCGCTCGGCCAGCGCGTCGAAGTCCATCCGGTCGTTCTTCGCGACCACCAGTTCGCCGTCGAGCACCACCCGCTCGGGCAGCACGCGGAGCATCGCCGCGACGACCTCGGGGAAGTACCTGTTCAGGGGCTTCCCGCTGCGCGACTGGAGGGTCACCTCTGTGCCGTCGCGGAACACCAGGCAGCGGAACCCGTCCCACTTCGGCTCGAACAGCAGGTCCTTGCCCGTGGGGATCTTGTCCACGGCCGTCGCGAGCATCGGCTGCAGCGGTGGGGTCAGCGGTAGCGGCACGGGGCCATCCTGCCCCGCCAGGCTGGTCAGCGCACGCGTTCGTAGCGCAACAGCAGCGCGGACTCGTAGTGCAGCGCCGACACCAGCGCCATGTCCCGAGCCGCCTCCACGGGTCCGTGGGCGATCCGGCCCGCCGCGCCGCCGACGAGCTTCGGCGCGATCGTGACGCACAGCTGGTCCACCAGGTCCGCGGCGATCAGCGAGCCGAACAGCGCGGGTCCACCCTCGCAGTTCACCCGCAGCAGCCCGCGCTCGGCCAGCGCGCGCACCGCGGCCGCCAGGTCCACCTCGGACTCGCCCGCCACCACGACGTCCGCGCCCGCCGCGGCGAGCGCGGCCCGGCGTTCGGCGGGTGCCGCCGACGTGGTCAGGACGATCGTGGGCACCGAGGTGTCGGTCAGCAGGGGGGAGTCCGGCTCGATCGACGCGCGGGCGGTCACCACCGCGATCGGGGGAACGGCCGCCAGCCCTAGGCGGGCCCGCCGCTCGGCGCGCACCTCGCCCGCCTTGACCCCGCGGTAGCCCTCGGCCTTGGCGGTGCCCGCACCGACCAGCACCACGTCGGCCAGGTCGCGGCCGAGCATGAACACCTTCTTGTCCGCCGGGTTGCCGAGGCCGCCGGACTTGCCGTCCACCGCGACCGCGCCGTCCACACTGGACACGAAGTTCACCTGCACCCACGGGCGGTCCAAGCCCGCGGGGTAGTCGTAGACCCGTTCCAGCTCGGCATCGGTGATCTCGCCGTCACGCGGCGGCCAGAGGATCTGCATGGAGTTCATCCCAACACACTCCGAGGCTCACGGCGTGCGCCCGCGGATACCCTGACCCGCATGTCCGCTCCGCGCCTGGCCGACCGAGATCCCCGGATCGAAGCGGACGAACTGGTGAACTCACTGGTCCCGCCGCCCCGGTTCGACGACGTGCGCTTCGACACGTACGTGCCGAACCCCGACGAGCCGAGCCAGTCCGCGGCGGTCACGGCGTGCGCCGCGTTCGCGAAGCGGGTCGGCGGCGACTCCAGCGGCGGGTGGCTCGGGTCGCTGTTCCGGAAACCGGCTCCCGCGGGGAAGCTCGGGCTGTACCTCGACGGCGGGTTCGGCGTCGGCAAGACGCACCTGCTCGCCTCGATGTGGCACGCCGTGCCCGGCCCGAAGGCCTACGGCACGTTCGTCGAGTTGACCAACCTGGTCGGCGTGCTCGGGTTCGGCGAGGCCGTCCGGCGGCTGTCCGCCCACCGGCTGCTGGCGATCGACGAGTTCGAGCTGGACGACCCCGGCGACACGACGCTGGTCGGCAGGCTGATCAAGGAGCTGACCGGTGCGGGCGTGTTCGTCGCCGCCACCTCCAACACGCTGCCGGACAAGCTCGGCGAGGGCCGGTTCGCCGCACAGGAGTTCCTGCGCGAGATCCAGGCCATGGCGGCGCGGTTCGACGTCGTGCGGGTCGACGGGCCGGACTACCGGCACCGCGGCCTGCCCGACGCGCCCGAGCCGATGACCGACGACGAGCTGACCGCGAGCGCCGAGGCCACGCCCGGCGCGACGCTGGACGACTTCGACGCCCTGTGCGCGCGGCTGGCCAAGATCCACCCATCCCGCTACGGCAGGTTGGTCGACGGGGTCGCCGCCGTCCACCTGCGCGGGGTGCGCCCCGCCGACGACCAGTCCGTCGCGTTGCGGCTGGTCGCGCTGGGCGACCGGCTCTACGACCGGGACGTGCCGGTGGCCGTGTCGGGGCGTCCGCTGTCGGAGCTGTTCACCGACGAGATGCTGCGCGGCGGGTACCGGAAGAAGTACCTGCGGGCCGTTTCCAGACTGGTGGCGCTTTCTCGTCGTTGAACAGGGTTGAACCACCGGGATCTGGGTATTCCGACCATGCCCGGAGCATGTGGAGGAGTCCCGATGCTGAGCGAATTCGAGCGGCGGTCGCTGGAACAGATCGAACACCAGTTCCGCCTGGATGATCCTCTGCTGGACAACCGGCTGGCCGTCGGTCGTGCCCGGCCGATGCCGACGACGGTGCTGGCGGTGCTCTTCGGGGTGATCGGCGTCTTCCTGCTGGTCATGGGAGTGATCGGCGCGTCGCTCGGCTGCTTCGGGATGGTCTCCGCCCTGCTCCTCCTGCGCGGGACCACCTGGCGCTAGTTGATCAGGGTCACCTTCGCCGTCACGGTGCTCCGGCACACGACGGTGTCGAGGTTCTCCCACCGCGTCACCACCCCCGCCTTGGGCGGCCACGGGTCGTTGACCCGCAACGCGGCGAAGCTCGCGCCGATGAGCAGCGGCGAACTCGTGCGGGTGTACCCGGTGACGACCCGGCAGTGGCCGTTGATGAAGCTGATCACCGGCCGGTTGGCGCGGATCTCCGAGCGGTACTCGGCGAACGTGGGCGTGGTCGACAGCGCCGCCGCCAGCGACTTGCCGGTCAGGTTCTCCAGCGCCACCACCACGTCGAAGTCCCGGCTCGCGGGCAGCCCCACCGGGTTCGCCTCCGTTCCCAGGCCCAGCTCGTCGGCCAGCCGCTCCTGGTCGTACCGGTACCGGTAGAAGTCCAGGACCATCTGCGCGCTCGCCGCCGCACTCCACCGGTTCGTCTCCTGCCCGCGCAGGCCGAGGCAGCTCGACTGGTCGGCGAAGCTGTGCGAGTAGTGCAGCTCCAGCGCGTCCACCCGCGGTCTGAGCACCTGCTCGACGACCTCGCGGTCGAAGCGGCGCACCACCGGCTCGTCCACGTGCAGCACGGTCGCCAGGTGCGTCAGCGCCTCGACCCGCTGCTGGTAGCGCTCTTCCAGCAGCTGCCGAGCGGCTGGGGTCTGCTCGTCCAGGAACGACCACCGCTCGAACTCACCGGGCGGCTCGGTCAGGTCGGCCCGCACCTCGGGCACCTGCTCCCACGTGTGCAGCTCGCGCAGCGCGACCTCCACGCCGTCGAGCAGGAACCGCACGGCCAGCTTGGGGAAGCTGTACGCCACGAACAGCAGCTCGTCGTGCTCGATGTCCAGGCTCCTGGCCTCGCCGAGCAGCATCTCGGGCTCCCACACCGCCTCCGGCGCGACGGCCACCAGCGGCGCGCCGAGCCTCGGGTGGGCGGCGATGTCGACGTACCCCGGCCACCGCACGACCCGATGCGCCACAGCAGCAGCTCGCCGTTGACGTCGTGCACCGGCGTCGGCTCGCGGTCCAGCCGCGGCCCGCCGGGCAGGACCGGCAGCGCGCCGAGCGTCGCCAGCACGCCGAGCTGCGCCGAGACCAGCCGAGCCGACTCGATGCGGGTCATGGATCTCCCTCAGGTGGAATGAGTCCCCGTTGTTCAGAGGTGCGACAGGTCACGGTGATACACCAATTGATTTGGTCCTGCGCCCTCATCAGACGACGATGACCCACTGTGGGTTTCCTCGATGCGAATGGTCTCGCCTTCCGTCTCGCCGACGGACGCGAGCTGTTTCGCGATGTGTCGTTCAAGGTCGCTACCGGGTCGGTGGTGGCGCTCGTCGGCGCCAACGGCGTCGGCAAGACCACGTTGCTGCGGATCCTGTCGGGCGAGCTGACCTCGTCGACGGGCAGCGTGCGGGTGCAGGGCGGGCTCGGGGTGATGCCCCAGTTCGTCGGTTCCGTCCGCGACGACAGCAGCGTCCGCGACCTGCTGCTCGCCGTCGCACCACCGGGTCTGCGCAAGGCCGCGCTTGACCTGGACGCCGCCGAGCTGGCGCTGATGGAGACCGACGACGAGCCGACCCAGATGAAGTACGCCAACGCGATCACCGCCTGGGGTGAGCACGGCGGCTACGACATCGAGGTCCTGTGGGACACGGTGACGGTCGCGGCGCTCGGCGTCCCGTACGACCGGGCCCGGTTCCGGGACGTGAAGACGCTGTCCGGCGGCGAGCAGAAGCGGCTCGTGCTGGAGGCGCTGCTGCGCGGTCCAGAACAGGTGCTGCTGCTCGATGAGCCAGACAACTACCTCGACGTGCCCGGCAAGCGCTGGCTCGAGGATGCCCTGCGCGCC
>JBDSAJ010001016.1:0-4220 GCA_039922235.1 Umezawaea sp.
GGGGAACAACACCGCACCGCCCACGACGTGGTCCGCCAGCCACGGGTGCGTCGCCGTGGACAGCCGACCGGTCAGCACGACCTCGTCCGAACCGGCCATCGTCATCGTCGCACCCAGCAGCGGGTGCACCGCGGACAGCAGGCCGAGGCCGGTCACGTCACCGGTCATCGGTCGCGCCGTCGGCCAGAAGCGCTGCCGGTCGAAGGCGTAGGTCGGCAGGTCGACCAGGCGCGCGCCCGTTCCCGCGAACCACGGCGCCCAGTCCACGCCCGGACCGCGCACGTGCAGGCGGGCCAGGCCGGTGGCGAAGGCCAGTTCCTCGGCGCGGTCCCGGCGCAGCAGCGGGATCGCGCCGTCGACCAGCGCGGAGAGCACGCCGTCGGGACCGATCTCCACGAACGTGGTGACGTCCGCGGCGCGCAGGGCGTCCACGTTGTCGGCGAACCGCACGGTGTCCCGCACGTGCCGGACCCAGTACTCCGGCGACGTCACGTCACCCGAGGTCGCCAGCGGGATGCCCGGCTCGGCGAACGTCAGACCGGCCAGCGCCGCGCGGAACCCGTCCAGCACCGGGTCCATGTGGGCGGAGTGGAATGCGTGCGACACCTTGAGCCGTTTGGACTTCCACCGGGACGCGACCTGGAGCACGGCGTCCTCGTCACCCGCGAGGACCAGCGACCGCGGGCCGTTCACGGCGGCGATCGACACCCCCTCGACCAGGCAGGGAGCCACCTCGTCCTCGGTCGCCTCCACCGCGACCATCACCCCGCCCGGTGGCAGGGCCTGCATCAGGGACGCCCGTGCCGACACCAGCGCGCAGGCGTCGGCCAGCGACAGCACGCCCGCCACGTGCGCGGCGACGATCTCGCCGATCGAGTGCCCGGCGAGGTGGGACGGGCGGAGCCCGAACGACTCCGCCAGGCGGTACAGCGCCACCTGGAGCGCGAACAGTGCGGGCTGGGCGAACCCGGTCCGGTTCAGCAGGTCCTGGTCCTCGCCCCACACCACCTCGCGGAGTCCGGGTTCGAGGTGGGCGAGCACGGCGTCGAACGAGTCGGCGAACACCGGGAACCGCTCGTGCAGGTCCCGGCCCATGCCGATCCGCTGCGAACCCTGGCCGGAGAACAGCACCGCGACCGGTCCCGCGTCCGCCACACCGCGAGCGGCCTCGACCACGCCGTCCCCGGTGGCCAGCAGCAACGCGCGGTGGTCGAAGGACGCGCGCGACACCAGCGACGAGTAGCCGACGTCAACGGAGCCCGCGACCGCCCGCAGCCGTTCCACCTGCGCGTCCAGCGAGGCTTCCGTCCTCGCGGACGCCAGCAGCGGCACCACTCCCGGTGTCGTTCGCGGGGTCTCGACGGGCACCGGGGCGGGTGGGGCCTGTTCGACGACGACGTGGGCGTTCGTCCCGCTGATCCCGAACGACGACACACCGGCACGGCGTGGCCGGTCGCCGTCGGGCCACGGGGTGCTGGAGGTCAGCACCTCGACCGCGCCTGTCGACCAGTCCACCCGCGACGACGGTTCGCCGACGTGCAGGGTCTTCGGCAGCAGGTGGTGGTTGAGCGCGAGCACCATCTTGATCACGCCGGCGACCCCGGCCGCGGCCTGGGTGTGGCCGAGGTTCGACTTCACCGATCCCAGCAGCAGCGGCCGGTCCCGGTCGCGGCCGTAAGTCGCCAGCAGGGCTTGCGCCTCGATCGGGTCGCCCAGCGACGTTCCGGTGCCGTGCGCCTCCACCGCGTCCACCTCAGCCGGTGACAGTCCCGCGCCCGCCAGCGCCTGCCGGATCACCCGCTGCTGCGACGGCCCGTTCGGCGCGGTCAACCCGTTCGACGCGCCGTCCTGGTTCACCGCCGAACCCCGCACCACCGCGAGCACCGGGTGCCCGTTGCGCCGAGCGTCCGACAGCCGCTCCACCACGAGCATGCCGACACCCTCGGACCAGCCGGTGCCGTCCGCGTCGTCGGAGAACGCCTTGCACCGGCCGTCCGGCGCCAGGCCACCCTGCCGGGAGAACCCGGCGAAGCTCGTCGGGGTGGCCATCACCGTCACGCCGCCGACGAGCGCGAGCGAGCACTCACCGCCGCGCAGCGCCTGCGCGGCGAAGTGCAGCGCCACCAGCGCGGACGAGCACGCGGTGTCCACTGTGGCCGCGGGACCTTCGAGCCCGAGCACGTAGGAGAGCCTGCCGGAGATGACGCTCGCCGCGAGACCCGTGCCCGCGTGTCCTTCGAGGTCTTCCCCGGCGGCCATCACGACGTGCTGGTAGTCCTGACCGTTGGTGCCGACGAACACGCCGGTCCCGCTGCCGCGCAACGACACCGGGTCGATGCCAGCCCGTTCGACCGCTTCCCACGACGTCTCCAGCAGCAAGCGCTGCTGGGGGTCCATGGCGAGGGCCTCGCGGGGGGAGATGCCGAAGAACGCGGGGTCGAAGTCCGCGACACCGGACAGGAACCCGCCGTGGTTCGTCGCGCTGGTCAGCCCTTCCAGGTTCCACCCGCGGTCAGCGGGGAACTCGCCGATGACGTCCCGCCCGTCGACCAGCACCCGCCAGAGGTCTTCCGGGGAGTCGATCCCGCCGGGGAACCGGCAGGCCATCGCGACGATCACGACCGCGTCGTCGGTCCCCCACGCGGAGACACCGGGCACGTCGGCCAAGTCGGGCCGTTCGCCGAGGAGTTCGGCCAGCAGGTGCTCGGCCAGCGCGGAGGGCGTCGGGTAGTCGAACACGAGGCTCGCGGGCAGTGCCAGACCGGTGACGGCGGCCAGGTGGTTGCGGAGTTCCATCGCGGTGAGCGAGTCGAACCCGAGGTCGCGGAAGACCCGGTCGGCGCTGACCGCGCCCACCCCCTCGTGCCCGAGCACCACCGCGGCCTGCGTGCGCACGAGGTCGAGCACCGGTGCGATCCGGTCCGCCGCGGCCAGGCCGCGCAGGCGGCGGTGCAGGTCGGACGCGACCGCTTCGGTCTCGCGGCGCGCGGACTCCACGAGGTCCGCCGCCCGCTTGGCTTCGGGGAGCAGCGACAGCAGCGGACTGGGTCGCAGGCTCAGCAGGGCGTTCAGCACCTGTGGCTCGTTCAGACCGGCGACCACGGCCGTCGGGGACGGTTCGGCGGCGACCCGCCACAGCGCGGTCACCGCGAGGCCGGGGTCCAGCACCGTCGACCCGGTGCGCCGCAGCGCCTCGCCGACCTTGGCGTCGCCCGCCATGCCGTCGCCCGCCCACGCGCCCCACGCGATGGAGGTCGCGGCCAGCCCGAGCGCCCGACGGCGCTGCGCCACCGCGTCCAGCACCGCGTTGGCCGCCGCGTAGTTCGCCTGACCGGGGTTGCCCACCGCGCCCGCGACGGACGAGAACAGCACGAACGCGGACAGGTCCGCGTCGCGGGTCAACTCG
This sequence comes from Umezawaea sp., assembly GCA_039922235.1. Lineage (GTDB taxonomy): Bacteria > Actinomycetota > Actinomycetes > Mycobacteriales > Pseudonocardiaceae > Umezawaea. The sequence continues at coordinate 3,407 of JBDSAJ010001016.1, forward strand.
TCGAGCAGCAGGGCGGACTCGACCTTCGACCGGAACACCTCGGTGAACCGGTCCGGGGTCAACCCGTCCAGGAGGCCGTCGTCCACCACACCGGCGGTGTGCACAACGGCGGTCAGCTCGAAGCCGGCCAGCAGGTCCACCACCGAAGCCCGGTCGGAGACGTCACAGGCGGCGATCGTCACGTCGGCGCCGAGTGCGACCAGCTCATCCCGCAACTCCGTCGCGCCGGGCGCGGCCAGGCCCCGTCGACTGGCCAGCAGCAGCCGGTCCACCCCGCGCCGAGCGAGGTCGCGGGCGACGTGCGCGCCCAGCGCGCCCGTGCCGCCGGTGATCAGCACCGTGCCGGAAGGCTCCCAGACCGCCGTGCGCCCGGCGGTCGGCGTTGGCGTGAGCCTGCGGCCGAACACGCCGTGCGACCGCACCGCCACCTGGTCCTCGCCGCCGAGCAGCACCGATGCCAGCCGCCGTGCGGCGCGGTCGTCCAGCACCTCGGGCAGGTCGACCAGTCCGCCCCAGCGGGCGGGCTGCTCCAGTGCCGCCACCCGGCCGAACCCCCACACCCCGGCCTGCCACGGGTTCACCACCACGTCGGCCGCGCCGACCGAGACGGCACCGCGGGTGGCGGCCCGCACCGGAGCCGCCACCCCGGCACGACTCAAGGCCTGCACCAGCGCCAGCGTGGCCGCCAGTCCGGAGAGCCCGTCGGTCAGCCCGAGCAGGGACAGCACCCCGACGCAGTCCGCCGCGGCCAGCCTCTCGGCCAGCACCGCGGGATCGGCGTCGTCGACCTCGAACCGCACGGCACCGGAACCGA
>JBDSAJ010001017.1:0-39519 GCA_039922235.1 Umezawaea sp.
GACTCGTGCGTGCGGACCACGCCGATCCGGGGCAGTCGCACCTGCCACCGGTCACCGTCGACCAAGCCGAAACTACCGGTAGTGAACCGGCACGACATCGCCTTGCGTTTCCCTTTGAACCGTGGAAACCGGATCGTCGGCCCCGCACGGGTGCCGGCCTTGGACGCCTTCCAGTTGCCCAACGCGGTCGCGAGGTTCGCCAGACCGCTGGAATAGGCCTCCTTCGAGTTCTCCGGCCACCACGACGCGAGGTCGTCCTTGGCCTGGTTCCACCGCTTGCGCAACGAGAACGCCGACCAGGACACCGCCGGGATGAGCTGATCACCGGACAACCCGTAGGAGCGCTCCGCTTCCCGCTGTCCGAGGTTGGCCGTCACCACCGCCACACCCCAGTTGAACGCGAACCGCTGCCCACCACAATGCGACCGCAGCGCGGCTTCCTGCCCCACGGTCGGATCGAGCGCAAACCGGTACGCCTGAATCACCATGACACCGTCACGATAGCGCGCGACACCGACACCACTTCCCACCACACACGGACGCCGACGGGTGCAGGTACTCGCTCACGACCCACCCAGCAGTTGCGTACCCCCATCGTCCCAGGGAACCGCGCGGCGATCCCCGGACTGCCAGTCCCCCGGTACGGCGGTTCAGCTGATCGCGACCTCGGCCTCGATCTCGACCGGGATGCCGAACGGCAGTTCCGCCACGCCGATGGCCGACCGGGCGTGGCTGCCTGCTTCGGGGCCCCAGAGTTGCAGGATGAGGTCCGAGAAGCCGTTGACCACGGAAGGTGCGGCGCGGAAGCCGGGTGACACGGCGACCATGCCGAACACCCGGAGCCACGCGGTGACGCGGTCCAGGTTGCCGAGTTCCCGCTGGAGGCTGGCCAGGACCGACAGCGCGGTCAGCCGGGCCGCGGCGTAGCCCTCTTCCGGGGTCACGTCGATGTCGATCTTGCCGAACGGGCCCGCCAGCGTGCCGTCGGACAGCAGGGGGCCGTGGCCGGAGATGAACGCCCTGTTCCCGTGCACCCGGACCCACGGGAACGGCAGGAAGACGCCGGGCGGCAGGCGCAGCTGCTCCGGCAGGAGTAGACCGAGTTCCGCGAGCTTGTACTCGATGCGCACCGCCCCGAGGCTAGCCCTCGCGCCCGCGGTCCTCCAGGTATCGGGTGTGGTCGGACTGCCTGCGCGCGTCGGCGTCGTGGAACCGCTCCGCGGTGCGCACGACGTCGACCTCGATCAGGTCGAGCTGGCGCAGGAGTTCGGCGTCGGCCTGTTTCGCGGCGGCGTACCACCACGGCAGGTTCAGGTAGTTCTGCACCGACAGCGGCAGGTCGGTGCCGATCACCCTGGTGGCCGTGTGCAGCGCGTCCGGGTCGCCGCGCAGCTCGCGAGGCCGGTCCAGCAGTCCGCGCAGCACGTCGGCCACCCGTTCCAGCCGGGGCAGCACGCCGTCGGGCACCCGGCTCGGCCCCACGCGGTCCACCAGCGCGTCCAGGTCGCGGCGGAGCCGGGACGCCTCCTCCGTCGGGTCGGTCACCAGCGTCACGCGCTCCGGCGGCGCCAGCAGCGCGCCGACGCCATAGAGCCCGACGACCACGACGAGCCAGTAGGTGCCCGCGACGCCCGCGAAGTGCAGGCCGAGGCCGAGCAGTCCACCGGCGCAGCCGACGAGGTTCCGGGTCGAGCCCAGGTACCTACTGATAGCCACGGATCTCCTTGAAGGCCTCGGTGAGCGTGCGGCTGCGCGCATCGAACACCTTGCCACCGCTCATCGCGGCGACCTGGTCCATCTCCTCGGTGGCGCTCTCGCCGAACAGCACCGGGAACACCGGCACCCCGCGCAGCGCCGGGTCGAGTCCCTGGTGGAACGCGGAGAACTCGGCGAACCCGTCCCCGGAGGTGTTCTCGCCGTCGGTCATCAGCACGATGGAGGTGAACCGGTCCGGATCACCGGCGGCCTGGCCGCGCAGCACGTCGTAGCCCTGCCGCAGGCTGCTGTAGATCGCCGTGCCGCCCGTGGCCTCCAGCCCCTGTGCGGCGTCCTTGATCTGCGCCAGCTCGGCGTCACCGGTCACGGTGAACTCCCGCGCCGCCAGCGGGACCCCGTTGAACGGCAGGAGGGTCACCTGCTCGCGGCCGTGGAACCTGCTGAACTTGCCGGACAGCGTGGCGTCGGCGCCGGTCAGCCCGACCACGGCCTGGCGCAGGGCGTCGATGCGCTCACCCTTCATCGACCCGGAGGTGTCCAGGACGTACAGCGTCCGCGACGGCCTGCGCAACTGGTCGAAGTACGCGGTGACCAGGCCGTCCACCGCGCTGCCGGTGCCGGGGAACGGCAGCTCGACCAGGTCGCGGACGGCGAACCGGGTATCGAGCTGGACCTCGGGATTGGCGGGACGGCGACCGGTCAGCTCGGAGATCCGGCGCTGCACGTCGGGCGTGCGCAAGTGGGTCGACAGCCGGTCGTACGCCCCGCGCGCGTCCTCCCCCGCCGACCCGAGCAGGGTCAGCGGGTAGTCGGCGGTGACGACCCCGTCATTCGGGTAGACCAGCGTCAACGGCTCGGGCAGCACGTTCGCGGCATTGAGGGACAGCAGCACGGACTCGTAGTTCAGCAGTCCGTCGACCTTCGCGCCGGGGTCCTCGCCGCGCGCCCGGCGCTGGTAGGCCTCGGACAGCCACCCCGACGAGCCCGCGGACAACGTCTGCGCGGAGAAGAAGTCCTTGAGCCGCGGTGCGACCGACGCGATGGCGGCGGCGTCGAGCGCCGACCCGCCGCCGGTGAGCGCGGACGCGATGCCGACCAGCGCGGAGAACCCGGAGTTCGACGTCGACGGGTCGGTCATGCCGTAGGTGAACCGCTTCTGCCCGGCCGCTTCGGCGATCTCGGCCCAGCCGACCCGCTTGCCGTCCCAGCCCAGTTCCCGCACCTTCGAGGCGGGCAGGCCGAGCACGACCGGGGAACTCATCACCTTGGTGGGCTTGCCGAGCCGCTTCGCCGCGTCGGGCAGCAGTTCGAGGTAGCGGTTGGAGGAGAACCAGACCGCGTCGAACCCCTGCTCGGCGGTCCCGTTGGCGACGGACTCGGCGCCGTCGAGCGTGCCGGTGAAGCTGAACTTGACCGTGACGCCGATGGCCTTCGCGGCCTCTTCGAGTACCGGGCCCAGATCCGCGAGCTCGCTGCCCGCGAGGACCCGCAGCACGCCGGGTTCCGCGTCGCCGACGGGCTTTCCGGGCGGTGGTGGGTCGGACGAGCACCCGGCGACCAGGGCGACGGCGACGGCGCCGATCAGGACACGGCGGATCATGCGGGCTCCTCGGTGCTGCGCACGCGGGTCAGGTGGTCGTGGGCGCGCCGGATCTCGTGGTCCAGCGCGGAGACCGTGCCCGCCATGCTCTCGGCGGCACGGGCCTTGAAGGTGTCGATGGCGTCGATGGTCGCGTAGACCTGGTCGAACGAGCCGCGGATCGCGTCCACACCGACCATCGGCTCGCTGGAGATCCGCTGGATGTCGGTGCCCTGCAACGACAGCAGGTCCGCGTTCGCGCGCAGCAGGCCGTCGGTCAGCCCGCGCACGGCGTCGATCTGGTCGACCACCTCGCGCTGGTTCGCCAACGCCGCGGCGACGACCATCCCGATCCGCAGCGCGGTGACCGTGGTGCCCACCGCGCGTTCGACGCCCTTGATCAGCTCGTCGTTGCCGCGCCGGATGACGTCGAGCGCCAGGTAGCCCTGCGCGCACACGGCCAGCTGCGTCACCAGGTCCTGGTGCCGCACCCGCACCGGGTGCAGCACGTCGGCGCGCAGCGCGGTCGCCCGTGCGGGATCGGCCAGCTCCACGATCCGGGCCTGCTGGTCGACCGCCTCGTCCAGCGCCGCCACCAGCACGGCGTCGGCGGACAGCCGGGTCATCACCGCCCACAGCCGCTCGCGCTCGCCCCGCACCGCCGCGTTGTCCCGCCGCAGCTCGTCCTGCCCTCCGCGCAACTTCAGCACGACCTGGTTGAGCGGCTCGTCCGCGGCGCGGAACCGGGCCAGCAGGCCGCGGGCGGAGTTCCCGAACGGGATCAGGCCGAGCACCTTGCGCCCGGTGAGCCCGCGCAGGTCCTTCGGGTCCAGCTCGCGGACGGTGCGGCGCAGCTCGTTCAGGCCGCCGGTGACCTGCCGCTGCGCTCCGGGCCCGGCGAGTGCGGCCAGCGACCGGTCCAGCAGCCTGCCCGCCACCTGTGCGGCGGCCCGCATGTCGGACTCGCCCAGCACCAGCACGCGGTCGAGCAGCGCGGCGAACTCCGGGGAGTGAACATCCACAGTGGACAGCTCGGCGACGAACTCCTCCGCGCGGCGCAAGGACTCCTGGCGGGTGGCGTCGTCGACCGGGATCAGCCCCGCAGCCCGTTCCACCGGAACGGCGGCCACCGGTTCCGGCGCGGTGAGGACGAAGTCGGCGTCCACGTCAGTACAGCTTCGCGATCGCTTCGAGCATCCGCTCCAGCGTCTCGTAGGTGGGCGGCTCCACCACGTCCACGACGCTCGCCCGCACGGGAGCCGCGTGCTCCTTCACCACTTCCTCGAAGTAGCGGGGGTCGGCGGTGCGGAACCCGAAGGTGGCGGCCAGCTTCCCGAGGTCGGGATCGGACATGAGCAGCTCGCCGACCCGGTCGCCGGACGGCTTCAGCGGCACGAGCGTGTGCTTGGACAGCACGGTCGGCGCGGGGTAGAGCAGCGTCATGCCCGGCCGGATCGTCGAGTCGCCGCGCACGAAGCGGTCCACGAACTGCGCCTCGTACGCCAGCACCATCGGCGTCTTGCCCATGCCCGCGGACAGGTAGTCCTCGAACGGCCCGTCGCTGCTGCTCTGCGTGTACCCCTGGTCCAGGAACAGCTTCCCGATGGCGGGCAGCACCCTCGCCTCGGCCTCCGGCGAGGCGACGACCCCGCCGTTGGCCACGAACGACGTGATCGCCAGGTACATCGCGGCCGAGTTCGAGTCGCGCGGATCGGTCGTCGTGACGAGCAGGTCCTTGCGCGCCGGGTAGTCGGTGTTGTTCGGCAGCTGGTCCCAGCGCGTGCCCGCGGCGGTCAGCTCCAGGTACTCGGCCACGTCGAACACCTGGCCGGGCCGCACCACGCCCTGCGCGGTCAGCAGCTTCACGATCGGGTCGAAGGTGGCGATGACCATCGGCGAGGAGAACGGCGCGTAGGTGCGCGCCGCCTTGCGGTCCTGCTGGATGCGCTCGGCGGCGGGCGCGCTGGAGGGGAACGCGAAGTCGTACTTGTCCAGCTCGACGGTGGTGGCGATCTGCCTCGACCCGGCCGGGTCCACCTCGACCCTGAGCCCGTGCCGCGCGAAGGCGTCGCGCACCCGCTGGTCGGCGAAGAACGCGAGCTTCTCCGAGCCGATCACCCCGCGCACGGTCTCCAGGTCCGGCGAGGCCACCTCACCGGACCTGCCGCGCACGATCGCGAACACCACGCCCACCAGCAGGACCACCGCGAGGGCGATGCCTCCCATGCGCTTCACCACTGCCACCCCGTGCCTGTCGTCCACTGTTCGGATCATCTGCCAGTGGGACGCCCGGCCGGGGCGAGTGGTCGCAACTCGTGACGTGAACAGTGCGTGAACGGTCGACTGACGGGGAGTCGGCTAGTTGGTCAGCAGGTCCCGCATGGCGCGGCGGGCGGAGGTGGACCGCGACTTCACGGTCCCGATCGGCAGGTCCAGGGTGTCGGCGGCCTCGGCCATGCTGCTGCCGCGCAGGTACACCTCGACCAGCACCTCCCGGTGTTCGGGCCGGAGCCGGACGAGGGCGTCGTGGATGGTCACGCCGTCCACGACGGATCTGGCGTGGTCGCCCGGCGCCTGCGCCTCGTGCGGCGAGCCGCCCAACGTGATCGACACCTCGAGCGGCCGGACCTTCCGCCGCCTCGACAGGTCGATCACGAGGTTGGTGGCGGTGGTCAGCAGCCAGCCCCGCACCGACCCCTTCCCGTTCACCAGCACCTCGCTGTGCTGCCACGCCCGCACCAGCGTCTCCTGCGTCACGTCCTCGGCAACGGCTCGGTCCCTGGTCAAACTGGTGGTGTGGGCCAGGATCGCGCCCACGTGCTCGGAGTAGAGCTGGCGGACCAGCGCATCGGCCCCGCTGCGTCGCGACGTCACGGTTCTCCCCTGCCTAGACCGTCGACGACCGGACGGCGTGTCGGTGTTCAACGGCGTTCTCACCCCTGGACCTGGTTGTTCTCGCCATTGAGACGCGACGTGCGAAGAGAGGTACGACCCATGCGTATCCGGGGCACATCGGGCCGCTCCTGTGTCGGAGAAGGCCAACCACTGCTCGCAAACCGTAGTTCGCCCGACTTGATGACCAATGACTAAAGTGTGACCACGTGCCCCCCTGCGAGGAGGCCACCTACCGCGGCGGAGCGAAGTTGTTCCCAGAACCCTCTCGAAGCAGCCTGCGACTGGCCGTGCTCGGTCCCCTTCGCGCGTGGCTCGACGGTGTCGAGGTGGAACTGGGGCCACCTCAACAGCGTTCGGTGCTCGCACTCCTGCTGGCTCACGGCGGACAGCCCGTGAGCGTGGCGTCGCTCGTCGAGGCGCTGTGGGGCGAAGACCACCCTGGCAGCGCCGTGAACCTGCTGCACCGGTACGTCGGCGCGCTGCGCCGCGCGCTCGAACCTCGCCTGGGCCACCGGGAAACCGGCAGGTGGCTCATCAGGGGCGCGGGCGGCTACCGCTTCACCACCGACGCCGCCACCCTCGACCTGCTGCGCTTCCGCGACCTGATGGGGAGAGCACGATCCGAACGTGACGCCGGTGCCGAACGCCAAGCCGTCCACACGTTCGCCGAGGCACTGGCGCTGTGGGACGGTCCGGTCGCCGCGAACACCCCGGCGCCGATCCGCTCCCACACCGTGTTCACCGCGCTGGAACGCGAGCACGTGGCCGCCGTCAACGAGGCGTCGGACCTCGCTTTGCGCTGTGGGCTGCCAAAACCGGTGCTCGTACCGTTGCAGTGGGTGACGTCCCAACACCCGTTCGACGAGCCGTCGCACTCACGGCTGATCCTCGCGCTGGCCGCCGCCGGCTACCGGGCGGACGCGCTCGAAGTCCACGCGAACATCCGCGCCCGCCTGGCGGACGAGCTCGGCATCGATCCCGGTGCCGAACTGCGCGCCGCGCACGAGGCCGTGCTGCGCGAGGAACTCGAACCACCGCGGCAGGAGGTCCACCACGAGACCGAGCCGCTCGTGGACGTCCCCATGCCCGCGCCGTCGGTCATGCCCGCCCAACTCCCCCGCGACCTCGCGGTCTTCGCGGGTCGCAAGGACGAACTCGAACACCTGCTGGCGGAGCACTCCGACCCGCTGGGAGTCACCGCGGTGACGCTCATCCGCGGCATGGCGGGCGTCGGCAAGACCACCCTCGCCGTCCGGTACGTGCACCGCATCGCGCACCTGTACCCGGACGGCCAGCTCTACCTGAACCTCAGGGGCTTCGACCGGACCGGCGACGTCGTCCAGCCGGAGGAGGCCGTCCGCCGGTTCCTCGACGAGCTGGGCGTCCCGTCGGCCCGCATACCGGTCGGCTTCGACGCGCAGGTCAACCTCTACCGCAGCGTGCTGGCGGACCGCCGGATACTGGTGGTGCTGGACAACGCCCGCGATGCGGAGCAGGTGCGCCCGCTGCTCCCCGGCTCGACCGGCTGCCACGTCGTCGTCACCAGCCGCAACCAGCTGCTCTCGCTGGTGGCCGTGGAAGGCGCCCGTCCCCTGCTGCTCACCCCGCTGTCACGGGTGGAGGCGCGGGAGTTCCTGATCCGCAGGCTGGGCACCCGTTCGGCAGGGTCGGACCCGGCGGCCATCTCGGAGATCATCGACCTGTGCGCGGGCCTCCCGCTGGCGCTGGCGATCGTCGCGGCCCGCGCGGCGCTCCAGCCGCTGCACCCGCTCAGCGCCGTGGCCACCGCCCTGCGCGACACCAGGGACAGCCTGGACAGCTTCTCCGACGCCGACTCCATCATCGACGCCAGGGCGGCGTTCACCTGGTCCTACCAGGCACTCGGCCCGGCCGCGGCGGCCATGTTCCGGATGCTCCCGCTGCACCCCGGCCCGGAGATCCCGGCCAGGGCCGCGGCCAGCCTCCTCGGCGTGCCGCCCGCGAAAGCCGTGGCACTGCTGGACGAACTCGAACGCGGGCACCTGGTCACCCAGTACGCCCCCCGCCGCTACACCATGCACGACCTGGTCCGGGTGTACGCGACGGAACTGGCCAACGCCGAGGACGCGCCGGAGGCGCAGCGGGCGGCCCGCGCCCGCGTGCTGGACCACTACCTGCACAGCGCGTTCACGGCGGCGGCGCTGATCGACCCCCACCGCCCCCACATCGCCCTGCCCCCGCTGAGCGAGGGCGCCGTGGTGGAGGCGCTGAACGACCGGGCGGCGGCGCAGGCCTGGACGACGGCGGTCTCGCCCACCCTGTTCGCCGCGATCGAGATGTCCGCCGAACACCGCTTCGACGCCCACACCTGGCGCCTGGCCTGGGCGTTCGACCCGTACCTCGATCGCAACGGCCACTGGCACCAGAAGGTCATCGCGCAGGCCGCCGCGCTGGAGGCCACCGAACGGGCGGGCGAGGTCCGGGCCAAGGCCTACGTCCACCGCAGTCTCGGCTACGCCCACAAGCACCTCGGGAACCTGGTGCGCGCGGCAGGCCAGTTCCGCTCGGCGCTGCAGCTGTACGTGGAGTTGGGCGACCTCAGGGGTGAGGGCCGCACCCACCAGAACATCGCCGACCTCTGCACCAGGCAGAACAAGTTCCAGCAGGCGCTGGAGCACGAGGTCCGCTCGCACGAGATCTCCCGCGTGCTGGGCGACCAGCTCATGGAAGCCGACTGCCTCAACAACGTCGGCTGCGCCCACAGCGACCTCGGCGACCACGACCAGGCCATCGTCCTGTGCGACCAGGCGCTGGCGCGCTCCAGGGAACTGCGCAACCGCCCGCTGGAAGCCGCGGCGCAGGACAGCCTCGGCAAGATCCACCACCGCGCGGGCCGGTACGCGACGGCGGTCGCCTACTTCACGCAGTCGCTGGAGATCCACCGCGACCTGCAGGACCTCTACAGCGAGGCCGTGACGCTGAGGAACCTCGCGGCCTCCCACCTGGCCCAGGGCGACCAGCGCTCAGCCGAGGACTGCACCCGCCTGGCGGCCACGGTGCTCGGCCAGCCACTCCCCTTCACCCTGACCGCCGCGGCGAACGCGAGCTGACCGGGACACCCGTGCCACAACGCGACCATCCACAGTGGACCAGCATGCTCCGGCGGACGAGCAGGTCCCGCAGTGCGCCGGGACCCGCGGGTCCCGGCGCCGAAGCTCCTTTCACCCAGCCGTATAAGCCGCCGTGCACCGGTCGGCGGCCGCCCGAGCGGCCCCCTCGTCCGTCCCGAAGGCCACGTTCGCCTCGTACCACCGCTCGCTGCTCAACGCCATGAATTCCTTGCCCTCCGCCGACCCGATCCACGCGAGGCTGTCGGCCGGGACCAGCTTCGGCGCACCGGACAGGTTCTCCGCGAGCCCCAAGAGGGTCGAGTCCCACCCGATGCCGGTCGCGCCCGGCCCGAACTCGGCCCACCGCACGTCGTCCACGTGCGCCGTGTGCTCCAGCTCGAACCGGACCCCGTCCGCCTCCTCGGTCAGCCGCACCTCGATCCAGCTCACCTCGCCGCCGTACTCCCAGGTCGCGGCGAACCCCTTCGGCGGGTCGCACCGCTGCACGGTCCCGCCCGCGTTGCCCTCCAACTGGTACTTCCCGCCCACCACGAGGTCACCGGAGACGGGCATGAACCAGCGCGGGATCCGCTCCGGGTTCGTGCACGCGTCCCACACGTCGTCCAGCGACGAGTCGTAGACCTGGCTGATCGTCTGCACCCACGCCGTGCCCGCCTCCAGCACCCGTGAGCCGAGGTCGCGCCGCACGGCGTTGACCTGCTTGGTGACGTCGATCATCGACTGACTCTCCTTCACATCGGGACGACCATTGATAGCAGTCGGCACTTATATAAGTCAACGGCTAAGCAATCGCGTGTCGTACCCCGCTCCTAGACTCGGGGCTCCGGCCACCACAAGGAGTTCCGTGCCCACCGCAGACGAACTGCTCAACGCCGACGCCGTCACCGGGCTCGCCCGGATGCTGCCGGTGGCGGCCCCGTCCGTCGAGCGCGCCGCGGGCGCGCTGGCGGGACTGGGGCTGCGGAAGCGCACCGACCTCGTGCACGACGCGCTGCTGGCCGACCTGCCCAATGACTGCCCGCGATTCGAGGCCGTGGTGCGGAAGGCCATGCGGAACAGCGGGTTCACCGGCTGGATGATCTGGCCGGTGACCGAGGCGGTCACCAGCAGGGCGCTGGCGGACGGCGGCGACGACGCCTTCGACCGGGCGCTCGCGCTGCTGGCGGACCTGACGCCGAGGCTGACGGCCGAGTTCGGCATCCGCCGACTGCTGGACGCCGACCTCGGCCGGGCCCTGCCGATCGTGCTCACCTGGGCCGCGCACCCGGATGAGCACGTGCGCCGACTGGCCAGCGAGGGCACGCGGCCGCTGCTGCCGTGGGCGAAGCGGGTGCGGGCGATCTTCGAGGCCCCGGCGTCGACCGTGCCGGTGCTGGACGCCCTGCACCGCGACCCGTCGGAGTACGTCCGGCGCTCGGTCGCCAACCACCTCAACGACATCAGCCGCCGAGACCCGGCGCTCGCGGCGGCCACGGCGGCCCGCTGGCTGGACGGCGACCCCGGCCCGGTGACGCTGCGGCTCGTCCGGCACGGCCTGCGCACGCTGGTCAAGCAGGGTCATCCGGAGGCGCTGGCGCTGCTCGGGTTCCCGCCCGCCGACGGACTGGTGGTCAACGGCCCGGAACTCGACGCCACCTCGGTGGCCGTCGGCGGCACGCTCGGCTTCTCCTACGTCGTCGTGAACACCGGCCCGGAGCCCGCCCGACTGGCGATCGACTACGTGGTCCACCACCGGAGGGCCAACGGGTCGACCACGCCCAAGGTGTTCAAGCTGACCACCAAGACCCTGGCCCCCGGCGAACGCCTGACGGTGGCCCGCACCCATTCGTTCAAGGTCATCACGACCCGCGCCTACCACGCAGGCGAGCACGCGATCGCGCTCCAGGTGAACGGCAAGGCGTTCGGCCGTTCGGTGTTCACGCTGCTGCCGTGACGGACGTCCCGGCGGAATCCGCCACCCCGGATTTGTCCCGGCGCAGTCGATCTTGTATCTATCGTCCATGAGAACGCGCTCCACCCCGACCGAAGTCGTGTTCTTGCTCCCGCAACGATTGCGCCTCCTCGACCTCGCGGGCCCTGCCGAGGTCTACCGAACAGCCGCGGCCCAAGGCCTGCCGTACCGGTTGTCCTTTGTGGCCGATGAGCCGGACCCCGTCACCGCGGAAGGCCTCGCGGTGCGCGCCACGACCACGCTCCCGCCGCTGTCCCCGTCCGACCTGGTGTTCGCGACCGGCGCCGTGACGGCCGGGGCGCTGGACGCACTGCGGCGCCACCACGAGAACGGCGGCACCGTAGCCGGCGTCGGCGCGGGCGTCGACGCGCTCGGCCGCGCGGGCCTGCTCGACGGCAGGCGCTGCACCGCGCACCACGACGACCGGCGGGACCTGGCCAGGCGCTACCCGGCCGCGACCGTCGTGGAGGACGTGCTGCACGTCGTGGACAGCCGGGTCGCGACCTCCGCGGGCACCGGTTGCGGCATCGACCTGGCACTGCACCTGATCATCCTCGCGCACGGCGCGGGCGCGGCCGCACGGATCGCCAGGGCGGTGGTGGTGTACCCGCGGCGCAACGGCGACGAGCCGGAGGACAGCGTGCCGCTGAGGTACCGCGGCCACGTGGACGACCTCGCGCACCGACTGCAGGACTTGGTCGAGGCGCGGTTCACCGAGCGGCTGCGGCTGGTCGACATGTCCCGTGAGCTGGGCTTCAGCGAACGCACCCTGACCCGGCACTTCCGCCGCGCGACCGGGCTGACGCCGTTGCGGTACCAGCAGCTGCTGCGGGCGGAGCAGGCCGAGCGGCTCATCCGACAGGGCGCGACCGTGGACGCGGCGGCCCGGTCGGTCGGCCTGACCGACGCCCGTGCGCTGCGCGCGTTGCGGGTCTAGTCGCCGTGGTGGCGCTGGTAGTGCCGGGCGACGCGGGCGCGGTTGCCGCAGCCGGACGAACACCACTCGCGGCGCGGGTGGTCTCGGAGGAAGTACCGGACGCAGCTCGGACCGTGACAGGCCCGCAGGTCCCCCCGCTGCGGACCGGTGAACAGGTCGACCGCGTCCTCCGAGACCTGGGCCAGCACCAGGTCCGGGCCGTGCGGTGCGCGGTTCACGGTTCGGGTCGGGGTGGCGGACCAGGTGAGTTCGGACCACGCGGGCGCGGAGGCGCAGGCCCGGTTGAGCACGGCCACGGCGGCGGCCAGGTCCACGGGTGACGTCGCGGCGGGCCGGTCGTCGGACACGGTCTCGGCCGCCAGGCGTCGCAAGGCGTCCCGGAGTTCCCGGAAGCGCTCGACGACGGCATCCGGGACCGGGCCGAGCCAGTCCCGCAGGTCGTCGGCCAGCACGTCACCCACTTCGCCCCGGTCCAGGCGGAACGTGTTCACCAGGTCGATCGCCCGCGGTGCGGCGTTGTCCACCGCCCCAGGATGCCTAATGCTTGCGACCCTGTCCAACCATTTGACAACCATCGAGTCATGACTAATGTCAAGGAGGCACATCAAGCATTAGGAGGGCGCCGTGACCGGGTTCCACGAAGGTGAACTGGCCGTTCAGCAGCGCGCCGGGGTGCGTGGCCTGGCAGGCAGGCTCTCGGGGATGCTGGGCACGCCCCGGCTGGCCGCCGACTTCCTCGCCGAGCGCGACCTGGCCGTTCTCACGGCTCGTGACGGCGACGGGGCGCTGTGGTCGTCCCCGCTGCTGGCTCCGCCGGGGTTCTTGCGGGTCGAGGGGTCGGCGCTGCGCATCGGTGCGCCGCTGCCGGAGGGGGACCCGCTGTCCGGGCTGCCGGACGGCCAGGCGGTGGGCCTGGTGGTGATCGACTTCGCCACCCGGCGCCGGATGCGGGTCAACGGCACGCTCGCCGGTGACCTCCTCCAGGTCGACCAGGCCTACGGGAACTGCCCGCAGTTCATCCAGGAGCGCCACGTCACCCCCACCACCGGGCGGGTGCGGTGGAGCGACGAGTTCGACGCGGACCTGGTCCGGCGCGCGGACACGTTCTTCCTCGGCACGACCCATCCCGACCGCGGAGTCGACTCGTCGCACCGGGGTGGGCCGCCCGGTTTCGTCCGAGTGGACGGCGATGAGCTCTGGTGGCCGGACTACCACGGCAACAACATGTTCAACAGCCTCGGCAACCTCGCGTCGGACGACGAGGCCTCGCTGCTGTTCCTGGACTTCACGACCGGCGAGACGCTGCGGCTGTCGGGGACCGCGCGCGTCGACTGGACCGCTCCCGGCACGCCGGGCGACGACGACCACACCGGCCGACGGGTCCGCTTCACCCCGCGCCGGACCCGGAAGGGCGACCACGGGCCAACGGCCGACGGCGTGGTCCCGTACCGGCGGAACCCGGTGATCACCGGGTGACCGTCCCGAGAAGTCCGGTGTGGACCGGCTGAGGGCCAGAACTCGGCGGGGTTACCCCGCGTCCGCCAACCGTGGATGATTCCCGGCATGTACGGCATCGGCTCGGAGCCACGTCCGCAGTCGCGGAGAAGCACCCGGATCCTGCGGGTGCTCGCGTTCTGCGGGGTGCTCGTGTGGGTGGCGTTCATCGCGCTGCGGATCCACGCGGAACCGGAGCCCGGAGCACCGTCGCCCCGCGAGTTGGCGCGCGCGTACGAGTCCGCGCTGAACTCCGGTCACGCGGACGCCGTGGCGCCGCTGCTGGGCGGCCCGGTCGTCGGCAACGACGACGTCGCCGAGTACCTGGTCGGACAGCCGCACGACGGCCGGTGGCACGTGGCCGTCGTGGAATTGGACGGCGCCGTGTTCCTCGCCGTGAACGACGACCGCGGCCTGGCCGCACACCTGCCCACCACCAACACCGGCGGGCACTGGCAGGTCAACCCGCTGGTGTCGCCGCGGTGACACCAGCCCAGCGGTCCACCCGAGTGGGGCGGGATCACGTTGCCCCGCCCCTGCTCGCGTGATGGTTCGAGCGCGGCCTACTCCGCCTTGGCCCTGGCCAGGCGCAGCCCACCGAGGACGCCCGCGGCGACCAGCACGACCGCGCCGATGATCCACACCCAGACCGGCACACCGCCGCCGTCATCCGCCGGAGTGCTCGACGCCGCCGGCGCCGGGGCGCTGGTCGTGACGGGCGGTGGTGTCGTGGTCGTGGTGGTCGGCGCGGCGGACGACGTGCTCGGCGTCGCGGCGGCGGCCAGCGTGAAGCGCAGCTTGTCGCCGACCTCGTCGCCGTCGTCGGAGATCACCCGGTAGTCCACGACGTACTCCCCCGCAGGCCCCGTGGCCTCGACCGGCACGGTGACCACGGGACCCGCGACGGTCACCTGGCCGACCTTCCACGTCGAACCGTCCGGCCCCGTCACGGTGACCGGGTTGTCCGGCAGGCCGACCGCTTCGCTGAAGGTCAGCTGGATCTGCTTCGGCGCGGCGGGCAGTGACGTCCCGGCGGCCGGGTCGCTGCTCAGCAGCTCGGTGTGCGCGAACGCCGGCGTGGCCGTCCCCGCCAGCGCCAACCCGGTCAGCAGCAGCGCGGCGCCTAGGCGTCGGAGGTTCATCTGGGGGCCCTTCGTGGTCCGGTGCACAGCGTCCGCCAGGTAGTCGTCCACGAGCCCCGGTTGGTTCCCGGCGGTCAGGTGAGGGTGTTCGGCACGTTCTTGTGCGGGCCGAAGTAGCCGACGTACACCTTGGCGGTCTCGCGGTCGGCGACGAAGTACACGCGGGGCAGCAGGGTGCCGCGGCCGACGCCGATCTTCAGGTGGGCCTCCATGAAGACCTCGCCCCCGGCGTTGTACGCCCGGTCCACCGGGAACCTGCGCTTCGCGCTCATCCGGCCGGACCTGCCGACGGTCTTGCTCTCGCTCATCGCGAGCTTCTTCGTGTTCGGCGACCACGCGTGCGGGTGGTGGGAGTTCTCGCACCAAGCGCGGAAGTTGCCGGGGTTCTCCTCGGCCGCGAGCGCCTGCCCGTAGGCGTGCAGGGCGAGGAAGCCGCGCCACGCGCTGTCGCCCCACGTGCGGGACTCGGGCATGTTGTCGATCCGGTCCAGGTCGACGCACGCCTCGGGTGGGAAGCCGAGGTGGTCGGACAGGTGTTGGCGGGCAAGTGCGGCGGCGTGGGACGGCGAGTCGGCGCCCGTGGGCAGGTCGCACGGCGGTTGGTCGAGCGGCAGACCGCGGTAGGCGGTGGTCAACTGGCCGCGCAGCCGGTCGAGCTCCTCTTCCAGCCGGTACTTGCCCTCCTCGGTCGCCTGGAGGCGCAGACCGAGGTCGTTGATCTTCTCCTGCTTCTCGGCCAGTTCCATGTCGGCCATGACCAGCAGTTCTTCCAGCTCCGCGGGTTCACGCGACGGAGCCGGGTCGAGCACGGTTTCGGCGAAGGAGGACGGGGGCGCGTGGAACTCGACGTGTCTTCGCTCCGGCTCGGGACCCCGTCTTCGGTCCCGGACTCGGATGATTCCCCACATCGCGCGCGACAGAATCGCCATGATGACCAACCCCTTTGTCGTAGTCGAGTGACTGCGATCAACTTTGCCACGGCGGGAACGGCCCTTCCGGGTCGTTTCGTGGACAGAACCGGGTCAGTCGCCGTGCGGAAAGGGCGGGCGGCAGGTCCACACCGCAACCGGATGGCGGAGCCCACTCGGGTGACGTTCACCGGGCGGACACAGGTGTCGCATGTTGCTTTCCGTAAAGGGTAACCAACAGAAATGCGACGAGCTGAGGTGCCACCATGCCCGAGTTCGACTTAGGCGTAGCGGGCGACGAGGAACCGCGCCCGGTGCTCAAGCACAGCGGGTTGGCGGAGGTGCGGCACGTCGAACACGCCACGGAGCGGTTCCGCGCGCTCGACTACCGGTTCGGCGGCGGGTCGTGCCGCGAAGCGGTGCTCGCGATGGCGTCGTGGAGCGAACGGGTGCTGTCGCACTCCAGTACGACGGAGACCGTGCGCGACCAACTCGGGTCGGCCATGGCCGACCTCCACAACCTGGCGGCGTGGACGTGCTTCGACTCCGCCCGAACGGACCTCGCCCGGCTCCACTTCGATCGCGCGGCGCGGTTGGCCGCCCTGGTGGGAAACCACGACCTGGTCTCCAACATCCTGTACCGCACGGGCCGGATGCACCTGCACCACGGCGAACTCACCGAGGCACTGACCGCGTTCCAGCTCGGCGAACTGTCGGCGCAGCGAGCGGACAGCGGCCTCAGCGTGGCGATCCTTTGCGTGAACCAGGCGTGGACGCACGCCAGGATGGGCGACCGCGACCGGGCGCTGACCCGGATGAGCAGCGCACGGGGGGCGTTCGAGACGGCCGACCGCGGTTCGCCACCCACGTGGTCGGCGTTCTTCGACGAGGTCGACCTGGAGGCGATGACCGGCGTGGTCTACACCGAACTGGCGCGCGGCGTCGACGACGCCTACACGGCGTTCGCGATCCCGCCGCTCATCTCGGCCATCTCCAACTACCCGGATGGCATGACGAGGAGCCGCGCGCTCAGCCAGATCGCGCTGGCCGTGAACCACTTGCTGGAACACGACTTCGAGCACGCGGCCAAGGTCGGCATCCAGGCCGTGGACTCGTCGGCGAAGGTCATGTCGACCCGCACCAAGGACCGGATGCGACCGCTGCGCGCCGCCGCCATGCCGTTCGAGAACGACGACGCGCTGGAACTGATCGAGCGGATCGACCGGTTCACCGCGAACACCTGATCAGAGCACCAGCCCGAGTGCCTTGGCGCGCAACACGGTCGCGAGCCGGTCCGTCGTGCCGAGCTTCCGGTACAGGTGCTGGAGGTGCCGGTGGACGGTGCGCGGCGAGATGTCGAGCCTGCGGGCGATCGCGTCGGCGGTCAGCCCCTCGGCCAGCACCGCCAGCACGGTCAGCTCCCGCTGCGTCAGGCGGTGCCCTCCGCCGTCCCCCAACCGAACCACGGGCGCGATCAGGTCGACGTCGCGGTGCCGCTCGGCTTCGGCGAGCACGTCGGCCAGCGCCGCCGGACTCCGGTGCGGGTCGTGCGCCACCACCAGCACCACCGGTGTGCGCGGTCCACGTCGGACGAGGTGGTCGAGCAGGGCGATCGACGAGTCGTCGGCGTGGTGGACGTCGTCCAGCAGCACCACCGACCCGGCGGGCCCGGACATCGCGTCCAGCACCGCCGTCACCGCCCGGTGCAGCCGGTGGTGCTCCGCGTCCGCGACGCCCAGCGCGTCCCACGCCCACCCCGGCGAGCGCAGCGACCGGAACAGCCCGCACAGCAACAGGTTCGCGTCCTGCTCCGACTCCGTGAACGCCTCGGGGTTCGCGCCGGCGTGCTCGAACGCGTCCGCGAACACCCCGTACGACGACGCGCGCTCGGCCGCGCGACCGCGGATCACCGGCAGGTCGTTCCCACCGGCCAGCAGCGCGTACGCGTCGAGCAGCCGCGTCCGCCCCAGATCGGACCGGTCGCGCACCTCCACCACCCGCACCCCCGGCCGGTCGTCACCCGCCAACAGGCCCGCGAACCGGTCCGACGCGGCCTCGTGCTCAGGCCGGGCTTCGATCAGACGACCGGTGGCTCCGGACAAACCGTGGACCGCCACGCTCATCCCAGTCCTCCACCACTTCCCAGACAGCCGGATACAGCGGTTCCACCAGACATAGAGGGACCGGACGGGTGGCAAATACGTGTTCCGCCAAAAAGATCCCGACGAGATGGGGACAATGCCGCCCGCCCCGTCGGGTCATCCCCTGCGTTCGATGAAGGCCGCCACACCGTCCAGGTAGAGGTTCAGCCCGAACCGCCCGTCGTCGTTCTCGTCGTAGGCGAGGACGTCGATGTCGAACACCCCGGCCGCGATCACCTTGCTCAGCGCCGGGAACCGCCGGGGCTCGATCACGGAGGCCAGCGCCAGCCCGTACTGGCGCCCGAAGGCGGCCGGGTCCCGCTCGAAGCCCGCGGACAGCTCCAGGCTCATCCGCAACTCGCCGTGCACGTAGGTCAACAGCCCCATCACGACGCCGACCTTCTCGTCCTCCCGCAGCCCCGTACCGCCCAGAGCCCCCAGCGCACCCTCGAACCACGACAGGTTGTTCGGCCCCAACGGCGGCCCGCTCATCGGGATCTGCATGGCCCACGGATGCCCGTGGAACACCTCGATCACGCCCTCGGCCCACAGCGTCAGGGCGGCACGCCACTCGAGCCCTTCCGGCAACGCGGGCGCGGGTCCGATCGCCGCGTCGACCATCAGCAGCAGCAGGTCGTCCTTGCTCTTCACGTACCGGTAGAGCGCCATCGTGGCGTTGCCGAGCCGTTCGGCGACCTTCGCCATGGACACGGCGGCCAGCCCTTCGGCGTCCGCCAGTTCGACCGCGGCACGCGTGATGTCGGCAAGCGTCAACGACGGCTTCCGCCCCCGCCGCGCGGGCTCGCGCAACCCCCACAACAGGGCCACCTCGGCAGGCAGGTCGATCTCCTCGGTCATCCACGTCCCCTCGTCCGAGCCCAGTCTAGAAAACTCCTTCCCCTCACCTATGCGTATGGCATACGCTCTTAAGCGTATCTGCTACGCATAAAGGGGACGCCATGATCGTGGAAGCGACCGGCCTGACCAAGACCTACGGCACCAGCACGGTGCTGGACGACATCACCCTGGGCGTCCAGGAAGGCACGGTCTTCGCCCTGCTGGGCCCCAACGGCGCCGGCAAGACCACCGCGATCCGCATCCTCACCACGTTGACCAGACCGACAGCGGGCACGGCGCGGGTGGCAGGCCACGACGTCGTGCGCGACCCGACCGGCGTGCGTGCGGCCATCAGCCTGACCGGCCAGTTCTCGGCGGTGGACGACCAGCAGACAGGCCGCGAGAACCTCACCATGATCGGCAGGCTCATGCACCTCGGCCCGGCGGCGAGGACCAGGGCCGTGGAACTGCTCGAACGCTTCGACCTGCACCACGCGGCCGACCGCCGGGTGAAAACCTACTCGGGCGGTATGCGCAGACGCCTGGACCTGGCCATGAGCCTGGTGTCCCGACCGCGGGTGGTCTTCCTGGACGAGCCCACGACCGGCCTGGACCCGCTCAGCCGCACGACCATGTGGGAGGCCATCAAGGACCTGGTCACCGCGGGCACGACCATCGTCCTCACCACGCAGTACCTGGAGGAGGCCGACCGCCTGGCCGACCACGTGGCCCTCCTGCACCACGGCCGGGTAGCGGTCTCGGGCACCACCGACGCCCTGAAGTCCCAGATCGACGGCCACCGCCTCACCCTCACCTTCACCACGACAGCGGCACGAACCGAAGCCGCGACCCTCCTCACCACCAACCCGAACACCGACGACCCGCTGGCGCTGACCGTCCCGTCCGACGGCACAGCACACCACCTGCACCACGTCCTCGACCGGCTGCGCACGGCGGACATCCCGCTCCAGACGATCAACTCCCACCGCCCGACCCTCGACGACGTCTTCCTGGCCGTGACGACCACCGCCCGCTGACACCACCGTCCACTCGGAACGGCCGCTCAGTCCCAACGGCACGGCCGAAGACCCCGCGCGAGCGGGGTGGCACGCCAAGCCGCGCACCTCACCCAGGAGGACCGCCAATGACCACCCACACCGGCCTGCCCAACGCCTTCAGCGACTTCTTCACCCTCATCGCCCGGTGCGTCCGCCTGAGCAGGCGCAACACCGAGACCCTCATCATGTCCGCCGCCCTGCCCCTCCTGATGATGTCCCTCTTCGTCCACGTCTTCGGCGGCGCGATGAACGTCGGCACCGCTTACATCAACTACGTGGTTCCCGGCACGATCCTCCTGTGCACCGGCTACGGCGCGGCGTCCACCGCGATGGCCGTCACGACCGACATGACCACCGGCATGATCGACCGCCTCCGCACGCTCCCCATCCGCGGCGAAGCGGTCCTCGTCGGTCACGTGGTGGCCAGCATCGCGCGCAACGCGCTGTCCACCGCGATCGTCATGGCCGCCGCCGTGGCGACCGGTTTCCGCCCCACCGCGACCGCCACCGAATGGGTCTCCGCGGCGGCCCTGCTCCTGCTCTACGTCCTGGCGCTCTCCTGGCTGGCCGCGGGTTTGGGCGTGATCGCCAAGACGGTCGAGTCGGCCAGCGCGCTGAGCTTCGCGATGCTCTTCATCCCCTACCTCAGCAGCGCCTTCGTGCCGCCGAACACCATGCCGTCCTTCCTCCGCGCGATCAGCGAGCACCAGCCGATCACGCCGGTGATCGAAACCGTGCGAGGTCTCCTCACCGGCACCCCGATCGGCGACAACGGCTGGATCGCCGTGGCCTGGTGCGCCGGGCTGCTCGTGGTGTCGTTCACGTTCGCGACGTGGCTCTACCGCCGCCGCGCGGCCGCCTAATCCGGTCGACACCGCGGCTACCGTCGAAGCATGTCCAGCTTCGAAGACCTGATCGAGGAAGGCCGGGAAGTGCCCACCGAGGGCTGGGACTTCTCCTGGTTCGACGGCCGGGCGACCGAGGAGCGTCCGACCTGGGGCTACTCCGGGCTGCTCGCCGAACACATGGCGCGCGCCGACGCCGCGCTCGACCTCCAGACGGGCGGCGGGGAAGTCCTCGCGGGCATCCCCGTGGCGCCGAAGGTCTTGTGCGCCACCGAATCGTGGCCGCCGAACCTGGAGATCGCCCGCCGCACCCTGCGCCCGCTCGGCGGCGCCGTCGTCGAGGTCGGGGACGACGAGGACCTGCCCTTCGACGACGCCTCGTTCGACCTGGTGACCAGCCGCCACCCCACGACCGTCCTGTGGCACGAGATCGCCAGGGTGCTCAAGCCCGGCGGCGCGTACCTGTCGCAGGGCGTGGGGGACGGCAGCAACAGGGAGCTCAGCGAAGCCCTGATGGGCCCCCTGCCCGCCCCGGTCGACGCGTGGATCGAGGAGGACGCGAACGCCGCGGGCCTCGATGTCGTCACCCTCGAACACCAGTCCCTCCGTGCGGAGTACTACGACATCGGGGCGGTCGTGCACTTCCTGCGCAAGGTCCTGTGGACCGTGCCGGGGTTCACCGTCGAGGGGTACCGGCCCCAGTTGGCACAGCTGCACGAGCGCATCCAGTCCGAGGGTCCGTTCGTCTCGTACGCGCGCCGCTACTTGCTGAAAGCCCGAAAGCGGGTACCGGTAGCGCACCCCTGAACAAAGCACGCCTTTCCGGCTCGGAGACCGCACAATACGGTTTCGGGCACCAACTTGGTTAACCAATTGCATTTTCTGATCCGCTTGGGCAATTCCAACCGACCGCCCCCACGAACTCGTTTATCCAACTCCGGTACACGGGCATGAAGATGACAACGCCTGCTACTTTCGGTCATCACTGGTGACGCTCACGTACTACGGAGGCCCCGATGACCGCCGCTATCCCCAAGCGGGTCGTCAACATCATCATCGGGCGGAAGCTCGAAGCGCTGCGCAACTCGCGCGGGATGAGCCAGGCGGAAGCGGGCAAGCTGCTCGACTGCACGCAGAACAAGATCGGCAACATCGAACGCGGCGAGAGCGGCGTCAAGATCCCCGACCTGGCCGCGTTGCTGGAGGGGTACCAGACCGACCTGTCGCTGAGGCAGGACCTGCTCGACCTGGCCCGCGGGCGCGAAGGCCGGTACTCGCCGAAGTCCCTGCGTGCGCGGTTCCACGGCACCATGCGCGAGGTGGTCGACCTGGAGTCGAGCGCGCACTTCCTCTGGCAGCACAACGCCATGACGATCCCCGGCCTGCTGCAGACCGAGGACTACATGCACCACCTGTACCGCTCGCTGCGACCCTCCCGCACACCGGAGTACATCGAGCGGGAAACGGTCAACCGGCTGGAACGGCAGCACATCCTGGACGACCCCACCAAGCAGTTCTGGTTCATCATCGACCAGGCCGCATTCGAGCGGATGTCGAACATGGCGGGCAGCGACGCAATTCGACGTGGTCAGAAGGAGCACATCGCTGAGATGATCGACCGTCCCAACGTGGAAGTCCAGATTGTTCCTTGGGAGGTCGGCTTCTACCTTGGCCAGTCGTGCGACTACCTGGTATTCGGGTTCAAGAGCGATCCACCCGTGGAGGTGGTCTACGTCGAGGAAGTGATCAACGACGTCGTCACCTCCCAGCAGGAGGAAGTATCGGCCTACCTGACCGTGTGGGAGCACCAGAAGGCCGTTGCACTGGGCCCCGAGCAGTCCCGCACCTTCCTGCTCGCGAGGTGACATTCCGGGAGGGAATGTGACCTACATGATCGAACTTCACCCGACGCCGCGAGACCTCGAGGTCTCCGGGTGGCACAAGACCAGCTACAGCGCTCCGGAGAAGGCGTGCCTGGAAGTCGGCCACTCCGGCGCCGCGGTGGTGGTGCGCGACACGAAGAACCGGGCCGCGGGCTCGCTGGCGTTCCCCGCGAGGGCATGGGCCCGGTTCCTGGCGGAGGTCACCCGGTCTTGACCAACTCGGCGCGGCGGCGTTCGACCGCCGCGCCGAGCCGCGCGGGATCGCAGTCCGCGAGGTGGTCGCGCACCAGCGCGTGGGCGAAGCGGTACTCCCCCTCCACGTGCAGCAGGATCATCCGGTCACCCGCGAAGTTCAGCAACGCCTTGCGCCGCAACGGCAACTCGCCCAGCACGAGCGGTCGGGCCAGTGCTTCGGCCATGCCGGTGGAGATCAGCTCGAACGGCAGCAGGTGTTCCCGAGCCGAGATCGACGCGCTGAACAGCCCGATCAGCACGCCGGTCAGCGGCGCGAGGACCGCCGTGGTCAGCGACGCGCCGAACCAGTAGGCCAGCCCGGTTCCCGCCAGTGCTCCGAGACCGCCCATCGGCAGCGCGACCAGCAGCCACCACCGCCCCCGGCCGACCAGCGACGTCGACTGCTCCACGTGCAGCGCCCGCCACACCCCGAGGAAACCGTTGGCGAACAGGCTCGTCGCGAGTCCGGCGAGCAACCCGATCCCCAGGCCCACCAGCAGTTCCCGCGACGGCCCCGTCCACACCATCACGGCGGCGGGCAGCAGGGACACCGCGACGGCCCAGTAGGGCGCGTCCTTCACGGCCTCCACGTGGAGGCTCGCGCTCAGCGCCACCAGGAACGTGATCACGATGACCGCGACGAACGCCAGCGGCACCGGCAGCCGGAACAGCAGCAGGCCGATCCACGAGCCGACCACGCCGAGCACCAGTCCCGCCAGCGCTCCCAGCACCAGCCCGGCCAGCGCGGCGAGCACCCCCCAGGTCTTGGTGCCCTCCGGGCGGTGGAACACGAACAGGTGCGTCACCAGGAAGTGGTCGACGACGATCACCAGCGCCGTCAGGCACACGCCGGTCAGCAGCCCCGGCAGCAGGCCGAGCCGCACTCCCGCCACGGCGGACAGCGCCCCGACCGCGCCGGCCAGCACAGCGGGCTGGACGCGCAGGAACAGCAGCCAGATCGGGGTGGGGGGCAGCAGTTCCAGCCAGGCTGCCCGGCCGGGCAGCCTGCCGCGTGCGACCAGGTCGTTCCACAGTGGACTCGCGGCGAGCCTGGCCAGGAACCGCAGCGAGCGGAAGGTGCGTTCCGCCGGGGGCGCGGAACTGGACTCGGAGTCGCGCGCGATCATCTCCACCAGGTACGTGTCGAGCAGGTCGCGTTCGCTGCCGGCCGGGACGTCCGCGCCGACCCGGCCGGTGCGGTACGTGAGCGCCAGCAGGTCGAACATCAGCGGGGTCCTCACGGAGTTCCACAGCTCGGGCTCGCGCTCCAGCGCGTGGCGCAAGCCGTCGAGCCGGGGGCTGACCGCCTCCAGGTACTCCTCGACCTGCACGCGGTCGAGCGGTTCGACGCACACGGCGTGCTGCGGGCGCAGGGTCGCGCTCAGCCGCTCCTGGTCGGTGTCCCGGCCGGCGACCGCGATGCGCGGCACGGCCGATCGCTGCCCCAGCGCGCTGATCTGCGCCACGCAGCCGTCGCGGTCGTCGGCGGGAATCTCGTCCAGCCCGTCGAGCAGCAGCGCCATCCGGCCCTCGGTGAGCCAGACGCGGCCGACGGCGACCGGGATCCGGTAGCGGTGCGCGACTTCGCGCAGCAGCCACTCCACCAGGTCCTCGGGTTTCGTGGAACGGCTGCGGTCCCGCGGTTTGAGCGCGGTCGTGGACCACGACGACAGGTCGAGCAGCACCGGCACCGGCTGGTTGTCGTCCGCGCGCGCCCGGCTCAGCAGGTCGGCGCACAGGTCGAGCAGCAGCGTGCTCTTGCCCGAGCCGGGGGAGCCCAGCACGAGCAGCACCTCCTGCGTCTCGGCGAACACCTCCGCGATGCCCGACGGCGGCTCGTCCGGGTCGGGTCGCGAGCCGCTGTCGATCCGGTGCAGCGCGGGGTGCGGAGGCGTTGTGAGGGCGAGCTTCTGCACGAGCTGCTCGGCGAGCGAGCCGTGCCTGCGGCGCAGCACCTCGCTCTCGACCCGGTCCATCGCGTCCACCCGGTGCGACGGGTGGCCGGGACGCCTCGGGATGAACCGCACGCCCTGCCCGCTGCCCCGGTCCCAGAGCACCAACCCGACCATGACGCCGGTGAGCAGGACGATCATGGGCCAGAGCCAGTTCACCACCGGCCCGAGCACGTCGGGCGCGGTCCCGCCGGTGGCGACGTTGATGGCGACGGGCAGCAGCCCGAGAATCGTCACGACACCCACGACGACGAACGCGACGACTCGCAGAGTGCTGGCCGCGGATCTCGACACCATGATCACCTCCCCCGTCGGAAACCGACCGTAGTGGCGAACCAGCCGCCGGTGGTAGACGCGCGCGGATCGATAGCCCGAATGGCCGCCGGTGGCGGTCGGTACGGAGGCTCGACGCCTACCGGAGCATTGTCGCCGGCCGCCGTCCTCCGACGTCAACCCCCATCCGGATGCCGGATGGGGCAGTTCGATCGGTCTACCGGGAAACCCGCGCCGCCCGACGGTTGCGGAGGTTCGTGCGGATCGCGCGGAGAACCGTGCCGGGGGTGGCCAGGGTGTTCGGGTGCGCGGTCATGAACGTCACCGCGTTGAACCGCCTCGCGACCTCCAGGTCCGTCACGGACGCGTCGAGGATCTGCTCGGTCACCCACTGCGCGGCCTTGTAGCCGCGCGGGTACGGGCCGCCGACGTGCGGCAGCGCCAGGTCCGGTGTGGCCGAGGTCTGCCACGCCGAGTCCACGACGACCTTCTGCAGCGCGAAGAACCCCTTGGCGTGCGCGTCCAGGTCGGGGTTGGACCGCAGCCACTCCGACAGGCAGGACGCGTGCAGCGTCGCGGACGTCATGCCCTGGCCGTAGATCGGGTTGAACGACGCCACGGCGTCGCCGACGCTGACCAGCCGCGCCGGGAACCGGTCGAGCGCGTGGTAGGCGCGCCGCCTGCTGTCGGCCTGCTTGTACTGGTGGACGCCGCCGATCATCTCGCCGGCGGCCGCGACGCCGAACATCTCCGGCAGCAGCCCGCACATCCTGCGGAACTCCTCTGGCGTGGCACCGGGCTTGTCGTCGCCGTACCCACCGAACATGATCATCCAGCGGCCGCCCTCGACCGCGTTGAGCGCGGCGGGCGCGACACCTGCCGGCCGCTTCTGCTCGGACCAGAACGCGATGCCCGCGATGATCTCGGGCGCCTCTTCGGCGCGCCGGAAGTACGCGGTGGTGTAGTTGATGTCGATGGGCATCCGCTCCATCGACGGCTTGTCCCACCCGGCTCGCTCCAGCCAGTCGCCGAGCCTGCTGGACCGGCCCATGGCGTCGACCACGAAGTCCGCGGCCTCGACCGTCTCCACGCCGTCCGCGCCGACGTGCCGAACGCCGGTCACGTGCCCGTCAGCGAGATCGATCCCGGTCGCCCGGCTGGTCAGCACGACGACGCTGGGCAGCGCGAGCACCCGGCGCCGGACGAGGGACTCCAGGTACGGCCTGCTGCCGGTGATCAGCTCGATGGTGGGGTCGGCGACCTTCTCCCGACCGTTGAAGTAAGCCCGGAAATGGCCGTGCGTCGCGAGCATCGCGCCACCGGCCACGGCTTCCTCGGCGAAGCCGTCGAACCAGCGGTCGAGCTGCCTGCGCCCGCCGGGCAGCAGGGTGTGCACCTGCGCGGCCTGCGGAACGCCCTGGCGTGGCTGCGCCCCCTCGGTGGACTCGTCGCGCTCCACGACCACGACGCGGTCCGCGTGGTCGGACAGGACGCGGGCGGCCAGCAGGCCCGCGATGCTGCCGCCCAGCACCACGGCCGTGCCGAACAGCTTCCTGGTGCTCGGCGGCGGCTCCACGGCGGCGAGCCGGTCGAAGGTCTTGGCGACGGACTCGGACATGGTGCTTCCCCCGGACGAGTGGATCAAGCAGATGGCCCAACCCTAGAGCAGCCCGAACTCGACGCCCCAGCCCCCGCGAGTCGAACGTTCAGGCACCTTGAGTGCAACATTCGCGCCTGTCCGAGCAGGGACGCCGGGTGCATGAGTGTTCAGCTCGCGGGGTGGGGCACAGGTAAAGACCCCAACGCTGCGCGTTGGGGGTCGACCAGCAGCGCGCGGGCGGCCTGGGTGGCGAGCCAGTCGGCGGTCTCGTCCCACTCCCAGCCCATGCTCCTGGCGGTCCGCCACGCCTCGAACCCGAAGTAGAACCACAGGACCTGCTCGACCCGGTCGACGTCGAGACCCGGCCGCAGCCCACCGACCTCCCCGAGCCGGACAGCGATCCGGGCCAACCGCCCGCGGACGGCTCGGGCCGCGGTGTCGGCCGCGGCGGCGACGTCGGGATCGGCGGTCCGGTTGTCGAGCAGGATCCCGAGCACCTGCTCGCGCTCACGGCGCACCCGTCCGGTGCCCTCGGCCGTGAGGCGCAGGATCTCCGCCGGGTCGCCGGCCTCGTCGATCCGTCGCACGGTCTCGATCGCGGTCGAGTCGTCGGCCGCTTCCTCGGTCAACGCCATGATCAGCGCCGACTTGCCGCCGACACTCGTGTACACGGTGTTCAGCGCGACCCCGGCCGCGGCGGCGACCGCCGCGACGCTCGTCCGCGCGTAGCCCTGCTCGGCGAACAGCGCCGTGGCCGCGTCGATGATCGTCCGCCGGGTGTCCTCCGCGTGCCGAGCACGTACGGGCGACCGGTACTCGCGCGTTGCCATGGGTCGATGATAGGGCCGGGCCAAATTCAGAGTATGTTCATTACTATGAATCTAGATAGCAACCAGTCAACTGAGTCGGCGCAGGTCATCGTGGTCGGCGCGGGCCCGGTGGGTCTGTGGGTCGCGGCGGAACTGGCACTGGCGGGGGTGCGGACGCTCGTGGTGGAGCGCGCCGTGGAGCGCAGTCCCCACTCCAAGGCGATGGGCATGCACCCGCGCACCGTCGAGGTGCTGGCCCTGCGCGGTGCGGAGAAGCAGTTCCTGGCCGACGGCGTCCCCGTTCCCAACTGGCACTTCGGGATGCTGGAGAACCGGCTGGACCTCACCGGGCTCGACACGCCGTACCCCTTCATGCTGGCCTTCCCCCAGCACCGCACCGAGGAGCTGTTCGAGCAGCGGGCGCTGGAACTGGGTGTCCGCATCGAGCGCGGCCACGCCGTGACGGGCCTCGACCAGGACGCCTCGTCCGTCACCGTCACGCTGGACGACTCCCGCACCCTCACCGCGTCCTTCGTGGTCGGGGCCGACGGCGCGGGCAGCGCGGTTCGCAAGGCCGCGGGCATCGACTTCCCAGGGACGGACGCGACGACGTTCGGCTACGTCGGCGAGGTCGCGCTGACCGAGCCGCCGGTCGTGAGCGCGCAGAACGACTCCGGCGCGTTCATCGCCGCCCCGCTGGGCGGCGACCGGTACCGCTTCGCCGGACTCGACCGGGTGAACCAGCGCCCCGACGACCCGTTCACGCTCGACGACCTGCGCGCCACCACGCTCCGCGTCGCGGGCCGCGACTTCGGCATGCACGACCCCGGCTGGCTGTCCCGGTTCGGCAACGCCACCAGGGTCGCCGCCACCTACCGGTCGGGCCGGGTCCTGCTGGCGGGCGACGCCGCCCACATGCACTTCCCGGCGGGCGGCGTCGGCCTGAACGTCGGCGTCCAGGACGCCGTGAACCTCGGCTGGAAGCTCGCCGCCGAGGTCCGCGGCACCGCCGCTCCCGGCCTGCTCGACAGCTACCACGACGAACGCCACCCGGTCGGGCTGGCGCTGGCCGGGCACACCCTCGCCCAGACCGCGCTCATCGGCGCCGTCACCCCGGAGCAGCGGGCGCTGCGCACGCTGCTGAACGACGCGATCGACGACATCCCGGAGTTCGCCACGGCGCTCGCCGAGAAGCTCACCGCGCTCGACGTCGCCTACCCCGCCGCGGGCGCGAACCCCCTGGTGGGCCGCCGCGTGCACTCGATCAGCCTGCCAACGGGCCGCCCGGTGCTGGTGAACCCCTCCGGCACCCCGATGCCACGGGCGTCCGACCTCGCCGCCCGGCTCGGCTTCGACACCGCGGTCGCCGGGCCCGACCTGCCGGGCGTCGGCGCGGCGGTGATCAGGCCCGACGGCCACGTGTGGTGGGCGGCCGGACCGTCCCCGACCCTGGAGGCCGAGGTGCTGGCCGGGCTCACCGGTCTGGGGACGACGTTCCCGACCTGAGGGCGCGGGCGACCACGTCCGGCGGCTGCCGGGTTGGTGCTCCGGCGTCGACCAGCAGGCGGACCGTGCCCGCGTAGTCGCCGTCGTCGGCCCGGTTGTTGTCCAGTCCCCACAGCGCGCAGTCCAGCGGGGTCGGCCCCTCGTCGTCGAACGCCCGGTCGTCCAGGTCGGCCCCCCGCTCGACCAGCAGCCGCGCGGTGTCCACGCGGCCGTGCATCGCGGCTTGGTCGAGCGGGGTGAAGCCGCTCCAGCCGCGGGTGTCGACCGCCATCCCGGCATCCAGCAGCGCGGTCACCACGTCGGTGCGGCCGAGCACGGCGAACTGGCCGAGGATCCAGCCGAAGTCGTCGCCGTCGGGGGTGCCGAGCACCGGCGACACCGCGCGGGGCAGCCGCACCGACTCACCGCGCGCTATCGCGAGCACGGCCCGGTCGACGGCGTCGAGGGTCGCCACCGCACCACGTGCCACCAGCAGCTCGTACGCCGCGAGGTGGCCGCAGCGCGCGGCGAGCGCCAGCGGCCGCCTGCCGACGTCCCAGCGGTCCCACGGCAGGTTCACGTCGGCGCCCGCGTCGAGCAGCAACGTCAGGATGCTGAGGCCACGGCCGCGGCCGATCGCGTGGTGCAGGCAGCGCTGGGCGTTCACGTCGACCCCGCGGTCCAGGAACCACCGCAGGCCACCGGTGTCCTCGAAGTCCAGCTTGTGGTTGACGTGCCGCTCGAACCCCGGCCGGTGCAGCAGGTCCAGCAACGCCGTGCCGCCGTGCTCGCACGCGTGGTAGAACGCGTCCTCGTCGCTGGTCGCGCCGCGGTCGAGCAGCAGCCGGACCAGTGCCGCGTCACCCCTCTCCACGGCGGCGGTCAGCACGTCCGGGTCGGCTCCCCGGTCGAGCAGGACCGCCGCGCAGTCGCGGACGGCGGCGGGGGTGCCGGTGGACCGGCGCAGCAGGGTGAGCAGCGGCGGGACCTCGGCGGCCAGGTCAGCGGTCGCGAGCGCTGCCGCGTCGGCGAGCACGAGCGCCCGTTCCAGCCCGGTCAGGCCGGTCGCCTCGACGTGGTGGACGAGCGCGGCCCAGTTGTCGAACCCGTACTCGCGGGCCAGTTCGTGCTGGGCGGTGGCCAGCGGGACCCCGCGGTCGCGCTTGCGGGACTTGGCCTGCTTGCGCAGGTGTTCGAGCGACGGGCGCTCGGGCAGGACAGGCACGGCGAACCTCCAACCGCCCGCGTCCGCGTGCTTCGGGCGGAGGTCCGTCGGTGGACGACGTCTCGCGACCGGTGGGATGCTCCCTGCCCCGCGGACTGGACGCGCCCGGCCGGCGCCCGTCCAGGGTACGTCAGCCGAGCGCGGACATCACGGTCTCCCAACCGTTACGCCACGTCAGGAGCAGCGCGCCTGACCGGGGCAGCTCCGCAGGAACTCGACCCTCGGCGGCACCTGGAGGGGTCCGGCCTCGTCCAGCCACCGGATCGACAGCGACACCGACGAGGAGTTGTTGGCGTAGTCCTTCTCCAGCAGCGTCCGGTCCGGGTTCACCGTGTGCACCAGGTCGTAGATGCCCGTGGGGACGTGGGTGATGTCCAGCCACTGGAAGTCCACCTGGTACCGGTAGTCGTCGCCGGAGCCGACCGAGATGCCCTCCATGACGTCCAGCGCGTCCGGGTCGTGGTGCCCGCACATGTTGGCGGCCAGCACGTCGGCGACCTTGCCCGCAGGCGTGCCGTCCTCGGGGGTGTAGGTCAGCCTGCCCACGTCGCGGGTCGGGTAGCGGTCGCCGAGGCAGAAGCCGTTCTTGCGGTCCGTGGCCAGCGCCTCACCGGCACGGGTGCGCAGCTGGAAGCGCTGGAACCCCATGAGGTGCCAGTGCTCGTGCGACTGGGCGGGCTCGTAGTAGGCGAACGCCGTCGTCGCACGCTGGGCCGTGGCGTAGCCGTCCGGGATCGGACCGTCCACACCGGATTGGAACGCCTGCCGCACCCGCATGGTGGGCTCGTCCACGCCGTCACGGCGACCGAACAGCAGCAGCGGCCCGTCACCGATGTTGTCCGCCGAGCTGGTGAAGCGGATGCGCACCGCCTTCGCCGGACCGGACTTCAAGCACTCACCGCGCGGCGCCGTGGCCTCCGCGACCATGCACACGTCCCAGTCGTCGCACCTCACCGGGTTGCCGCCGTACCCTCCGGGGCAGCCGATCGGGGCTTGGCGCAGGTCCGGCAGCATCGGCGAGGCCTCCGCGCCCGCGCGCGGCGCCGAGACAGCGAACACCACGGCCACCACGACGCCCGCCAGGGCCCCGTACTTTCTCAACACGCTGAACATCCCATTCCGTAGTCGACGATCTCCTGCCCCGCCAACCCTAGAGAGCGGGCGCCCAGACGTACGCACGCGAACACCGCCGTTCACCCGATGGGCTGAGGTAGGGGAAATCACGGTGCCCGAATCAGTAGCGTGGCGGTTCCACGTTGGGGCGAAAGGAAAACACCGAGTGATCACCATGGTGTGCGGCACACGCCCCGAGCTGATCAAGCTCGCACCGCTCCTGCGGCACTTCGGCCAGGACGCGGCCCTGGTCTACACCGGACAGCACTACGACCGGTCCATGTACTCGCAAATCGTCGATGACCTCCCGAAACCCGGTCGCTTCCACGAGTTCGCCGTGGGCGGCGTAGGCCGCGGCGCACAGCTCGGCCGAGCCGTCCAGGCCGTGGACGAGGTCTTGGCCGCCCACGCGACGAGCGCCGTGATCGTCCAGGGCGACACCACGTCCGCACTCGCGGGCGCCTTGGCCGCCAACGCGAACGGCGTACCGCTCGTGCACGTCGAAGCAGGCCTGCGCAGCCACGACCGCGCCATGCCGGAAGAACACAACCGGGTGATGATCGACCACGTGGCCGACCTCTGCTGCGTACCCACCGAGTTGAACCGCCGCAACCTCCTGGCGGAAGGCGTTGCGGCAGAACGAATCGCCCTCACCGGCAACACCGTGGTGGAAGCACTGGACGCCGCACTACCCGACACCGACGGCCAGCAGGCCGTTCTCGCGAGGCACGGCCTGGAGATCGACGGCTACGTGGTCGCCACCATCCACCGCCCGGAAAACGTGGACCACCGCACCAACCTGGAAACCGTGCTGAACCAACTGGCCACCCTGCCACTACCGGTCGTACTCCCCCTGCACCCCCGAACGGCGAAGCGGGTAGCGGAATTCGGCCTGACCAACCTCCTGGCAGCCCTGCACGTGATCGAACCCCAGGCCTACCCGGCCTTCCTGGCACTGGCACGGGGCGCCGCAGTGGTCGTCTCCGACTCCGGCGGCATCCAGGAAGAGGTCAGCGTCCTCAAACGCCCGGTAGTGGTAGTACGCCGAAGCACCGAACGCCCAGAAATCGAAGGCACCTTCGGCACCCTCGTCCCACCCGCCGGACTGAGCACGGAAGTGCTGCGCTGGCTGGACGACATCGCGGGCCACCGCACAAGGCTGGCCACGATCCCCTCCCCCTACGGCGACAACTCCACCTCGAAGCTCATCGCGATGGCCGTGGAGAAGCTGGTGTGACGGCGTGGGTGGTGGCAAGGACGTCTGCAGCAGCCGACGGCACCTCAGACCACGCACCCAACGTCCGCAGCAAGAGCGAGCTACAAAGCCAAGCTTCCGACGCCAACCCTAGGTCACGCACCCAAGCTTCCGCAGGTAACCCGAGATACGCACCCAACCTTCGGGTGCCAACCCAACCCACCACCCAACGCAGGCCCACCAACGGACCCCAGCACAAACCAGGCGTCCCCCACCCGTGAAGAACCCCCCGAATCCGAACCTACGCGAGGGGTACGACACTTCCGCCAACAAGCCTCCAACCAGCACTTTCACCAACCAAGTCAGCCACCCACCCTCAAACCCTCTCCGAAGCCCCCCGAACCACGTCCCCCGCCAAAATCCGCCCAACCACCTGATCAGCCAACCCCACACTGGAGTTCCAACTGGTCACATCCGGATACACGTGCGCCGTAGTGGCCAACAGCACCGAAGTCCCAGGCACCTCCACCGAGGGCCTCTTCTCCAAGAACCCCAACGGGTACACCGGTTCCACGAACGGCGCCTTGAACACCTTCACCTCGTCGACATCGGACTCCGCCAACCCGTACAACTCGACGAACTGCCGAGTCCACCGCTCAGCAATATCCGACGAATCCTCCAGGTACAACGGGGAAGTCCGGCTCGTGTAGTGCATCACGTAGGCCAAGTGCCGCCCCCCGTACGCCTCGACCCCCGACAGCGCGGACATCTCCACCACACCGTCGAACTCAGTACCGGACCTCAACACCGGCGCCCAGTAGTTCCCCGTCAGCGGCCGCTTCAAGAAGAACAGCGCGTTGACCACCCCCTGGTACGGCAACGACAACGCAGGCAGCCGATCAGCCAACTCGGCGTCCGCCAACCCGCGCAGCAACGGCAGCGACACCGTGGACACGACCTGATCGGCCTCCAGCACCTCATCCGCCACCGTCACGAACGACCGCGACGGAGTGCTCCGCAGCTCCTGCACCGGCGCACCAGTCCGCACCACCCCGCCAGCGCCCTCGATGGACGCCCTCAGCGCATCGATGACGGCCTTGTACCCACCCGCCGGATACCCACGGGTGGCCACGTTGCTCTCACGCCCCAACCGCTGCCACAGGTACAGCGCGGGCACGTCACCGAAGGCCGCCCCGAACTTCGACCCGAACATGGGCCCGAACAGCTCGGTCCAGATGACGTCGCCGTACAGCTTCCGCAGCCAGTCCTCGGTGCGCAGGTTGTCCAGGTCCTTGCCCTTCCCCAACCGCCGCAGCAGCAGGGAGACGACGCCGAACCGCACCCGGTCGCGCAGCCGCAGCGGGGTGAAGCGCAGCAGGTCGAGGGCGGAGTTGAACCCGTAGTGCTTGCCGGAGACGACCATCCCCATCCGGGTCGGCCGCCAGCGAATGCCGTCGCGCGCGCCGATGTCGTCGAGCAGCGCCAGCAGGCTGTCGTCGGTCGGCATCACGCAGTGGTAGAAGCGCTCCACCCAACGGTCCCCGGTCGGGAAGAAGGTGCCCAGGCCACCCAGTTGGTCGCTGCCCTCGAGCAGCGTCACGCGGATGCCCGCGTGGGCGAGGCGGTGCGCCGTGGCGAGGCCGCAGATGCCGCCGCCGATGACCACGACGTGGCGGGTCGAATCACTCATCAGGTGTCACAGCTTCCGGAACGGCGCGGGGCTCAGCCGGTCGCGCATCAGCAACTTCGCGTACTGGCCCATGGTTCGCCGCAACCGCAGCTTGCTCACGCTCTTCTTGCGGTCGTAGCGCAGCGGCAGCGGGACCTCGGAGATCACCGGGTCGCAGTGCCGCAGCTTGAGCAGCAGCTCGACCATGCACGCGAAGCCCTGCTCCTCGACCAGCCGCTCGCCCCAGTGCTCGGCGGCCCGGCGCAGCAGCGTCGCGCGGTAGGCGCGGAAGCCGCTGGTGAAGTCGCGCACGCCGTCGACGTCGAGGGTGTGGCGGAACAGCGCACCAGCACCGCGGGACAGCAGCCGTCGGCCGAACGGGGCGGTCGTGTCGTCGCCGCCGTCCACGAACCGCGAGCAGATCACCACGTCCGCGCCCGCCGCGATCTCCTGTTGCAGCAACGGGATCAAGCCAGGGTCGTGGGTGTCGTCGGCGTCCATGACGATCAGCACGTCGTCGTCGCCCGAGGCCGCGAGCGCGGCCCGCAGGCCGGACAGGAGCGCCCGGCCCAGCCCGAGGTTGACCGGGTGCCGGACCAGCCGGACGTCGAGCCCTTCGACACCGCGCTCGGCGGTGGCCGCCGTCGCGTCCGACGAGCCGTCGTCGACGACCCACACGGTCAGACCGCCTGCCAGTGAGAGGTTCGACAGCCTGCGCAGCAGCGGCGGCAGCGAACCCTCCTCGTTGAACGCGGGCAGCACGACGTGCGCCCGTCCGCAGGTCAACGTCGTGCTGTCCACCGGCGGAACGACCGACACCGGTCTGATCCGCACCTCGGCCTCTTCGAGTGCCACAGTGCCCCTCACCATTGCTCGTCAATCGGACAGCGGAGAGAATTGCCCATCCGCGTCGTCGAGTCATATTCGGCTACGTTCCGTGGTTTCTTTAACCTGGTCCAGACGAGCGCGGTAACCAAGGCAACAGGACCTACACCACTTGTCACCGAAGGGAGGGTTTCTTGTCCACCGGAAGAGTGATTCTTGCGAGCTTGTTCGCCGTTTTCCGTGTCGCGGACGCTCGATAGCACCGAATGGGTGAACTCCATCGGGTGCCCTGTCAAGGCAAGGGAACGGCTGTCGGGAGCAGCCGCCGAGCCGAATTCGGAGAGGAAGTCGTTCGGCATGTGGCATGGCGCGGCGTGGCTGCCGCCGCGGAGACAGGAAAGTGCCCACCGCTCAGCGGTGTGGAATTCCCACGAAAGGGTGAATTTCGATGACTGATCTGGTGTCGGCCGTCGCTTCGCCCGCTGTCCGAAAAGGGCGGC
This sequence comes from Umezawaea sp., assembly GCA_039922235.1. Classification (GTDB taxonomy): domain Bacteria; phylum Actinomycetota; class Actinomycetes; order Mycobacteriales; family Pseudonocardiaceae; genus Umezawaea. Next base: position 35,377 of record JBDSAJ010001017.1, read on the forward strand.
ACGCGCGCAAAGCGCAGAACGGAGCGCCGACGCGGCCGTTGTCCGCGCGGGTGAACGCGGTCGCGGTCGCACTGGGCCTCGTCGACCTCACGGCGGTGGTCGTCGGGGCGCTGTGGACGACTCCCGGGTGGGGTGCGACCGTGCTCACCGGAGTGCTGCTGCTGGTCGTCCGATCCAGTGGCCGGGTCTACCGCAGGCGGCTCTGGCTGTCGTGGTTCCAGGACCTGCCGCGCTCGCTGGGCACGACGGCGACCACGTTCGCGCTGCTGGCCTGCTGGACCATGCTCACCGGCCAGCCCGGCCACGTGACGACCGCGCTCCAGCAGCTCCTCGTCCTCTTCATCGTCTGCGGCGAGCCCGTCCGGTTCGCCGTGTTCTGGCTCGGCCGCTGGGGCCGCCGCCGCTTCGGCCGCTGCGACCGCACGCTCGTGGTCGGCGCGGGCAAGGTCGGCGCCGACCTCGTGGCCACCATGGTCGAGCACCCGCAGTTCGGCCTGCGCCCCGTCGGCGTCATCGACTCCGAACCCGCGCTCAGCCAGGTGGAGCTGCCGGTCGCCGTGCTGGAGGAGGAGTTGGCGTCGGCCATCACCCGCCTCGGCGTCGGCACGGTGATCCTGGCGTTCTCCGACACCCGCGACACCTGCGCCGTCGATGCCGCCATCACCGCGCACCGGCTGGGCTGCACGACGCTCGTCGTGCCCAGGATGTTCGAGCTGTACCAGGACAACCACGACGTCGAACGGCTGCGCAGCTACCCGCTGGTGCGGCTGGGCACGGCCCCGACGAGCAGGCCCAGCTGGTGGGTCAAGCGGACGATCGACGTCCTGCTGGCCGCGGTGGCGCTCGCCGCCCTGTCCCCGCTGATCGGGCTGTGCGCGCTGGCCGTGCTGGTCGAGAGCGGCAGGCCGGTGATCTTCCGCCAGGTCCGCATCGGCATGGACGGCCGCAGGTTCCGGATCTTCAAGCTCCGCAGCGTCCGGGCAGGCGGCACCGACGACTCGCAGACGAAGTGGTCCGTGCAGGGCGACGCGCGCGTCGGACCCGTCGGCCGGTTCCTGCGCCGCACCTCGCTCGACGAGCTGCCGCAGCTGTGGAACATCGTGCGCGGCGACATGTCGATCGTCGGCCCCCGGCCGGAGCGGCCCGTGTTCGTGCGCGAGTTCTCCGCCATCCACGAGCTGTACTGGGCGCGGCACCGCGTGCCCGCGGGCCTGACCGGCCTCGCCCAGGTGCACGGGCTGCGCGGCGACACCTCGATCGCCGACCGCTCCCGGTACGACAACTACTACATCGCCAACTGGTCGTTGTGGCTGGACCTGAAGATCCTAGTGCTGACGGTGGGTGAATTGGCATGGCGCAAACAGCGGTAGTCCGATGCGGTGGCCGGTCCAGGACGAGGAAGGCCGTCGCAGGCGTGGCCACCGCCGCCGTGCTGCTCTCGGTGCAGGCGTGCGCCTTCAGCTCCGCCGCGCAGGACGACTACGGCCCACCGCCGAGGGCCTCCGCGCCGTGCGCGTGGTGGTACGGCATCGGCGACTCCCCCACCGCCCGCGACATCCGCCTCGCCGCGCAGCGCTACGACGTCGTCGTGCTGAACGCGATGGAGACCGCGGCCATGCGTCAGCTCCACCAGCTCAACCCGAAGATCAAGGTGTTGGTGTACAAGGACCTCTCCAGCACCCGCAACTACCAGGGCGCCGTCAACGGCGACCAGGACGCGGCCTACCTCCCGTCCGGCCTCGGCTACAACACCTCCCAGCGCGAACACCCCGAGTGGTTCGCGCTGGACACCGCGGCCAAGCGCATCGAGTGGCAGGGCTACCCGAGGCACTGGCAGATGACCGTGTGGGACAAGGCCTACCAGGCCGCGTGGACGAAGGCCGTGACCGCCGAGGTGACCCGCGAGGGCTGGGACGGGGTGTTGGCGGACAACGACTTCAACTCCCTGAGCCACTACTCGCCCGCCGTGCTGTCCGGCACCGCCGACGTCAAGGCAACGGACCGCCTGCTCCGGGATGGGTTGGACGACTTCCTGGGCGTGGCAGGCGAAGCCCTGGGGAAGGCCGGGAAGCTGTTCGTACCCAACGTTTCCGAGACACACCTGACACCCGGCCGCTGGACCGCGCACTCTCGGTTCGGCGGGGCCATGGAGGAGAACTTCGGGTTTCGGGACGAGGGTGGGGGTGGGTTGCTCACGTTCCGCGGGAACGAGTTCAACGAGTTGCGGGCGCAGGCTGCGTTGGGTGAATCGCTGCTGTTGCTGGTGACTCGGACTCGGGAGGCGCGGGAGGACCGGGCCGGGTATGCCAGTGCGGCGTTGTTGGCCGGACCTCGGACTTGCTGGACGGCGGCTACTACGGACGACTACGTGAACCCTGAGTGGTCGCCGTTGCAGGCTTCCGGGTTGGGGGACGCGGTGGAGACCGCGAACCGTCGGGGGGATGGGTTGTGGAGTCGGCTGTTCACCAACGGGTGGGTCGCGGTGAATCCCACTGGGGTGGTGGTGAAGGTGACGCCTCCGGAGGGGTTGGTGACGTTGGAGGGGAAGCCGGCAGTGGCGTTTGATCTGGCGGCTGCTGACGGGGTGGTGTTGGTGAAGCCCCGGTCGTAGGAGGTGGGCCGTCGGCTGGGTGGGCCCAGTCCGACCGCCCGCGTCAGCGCTTCCCCAGGCGGTCTACCCCAACAGGTCTTCGTACAGCTCCAAGTGCCTGCGCGCGCAGGCTTCCGGGGTGAATCTGGCTTGGGCTCGGGTGGCTAGTTCTTGGCCTGTGCCTGCGGGGTTCGGGTCGGCGAAGAGGGTGCGCAGGCGGTCTGCCAGGCCGGGGACGTCGCCTGGTTGGGCCAGGTAACCGGATGCGCCGACCATGTCGGCTACGCCGCCTGTGTCTGTTGCCACTACTGGTTTTCCGGCTGACATCGCCTCAGCGACGACCAGTGGCTGCTGTTCCATGCTGGAAGGCAGCACGAGTGCGTCGCAGGCTTGCAGGAGGTCTGGTACGTCGGAGCGGAAGCCCAGGAATTCGACTTTGCCGCGTAGTGGTTCCTGGTCGGCCAACTGTTCCGCGGCCGATCGCTGTGGGCCGTCACCGATCACGGTCAGTCTCGCGTCACTCGGCATGACGCCGGGCATCGCCAACGCGGTCAGGAGGTCCAGGACTCCTTTGCGGGCTACCAGAAGACCGACGAAGGCCAGGTGTCGTACTGGGCCGGACGGGAGTTTGATGGTGGTTGGGGCTACGCAGTTGTCGATCTGGGTGAGGCGCTTGGCCGGCACGCGCAGGCGGTCCGCCAGGAACCTGCCCATGGCTGGTGCGGGGACGATGGTGCGGTGGAGTTTGCGGGCTACCAAGGCGTCCGCTGTGAGCACGGCTCGGGTGTAGGCCGAGGGGGATGGGGCGCCTGGGATGCCGCGGAACCACGGTTCGCCGACGTCGTCCGGGACGCCGTGGTAGGTGTGCACCACGGCGATTGAGCGCAGGCCGGTGCTGACCAGGCCCGCGCGGCGGTCCTGGGCGTGGACGACGTCTGGGCGCCAGGCTCGGATGACTGACCTGGTTCGCCTGCCCGCGGCCATGTCCCCCTTGCGGGGGACGGTGATCTCCTCGTGGTGTTCGCCCAGCAGGTCTGCGTCGCGGGCTGGTGTTGGGCCGAAGACGCGGACGTCGGCGAGGCCCGAGCCGATGAGGGTCGCGGCCAGGCGGACCGTGACGTCCACGGGGCCGCCGCGGTCCTGGGTGAGCAGGTATGCGACGCGCAGCCGTCCACTCATGAGATCCGTCCCCTGGCGAGTTTGTCGACTAGCGTGGCGATCCGGTCGGCCATCTGGCTTCGGTCGAAGTGGAGTTCGGCTCGTTGTCTGCCTCGTCGGCCTTCTGCCACCGCCAGTCCTGGGTCGGACAGGCGGTGGGCGATGGCCGCGGCCAGTGCGCCGGTGTCGCCCGGCGGGACTACGGCTCCGGTGTCGCCGACGCTCTGGCGTACGCCGCCGACGTCGAAGGCGACCACCGGGCGGCCGGACGCCATCGCCTCGATGGGCACCAGTGCCATGCCTTCGGCGCGGGACGGCAGCACCACGACGTCCGCGGCGGTGTAGAAGGGTGCCGGGTCGTCGCTGTGGCCCCACCAGCGCACGGAAGCGTGGTC
>JBDSAJ010001018.1:0-10803 GCA_039922235.1 Umezawaea sp.
GATGTGCTCGATGACGTGCGGGGTCGCGACGAACACGGCGTCGGGGAACGCGTCGGCGAGCACCTCGGCGCCGAAGTAGAAGTCCGGGTCGCCGTGGCTGATGAACACGGTGGTGAGCGCCTTGCCGGAATCCAGCACAGCCGCGGCGAGACGGTGGCCGTCGGCGCGGGTGAACCCGGCGTCGACCAGCAGCGCCTCACCCTCGCCGGTGACGAGCGTGGCGGTCTTGTTCTTGCTGCCGACGGGGAAGTCCAGGTCGAAGGCGGTGAAGTCGAGCGTGCTCATGACGGCTCCTGCAGTTGGGACGGGAACTCGGGGAAGCGGATCAGCTGCTGACCGGTCCAACACTGTCTGACCAGTCAGGTATTTCTGTTGTGACCCTAGTCTCACGACAGCTGGAGGCGTTCACGGCCCCTTGAGCGCCCGCGGCAGGTCCTGTCTCGGGCGACTGAAGAGCAGCCCTGTGCCACTCCGGAGCCCGTCACAGCTCGCCGAAGAAGTCGAGCAGTGCCGAGTTCACCTCGGCCGGGCGCTGCCGCTGGATCCAGTGCCCGCAGTCGGGGACGTCGATGGCACCACGCAGGTCCGATGCCAGCTCAGGCAGCCGGGAGGCATCGGTGAAGCGGCGCACCAGGTCCTGCTCTCCGCTGAGGTACAGCGCGGGCGGCGTGATGGGCGCGTCCTGCCAGGGCGCCGTCAGTTCCCAGTTGCGGTCGATGTTGCGGTACCAGTTCAGCCCGCCGGTGAACCCGGACCGGGTGAACTCCTCCACCATGGTGTCGAGGTCGTCCTCGGTCAGCCAGTCCGGCAGCGTCGGGGGGTCCCCCACCCGCCCGAGGAACCCACTCCCCTCCTCCACCACGGCCACACCGGAGCCGTCCCCGCCGAACAGCTTGCGGAAGGTGACCCGGAGGTCCTTGCCCAGGTCGGCCTCCGCCACACCCTCCCGCTGGAAGTAGTTCTGGTAAAAACCCTCGCCGAGCATCCGGCGGGCGGTGGTCAACGGGGACTCGGACGACCGCGGAGCGGGCGGCACGCTGAGTCCTGCCACGCCGCGCACCAGATCGGGCCGGAACTGCGCGGTGTGCCACGCCACCGGCGCGCCCCAGTCGTGCCCGACGACGATCGCCTCTCGTTCACCGAGCGCGCCGATCAGCCCGACGACGTCGCCGACCAGGTGGAACATCGTGTACTGGTCGACGCCCTCCGGGCAGTCGGTGGCGCCGAAGCCGCGCTGGTCGGGAGCGACGACCCGGTATCCCGCGTCCGCCAGCGGCTGGAACTGCTTGTCCCACGAGTGCCACGTTTCCGGCCAGCCGTGCAGCAGCAGGACGAGCGGCCCGTCGCCCTGTTCGGCGATGTGCATGGTGATCCCGTTGACCGGGATCATCCGGTGGATTGCGACATGTCTCCTCAGTCCAGTTCAGCGGGTGCGAGGACCACTTCGGGCAGTGTCCCCTGTGGACACGGTTACCGCATGGGCAGGTCTTGCAGCACATCACGGCCGAGCGCGGCCGATACCGCGATCGCGCCACCGACCATCGCCCCGCTCGCACCTGCCGCGGCGGCGTCCTGTCCGCAGAGGAACAGGTTCGGCACCGAGGTCCGGGGGCCGAGCCACCGCTGCCGGAACCGGGTGGGCGTGTGGGCGAACGACATGAAGTCCCCGGACTCCCGCCCCAGGAAGTGGTTGAACGTCAGCGGCGTGCCGAGTTCCACGTGGTCGATCCTGCCCTTGAGCTGTGGGCAGAAGCGCAGCACCTGGTCGAACAGTTCGGCGGTCAGCCGTTCCTTCAGCTCGTCGTATCCCGGTCCCCGCGGTCGCGACATCGCCGCCACGGCGGCCCCCGGCGCCCGACCGGCCTGACGGTCCGACGGCTCAGAGGTGCCCGGTGGCGCGCAACGCCTCGTCCAGGTCCGAGCGCCGACGGATCCCGAGCTTCCGGTAGGAGTTGGTCAGGTGCTTCTCCACCGCACGCTCGCTCACCTGGAGGGCGTCCGCGATCTCCAGGTTCGCCCGACCGACCGCGGCCATGAGCGCGACCCTCCGCTCCCCCTTGGTCAGGGCGGACCGCTCGACCTTCGAGATGGTTCCCCCCGACTCGGCGCGCGCCAGCTCGGCCAGCGCAGGCGCGCCGCACTCCGTGGCGAGCCGCACGCACCGGCGCAGGTGCTCCTCCGCTTCCGGCTGTCCCGCCATCCGCAACCGGCAGCCCAGCCGCAGCAGGGCCTTGCCGAGTTCGAGCTTGTTGGCCGAGAGTTCCAGCACGGCCACCGCGTTCCTGGACAGCGCCAGGCCTGGAGCGCCGGGGGTGAGCGCCCCGAGGACGCGCAACGCCCGCCCGACACCGCACGGGGCGCCCCAGGCTTCCGCGATGGCGAGTTCCTCCTCGGCGAGTTCGAGGCCCGCCTCGACCTTCCCCAACCGCTGGTACAGCAACGCCGTCGACGTGCGCCACGGCATCAGGACCGGGTTGCGCCACCCCAGCCGGTCGAGCGCCCAGCCACCGTCCAGCAGCAGCTCGATGGCCAGCGGCAGCTCACCGCGCCAGGCCGCGGCCGAGCCTTGGAGGATCCCGAACGCGGCGGCCACGACGGGGTGGTCCGTCCACCCGGCCTCGGCCCGCAGCAGCCGCTCGGTGAGGACCGCGTCGCGGGACTCGATCGCGACCCCCGCCGCCACTACGGCCGTCGTCGGGTTCGACCTGTTCCAGTCGAGCACGTCGACCGCCACGGCATCCGCCACCGCTGCCCTGGCCTCGGTGAGGTGCCCCGAGCGCAGCAGCACCATGACCTGCTCGGTCCGGATCAGCGCCTGCTCCACCGAGGCGTTTCGCGTGGTGGCCTGGTCCAGCGCCAGGTCGAGCCACGCGCTGACCTCGCCGACCGAGTCGGTCGCGATCAAGGTGCTGACCAGCAGCGGCATCGTGGTGTGCACGTGGGTGAGCGAAGCAGGCTCGTGCCTGAGCACCTGCTCGGCCTGCCGGGCGATCTCGGCGGCACGTGGTCGAGCGGTCAGCATCCCGCCGTAGAGCAGCACGGTCACCAGCTCGCGCTCGGCCCTCGTGCCCATCGGGGGTTCGGGCCCCAGTGCGGCCAAGCGCGCCCGCGTGCCCTCCAGCTCCACGGCGTCCCGGACGCCCGAGTAGCGCGACCAGGCCTCCAAGCGCAGCGCCAGCTCGCGGTCGACACCGGTCAGCCGGTCGGGGTCGCCCAGTTCCTGGCTGATCTTGCGGATCTCCCGGCGCACGAAGAGTGGGGCGTCCCCGGCCATGGCGGGGATGAAGCGGACCGCCGCGGTGGCGCGGTCGCGCGGCGACGTGAACAGCGCCAAGGCATAGGCCACGTGCCGCATCGCGGCGGTCCGGTCGAAGCTCCGCTCGACCTCCGCGAGGTCGAGCAGGACGACGGCCCGGTCTTCACCGTCGTGCGAGGTCTCCAGCAGGGCCCGGCGGAGGTAGCGAGCGGCCACCTCCGGGGCGCCTCGTCCCATGGCGACGTCGGCGGCCGCACGCAGCGTCCCGGTCGCCCAGTCGCCCTGCGGCTCGGTGATCGGCAGCAGGTGCAGCGCCACTTGCTCGGCGGGTTTCCCGGTGTCGTACAGCAGGCGCACCGCACGCCTGCGCATCGCCTCGCGGTCCTGCACCGCGAGCACCTCCTCGACCGCCTCCCGCATGAAGGGATGGGCGAAGGAGACACGCGCCCCAGCGGCCAGCACCCCTACCCGGTGGAGTCCGCGCGCCACCTCCTCCAGGATCCCCTCGTCCAGTCCGGCCAACTCGCCGATCAGCGGCAGCTCAGCCTGGTCACCGAGGAACGCCAGCGCCTTCACGAACTCCTGCGCCGGTTCCGGCACCGACCGAACGCAAGCGATCATGCGGTCGCGGAGTCGCGCGGGCCGCAGGGCCCGCACCACCTCCACCTGGTCCTCCGACGGCGCGATCCCGCGGTAGGACATCTCCATCGACAGCGATCGGAGGACGAGCGGGCTGCCCTCGGTCAGGTCGTGGCACGCCACGACGAACCGCTCGTCGACCGATCCGAAGTGCTTGCGCAGGAACGCCGCCGTCCCCGTCGGGGACAGTGCCCTCGGGCACAGGGCGTGTGCGGCGGCGTCGGTGATCCGCCGGATCGCTTGGCGATCAGCGTGCAGTTCCCCCTCCCGCACGGTCGCCACGAGCAGCACGGGCAGGCGGTCGACCCGCTCGGCCAGGTGGCCGAGGAACCGCAGCGACGGCTCGTCGACCCAGTGCAGGTCGTCGATCAGGACCAGCAGCGGCCGAGCGGCGGCTAATCGCTCGACGAGTGACTCCAGTCCCAGCAGGACCGCCTGCCCGATGACGGCCTGAGGCGCCGCGGCGCCCGTGTGGAAGTCGTCGGCGAACACCGTCCTGGCCAGGCCCGCGGTGCCGTCGAGCCACCGATCCCGCGTCTCGCTGGTCACCTTGCCGAGCACCGGGTCGAGGAGCTGGCGGACGACGCCGAACGCGTGGCCCTCCTCCAGCGGTGATCCGCTCGCCCGCAGCACTCGGGTCCTCGCTGCACCGCCGACCAGCGGCAACGCCTTGAGCAACGCCGACTTGCCGTTGCCGAGACCACCACCGATCAGCACGAGGGACCCGTTGCCCTTCAGCGCCGAGCGCAGTGCCCCGGCCACCAGGTCGGTCTCGCGCTCCCGTTCGAGCAGCACCTGACAGGCCTCCCCGCCTAGCGCGATCCGGAACGGCCGTTGACCGCGGGCACGGACGACGACCTGCCGGACAGCACGGCGGCGAGTTCGACCCGTTCCCCCACCCGCAGCTTCCGGTACACGTTGGAGAGGTGGCTCTCGACCGTCCGCACCGTGACGAAGAGCGACTCGGCGATCTCCCGGTTCGTGCGGCCCGCCGCCGCCATGGTCGCGACCCGCCGCTCGCTGCCGGTCAGCACCTCGGTCGGCTCGCCCCTGAGCTCGCGCATCCGGCCGCCCGCGGCGACCAGCAGCTCACGGGCGGTTCGACCGACCGACAGGTATCCGCAGCTCATCGCCAGGTTGACGGCGCGGCGCAGTTGCTTGCGCGCAGCCTTCTCGTCGCCCACTTCCAGCAGGGCTCGACCGTGCCGGTACTCGGCCAGCACCTGGCTCAGCCGAGCGGACGAAGTCGCCAGCTCGTGCGCCGCGTTGCCGAGCAGCTCCACGCCGCGCCGTCCGGGGGTCACCACCCCGCGGGTGAGCATGGCGAGCCCGACGGTCTCGGCGGTTCCCCACCGGCTCGCCAGTTCCTCGCTGAAGTCGACCAGGTCCGCCGCCTCGCTCGAACGCCCGAGCTCGACCAGCAAGCACGCCGCGGGTACCCACCACTGGGCGAAGGTCGGGTTCAACCCGCCGATCTCGGCCACCGTGGCTTCGCAGCGGCGGAGGAGCACCAACGCCTGCTCGTGGTCCCCCAGCGCCCAGCGGACCTCGGCGCTCGCCACCAGGTACTGGCAGTGCTCGATGCCGTGCACGGAGCCGTCGACCGGTGCGAGCAAGGCCTCCGCACGTTCGGGATCAGCTTGGCGCACCAGCACCGAAGCCAGGGTGATCCGAGGCCAGGTCAACTTCCAGGTCCGCACCTCGGACTCCGCGATGGCCAGCGCGACCTCGACGTCGGCCGCCGCGTCGGTCAGGTTGCCCACGGCAGCCTGCACGGACCCGCGCGAGGTCAGGGACAACGCGTGGAGCGGGGCGTCTCCGCGCCTCCTGCTGTCGGCCACCATGTCGTCGAGGTAGCCGAGTGCGGCGGCGGACTCACCCGCGTGGTGCAGGAACATCACGGCGGGCAGCACCGACGGGTCGTCCAGCGGAGGTCGCTCACCCAGTCCCCGGCGGATCAGCCGCACCGTGTCCAGTGCGCTGTCGCCGCGCTGTGACCTGACGTAGGCCAGGTTGCGCAGGAGGCTGCGCTCGGACGACGACTCACCGTTCGGGACGGGCTGGTGCGCCCCCCACTCCAGGGTCTGCCGGGTGGTGTTCACGTGCATCATCCCCGCCATCACCGAAGTGGCCCGGACGAGCGTGAGCAGTTGGCGGTCGGCCCCGTCCGGGGCGGCACCCACCTCTTCCGTCAGCACGCGCAGCGCGCGCAGCAATCGGGGAAAGGCGTCAGGCGTCCGGTCGGCGACGGCCGAGATGACGCCGTACCGCACCGCGAGCGCCGCGAACGCGCGGGGATCGGGGGTCTGGTCGATGATCCCGGCCAGCTCGTCCATGGCCGAGGACGGGTCGGACAGCGCCAGCACGTCGACCAGCTCGGACAGCGTCTCCTGGTGCCCCGGCACGGCGTCGAGCACCCGCCGCAGGTACCGCACACCCACCTCCGGCGCCCCGCCTGAGGCGGCCTTCCGCGCCGCCTCCCGCAGCGTGCAGAACATCCACACCTCGGACAGGGCGGGCAGCTCCATCACCAGTGGCGCCACCTCCTCGAACGGGTGCCCCTGGTCGCTGAGCAGACGTGCGGCGCGCAGTCGCAGCGCGCCCAGCTCCTCGGCGGACAGCTCGTCGAGGACGGCTTGGCGCACCTGGTCGTTGCGGAAGCCGCGTCCGTCGGCGGTCAGCACGTCGGCCCGCCGCAGTGCGTCCACGGCGGTGCGGACCAGCTGGACGGACTGCCCGAACAGCGCGCCCACCACGGTCGCGTCCACATCGCCGAGCACGGCCACCGCCCTGGCGGCATCGCGGACGAACTCCGGCTGGCCGCTCAGCCGCTCCAGCGCGGGCGCGGCCAACACCTCCGCGCCCAAGCGCCCGACCTGCGCCGCGGCGTCCCCGGTCGGGACGACGGCGTTCGCGTGGAGTGCGCCGAGCAGCCTGGTCAACAGCATCGGGTTGCCCCCGGAGACCTCGACGCAGGCCTCGACGAAGGGCGGGGACGGCGGCTCGCCCAGTTCGCGGGTCACCAGTTCGGCGACCGCGTCCCGCGGCAGCGGACCGAGTTCGACGACGCGGCGGTTCTCGTGTCCGGTGATCTCGTCGAGCACGAACCCGCCTGCCCCCGTGCGGTGGGCGAGCACCACGAGCACCGGCACACCCGCCACCCGGCGGAGCAGGAAGTCCAGCCAGTTCAGCGTCGCCACGTCGCAGCGGTGGGAGTCGTCCACCACGATCAGGAGGGGGCCGTCGTCCGCCAGGTTGACTGTGAGCCAGTAGAGGCCCCGCAGCACGGCGTGGCCGGAGTCCGCGCTCGGCACGTCGCCGCCGACCAGTGCGGGCAACGCCCATTTCGCGTCCCGTGCCAGCAGCGCGGAGTCGGCCGAGTGGGGTGCGTACGCCCGGAACAGCTCGCGCACCGCGCCGTACGGGGCGTCCGGCTCGCGGCAGGTCGTCCGGAGCACTGTCACACCGGTGTTCGCGGCTGCCCGGCACAGTGCGTCGAGGACGCTGGTTCGGCCGATGCCTTCGGGTCCACGAACCACCACGGCGCCGCCGCTCCCACCACGAGCGGCCTCCACCAACCTGGTGAGCGTCCTCAGCTCGGCCGTTCGTCCCAACAGGTCCGAGCCGGTCCCCTTCGCAACAGCGCTGTTCACCGAGTACGCCGCCTCCTGACTGGTGCTGCTCCGGAGCAGCGCTTCGAGCGCCGTACGGGACCGGGTGACGATGATAACCACTAACGCGTTTACCCCGAACGCAGCAGTTGGACCGATTGGTTCACCGCGCGACGATTCTTTTGGTCCGGCGAATGGATCAAGTGGGTTATCAGCTCTGCGGGAATAGCTTCTCAGTCGACGTCACCTGGGCGTTGTCGGGTTTGCCCTGGCGCCCATCTCCGAATTCGACAGCCGCGCAAAGTCATTATTGCTGTTCAGGCCATCATTCCCCGCAGCGTCAGCTGGCGCGGTGGTGGGGTCGTGGTACATCGTGGCGTTACGGTCGAGGTGATGCGTGTGGCGCGTCAGGCCGCGACCGATTCCCGGACGTAAGTCCGCTTGCTGGGGCTGGTCCACACGAACGTCCCGGGAGTCGGCTGGGCCACGGCCCAGTGGGGATCCTGCTTCAGGCGGTGATGGCTTCGGCACATCACTCCCAGATTGGCCGCTTCGGTGGGACCGGTCGGGAAGGCGGTGGTGTGGTCGAGATCGGCGCGGTGCGCGGGTACCGAGCAGCCGGGGAACACGCAGGTCTTGTCGCGGACCTGGACGAAGTCACGGAGCGCCGCCGGTGGCCGGTAGGTGCGGCGGCCGACCTCCACCAGCGTGCCGCGCTCGTCGGTGAGCAGCCGCCGCCAGGTCGCATCCCCCGCGAGCGCGCGGACGGTGGTGGCGTCGATCGGCCCGTAACCGGCCAACTCGCCGGGCTGATCGTCCACACCCATCACCATCGACACCGGCACGGTCACCTGGAGTTGGACGTGGACGTTGCTCGGCTTGCCCAGCAACAGATCGCAGACCACATCCGCCCGGCGCTGATCCATCGTGCGCGTGTCATCCGGGGTCTTGGTCTGGCGGGCAATCTTGTCGACCCGCAGTGCGATCGCCACCGCCTTCTCCGCCGGAACCACCGCATACACCTTCGCCATCCCGTCCTCCTCGGACACGAACCTCGCACACCGCGCCGCTTTCGCCTCGGCCGCCCGCTCGCGCGCTCCGGCGGGATCGACCCGCGCCACGATCCGCCGGGCCCGCTGCCGCATCTGCGCCCCGGTCTGCCCGGCTGCTTTCTCCAGCACCCGCTCCTCCACCTCCCGGGCCAGGCCTGGCGGGAGGTTCATGGTCAGCTCGTGCACGGTCCGCACCTTGTACAGGTCGATCTCCCCACGCTCCATCGCCGCCAACGAGGCGGACAGTCGACCCACCGCCCCTTCAGCCAGCGCGACTTGGTCGGCGGCCCAGTTCGACGACCACGTCAACAGCAGCGCCACCTGCTCCGACCGATACCGACCATCGGACCGCGCGGCGATCCCAGCAATCGCCCGCAACAGCCGGGCGTGCAAGGAATTGATGCCACGCTGGCATTCCAACGCGATTTCTTCAAGCTCACGAATTCCACTGTCGCTCATACATGGAATTCTACCGAAAGCGCAAGATCGACTCGATGACACGAATCGGTGAAGAAAGTGATGCATAATCTTCAAAATGAACAAGTGAACGCGAACATGCAGGCCAGCAAGCCGCATGACCACGAAAAGCGAGACGAGGGCCACGGAACGTGGCCGATTTTACTTGGGGATTTGACCCTTACACTTGTCGATCGGGCAGGCTCTTCCACGCCTGCCTTTTAGCCCGATAAAGGGTCAAATGAGGGGCCCCCAAGTCACATCGGCCACAGCACGCTGGAAGCCGCAGTCACCGAGTCACAGCACGACGGCAACCGAAGCCACCAACCCCCGGCACGCTTATTCGCCGTCACGTCCGGTGTCGGGTGCCGTGTCGATGCGGTAGCCGACGCCGGGCACCGTGGCGATGATCCACGGCTCGCCGAGCCGTTTGCGCAGCGCGGAGACGGTGATGCGCACGGCGTTGGTGAAGGGGTTGGCGTTCTCGTCCCAGGCCCGCTCCAGCAGCTCTTCGGCGCTGACGACGCCGCCTTCGGCGACGACGAGGACTTCGAGCACGGCGAACTGCTTGCGGGTGAGCGCGACGTAGCGCCCGTCGCGGAAGACCTCCCGGCGGAAGGGGTCCAGCCGCAGGCCCGCGATCTCGCTGACCGGGGGTCGGGCGTGCGCGCGCCTGCGGTCGAGCGCCCGCAGCCGCAGGACCAGCTCCCGGAGTTCGAACGGCTTGGTGAGGTAGTCGTCGGCGCCGAGCCCGAAACCGGACGCCTTGTCGTCGATCCGGTCGGCGGCGGTGAGCATGAGGATCGGGATGCCGCTGCCGGAGGCGACGATGCGCCGGGCGACCTCGTCACCGGAGGGGCCGGGGATGTCGCGGTCGAGGACCGCGAGGTCGTAGGAGTTGACGCTGAGCAGTTCCAGTGCGGTGTCGCCGTCACCTGCGATGTCGGCGGTGATCGCCTCCAGCCGCAGACCGTCCCGAACGGCTTCGGCCAGGTAGGGCTCGTCCTCCACGATCAGTACGCGCATCCCCGAACCCTATGCACAGCGCGAAGTGCTGCCGATGTGCGCACGCCCGACAACGCCTCAGCCCACCGACGCGGGCGCGGGGCGAGGCGGCACTTCCGCCCTGGTGCGCCACCAGCGGCGCGACGCCAGCGCGGCCAGCGCGGCGCCGGCGGCGTTGAGCAGGACGTCGTCCACGGACGACACCCGGTCCAGTTGGAAGACGTACTGCGCGGTCTCGATCAGGGCCGAGCAGCACGCGCCGAGCGCCAGCACCCGTGGCACGGACGCCAGCGCCGCGAACCGGATCGGGGCGAAGAACCCCAGCGCCGCCAAGATCAGCAGGTTGACGAAGATCCCGAGCGGCCCCATCGTGACCAGGTCCCGCAACGGGACCAGGCTCACCCGGCCGGGGACGATGCCCGCCCCCTCGCCCGGCGACATGGTCATCCAGACCATCGGCACCGTCCCGTAGACCATGCCCACCTCGGCCAGCGACTTCCGCCACGCCCACCGGACGCCGGCGGCACGCCGACGGTGCGCCAGTGCCCACACCACCAGCCCCGCCAGCGGCAACCCGACCAGCGTCATCAACACCACGCCGTTCTCCGTGTCGTAGCAGCCGTGCCACCGCCCGGCCAGGCACCTCGGGGCGGACATCATGAGCGGCCGCCGCACGGCAACCACCGCGCTCGCCAGGCCGAGGATCGACAGGCTGACGAGCACGATTCTGCCCGTGCGGCGGGGCGGTGCTGATAGAGATGGGCTGTGGTTCATGCCCCCATGG
>JBDSAJ010001019.1:0-4251 GCA_039922235.1 Umezawaea sp.
CTGGAGGCGACCGTGATCATCGACCTGCCGTCGACGACCACCTCACGCATCACCAGCAAGCTCGTCCGGCTGCGTGACGAGGGTGGCGCCGTCACCCTCGGGCGGGTGCTGACGCTGGTGATCGTCACCGACGACGGAGCGAAGACCGAGGAGGCCGTCGACGCGGCCAACGACGCCAGCCGCGAGCACCCGTGCCGGGTGATCGTGGTGGCGCGGGGCGCCCGCAAGGCCGCTCCCCGGCTGGACGCCCAGATCCGCGTCGGCGGTGACGCGGGGGCCAGCGAGGTCATCGTGCTGCGCCTGTACGGCGAGCTGGCCGACGAGGGCGCGAGCTGCGTCGTCCCGCTGCTGCTGCCGGACACCCCCGTGGTGGCGTGGTGGCCCTTCGAAGGTCCCGCGGTGCCCGCGAAGGACCCGATCGGCGTGCTCGCCCAGCGGCGGATCACCGACTCCGCCGCGGAGAAGAACCCGATCAAGGCGCTGGAACAGCGCAGGAACTCCTACACGCCGGGCGACACCGACCTCGCGTGGACGAGGCTGACGCTGTGGCGGGCCATGCTCGCCTCCGCGCTCGACCTGCCGCCCTACGAGCGGGTGCTCGACGCCGAGGTCAGCGGCGAGGCGGACTCCCCGTCCACCGAACTGCTCGCGGCATGGCTGGCGTCCGGGCTGAAGATCCCGGTGAAGCGCACCAAGGCCGTCCGCGGCGAGGGCATCTGCCTCGTCTCGCTCGACCGGAAGTCCGGTGGCGTCGAACTGACCCGCCCGGACGGCCGCGTCGGCACCCTGGTGCAGCCCGGCCAGCCGGAGCGGCGGGTGGCGTTGCAGCGCCGCTCCATCCGCGACTGCCTGGCCGAGGAACTGCGCCGTCTCGACCCCGACGAGGTGTACGAGCTGGCGCTGAAGTCGCTGGGCAAGGTCGTCCGGGGTCGCACCTCGACGCCCAAGCCCGCAGCCCGCAAGCCCGCCGCCAAGCCCGCGGCGGCGAAGGTCCCGGCAAGCGCCAAGGCCGCGGCAAAGGCTGAGGCCGAGGCGAAGGCCGAACCCGCGGCGAACGGTGCCACAGCACCGAAGGCGGCGAAGAAGCCCGCCAAGGCCAAGGCGGCTTCGTGAACGAACCTCAGGTGGTGGTGCACCGTGACGGCGACCTGCTGGCCGCCGCCACGGCCGCCCGCCTGGTGACCCGCTTGGTGGACGCGCAGGCGGCGCGGGGTTCCGCGTCGCTCGTGCTCACCGGCGGGCGCACCGGCACGGCGGTGCTGGAGCACGTGCGCGCGCTGCCCGCGCTGCACGCCGTGGACTGGAGCCGCGTCGACCTCTACTGGGGCGACGAGCGCTTCCTGCCTGCGGGCCACCCGGAGCGCAACGAGACCCAGGCACGGGCGGCGTTGCTCGACCACGTCCCCGTGGACCCGGCTCGGGTGCACGCGGTGGCGCCGTCCGACGGCGAGTTCGGGGATGACCCGGACGCGGCTGCGTCGGCGTACGCCGATGTGCTCGCGGCGGCGGCACGGCCGGAGGATCAGGGGTCGGTGCCGTCGTTCGACGTGTTCCTGCTGGGTGTCGGGGAAGAGGGCCACGTGGCTTCGATCTTCCCGGACTCCCCTGCTGTGCACGAGGTGGAGAGGTCGGTGGTGGCGGTCCGCGACTGCCCCAAGCCGCCGCCCACTCGTGTGTCGCTGACCCTGCTTGCTATTCGTCGGGCGCAGGAGGTCTGGTTGATGACCACCGGCGCGGCCAAGGCCGAGGCGGTGGCTTTGGCGCTCGGTGGGGCCGGCGAGGTTCAGCTTCCCGCTGCTGGGGCTGTTGGTCTGCACCGCACGCTGTGGCTGCTGGACACCACCGCGGCCGCCAAGGTGCCGGATCTGTTCATCCCGCCGTTGGCTTGAGGTCGGGTTGGGCGCTTCCGGTCTGGGGGCGCCCGACCTTGGACCTTGCCGGTGAGGGTTCGGCTTGTGGGATAGCTATGGCGGCCGGCCAGGGCTACGGACGTTTCGGCGGGTTGTTGTTGGATCTTCGCCACCTGGAACAGCCACGGCGCCGTCCAGACCACGAACGTTCCGGCGGACAAGCACTTCTTCGCTTACCCCACCTTGAAGACCCTGGGTTGTCAGTTCTCCCTCGCCACCCCGATCCGAAGCGTCTTTCATGCCGTTTGAGCTTTGTCAAGGCATCTTTCCCGCCTTGACAAAGCTCAAACGGCATCGAAATAATTACGCGAGAGGGGTGACGAGCCCTTCCGCGCCGCCCACGGCCCACGGCAGCGCCCAGAGCAACGGCTTCGACTTCCAGCGTGGGTGGCCGATTTGACTCAATGCCAGTAAGTTAAGCATCCAAGTTGATCTTCCGATGCCGCGCACGTGCAGGCCGCCTGGCTACGTGTTGATCTTGAGCGGCCTTAACTTACTGGCATTGGGTCAAATCCCCCGAGTAAAATCGGCCACGCCCAGGGCCTGCCTCAAGTTCGTTGTCGCTCAGGAAGTCAGTCTTGCCTTGAGCCTTCGGTCGATCAACCCGGTCGGTCAAACCCGGTGGATTGCCGAGCTGCCTGCCTCTACGACGAAGGACGCTGCCGTTGTGGTTGGGCTTTCCCGGACGGCGATGGTGTCGACGGTGCGGATGTCCGTGCGCCACTGGTTCTGGTCCACCTCGCAGCGCAGGTAGCCGTGTTTGAGGCCGTCGAAGTATTTGACGTGTGGGTTGAGGGTCGGGTTTGCTGCCTTGAGTGGTGCGTCCAGTGCGATTGGGAAGTCTGAGCTGATTGAGGTGCTGACGAACTCGGCGGCCATTGGTTGGGCGGTCAGGTCGTCGAAGTTGGTCTTCAGTTCGTTGACCCAGGTCGAGTGGATGTCGCCCGCGAGGAAGACCGGGTTGGTCACCTGTGCCTGCTCGATGAACCGCAGTAGCCGCTCGCGTTGTGGCTGGTAGCCGTCCCACTGGTCGTTGTTGACCAGGGTTGGCGGGACGTGTGGTGGGAATGGGTTGGGCAGTCTGAGGCGGGCCATCATGACCTGCTGGGCGACCACGTTCCACTGGGCGCGTGAGGTGGTGAGGCTTTCGGTGAGCCACGCTTCCTGTTCTGCGCCGGTGAGGGTGCCGGTGCTGTTGTTGACGCCGGGCGCTTCGGGGCCGATGTCGTCGGGGAATCCGCCTGGCTGGTCGGTGCGGTACTGGCGGGTGTCCAGCACGGTGAGTCGGACCAGGCTGCCGAAGTCGAATCGCCGGTAGATGCGCAGCCCGCTGGAACCGGGCACCAGGGTTGCGCGGATCGGCATGTGCTCGTAGTAGGCCTGGTAGCCGGCGGCGCGCTGGGCGGCGAACTCCTCCGGGCTCTGGTGCGAGGCGCCGGTGTCCTCGGCCTCGTCGGTCACGTTGGCGTAGTTGTCCTCTATCTCGTGGTCGTCCCAGGTGGCCACGAACGGGTGGGTGGCGTGCGCGGAGCGGAGCGCGGGGTCGCTCTTGTACTGGGCGTGCCGGGCCCGGTAGTCGGCGAGGGTGAGCAACTGGCCCAGCCCTGGCGTTTCCGGTGTGGTGTGCAAGCGGTCGGCGAAGGGGCTGTGGGGGTCGGCTTCGTAGATGTAGTCGCCGAGGTGCAGGACCACGTCCAGGTCCTCGGCGGCCAGCCCGAGGTAGGCGGGCCAGTACCCGTTCTGGAAGTCCTGGCAGCTCACCACGCCCAGTCGCAGGCGCTCGTCGGAACCGGTGGTCTTGGTCCGTCCGACCGGGCTGAGGTCGGAGCCTGCCCGGAACCGGTAGAAGTACTCGCGGCCGGGGCGCAGGCCGCGCACGTCTACGTGCACCGAGTGCGCGAGTTCCGGCCTGGCCAGTGCGACGCCCGACCTCGTCACCCGGCAGAACAGCTCGTCCTCGGCGATCTGCCAGCGCACTGGGATCACCTGGTCCGGCATCGGTTCCGCTTCCCGCACCAGGCGGGTCCACAGCACCACCCCGTCAGGCAGCGGATCACCGCTGGCCACACCGAGCAGGAACGGAGCGGCAGTCGCCGCGGTCCCCGGCGCGGCGGTGGCTGGTGATCCGATCAGTGCGGTACCAACCGCGGCGGCCGCACCGACCAGTGCTTGGCGCCTGCTGAGCACGAACTCCGACATCGACGTCCCCCTTTGATCATCCGCGACCCTAGTAGGACGCCGGTGGCCGAGGAGGGCGTTCGGTCGGCGCAAACGTTTTCAGTGGTTCTCCACCTCAGACCCGGTGCAGCAGTTCGGCGTTGCGTTCCAGCAGCGCGGTGAC
>JBDSAJ010001020.1:0-5086 GCA_039922235.1 Umezawaea sp.
GCTCGAACTCCTGAAACTGCGCCTTGTTGGGATCATAGTAGTGCGCCGCGGTGTAGTGCACGTCCGCGGTCAGCCACACGACGTTGCGGACGCAGCGCCGCTTCAGCTCCCGCAGCACCTCGGCCAGTTCGTGCTCACGGCCACCTGGCTTGCCCGGCAGCCCGTTGGCAACGCCCTCGATGTCCACGCCGTCCGGAACGGTCAGCCCGATGGGCAGATCCGCGGCCACGATCTTCCACGTGGCCCGGCTGCGGGCCAGCGAGTCGACCAGCCATCGCGCCTGCCGCTCGCCCAGCACGTGGCCGATCCCGTCGCGGGGCGCGGTGTTCGCGTCCTTGTAGCTGCGCATGTCCAGCACGAACACCTCGACGTGCGCGCCGTAGGAGAACTTCCGGTAGACCCGCCCGTCGACCGCGCGGCGGGGGTCGATCGGCTGCCACTCGTGGAACGCCCGGAAGGCCCGCGCGGCGAGCACGTCAACGCGCTTCTCGGTGTACTGCGGCAGGTCCAGGATCTCGCCGGGATACCAGTTGTTGGTGACCTCGTGGTCGTCCCACTGCACGACCATCGGCACCTGCGCGGCGAACTCGCGGTACTTCGGGTCCAGCAGGTTGTAGGCGAACTGGCCGCGGTACTCGTCCAGCGTCTCGGCGACCTTGGTCTTCTCCGGTGTCACGAGGTTGCGCCAGATCCGGCCGTCGGGCAGCACCACCTGCGGGGCCAGCGGGCCGTCGGCGTACACGGTGTCGCCGCTGTGCAGGAAGAAGTCCGGGCGGCGGGCGGCCATCGTCGCGAAGATCGGCATCCCGCCGAGGTCGGGGTTGCTGCCCCAGCCCTGGCCCGCGACGTCGCCGGACCAGGTGAAGCGCACGTCCTGGCGGCCAACGGGCGCGGTGCGGAACGTGCCCGTCACGGCCTCGCTGCGGGTGCGGCCGTCCAGGTCCTCGGCGACGACCCGGTAGTGCACCTGGTGGCCCGGCGGCAGGTGGTCCAGGCGCAGCCTGCCGGTGCCACCGGTGTCCGGGGTCAGCAGCGGGCCGCGGACGCGGCGCGCGTGCCGGAACGACGCGTCGGTGGAGACCTCGACGACCATGCGCGACGGCCGGTCGGCCCGCGTCCACACCAGAGCGCCATCGGTGCTCACGTCGCCGGACTGCACGCCGTGCGTCAGGACCGGTCGGTCCGTCCGCGCCAGTGCCACGCCGGGAAGGAAAGCACCCGCGACGCCGAGCCCACCGGCCCGCAGCAGGGTTCGCCGGTTCACCGCACGCTCATCGGTCATGCCGGTGTTCTAGTCCGCGAACAACGACAGCGGCCGAACACCGGCTGACCGACGGGTGAACGCTCAGACCTGCTGGCTGGGCAGGCGGCCTTCGGCCATGCGCTTGGCGAGGTCGCGGCGCATCCAGAAGATGCAGGCCCAGACCAGGCTGAAGACCGCGCCGACGGCGCCGAGCGCGGTCAGCGCGAGCCAGGACGCGACCATCACCACGTGCAGGCCGACGATCAGCCAGAAGCTCCACGTGTGCTTGAGCAGGGCGCAGGTGGCGATCAGGCCGGCGATCAGCACGAACGCGAGCACGCCCGCGGTGGTGGTGAAACCGCCACCGAGCTTGGCGATCACCGGCAGCGCGAGCGCCACCACGATCACCTCGATGATCAGCGTGCCCGCCGTGATGCCGCGGAACGCCTTCATCGGGTCCTTGGGCGGTGGCTTGACCGGCGGTGTCGTCATGACGGCTCCTTGCCGAACAGCGCGCGGGCTTCGCCGGCCGTGACGACGGAACCGGTGACGATCACGCCGCCGCCGGACACCACGCCCTCCTCGTCGTCCTCCTCGGTGCGCAGCACGGCCTCCTCGATGGCGTCGGCCAGCGAGGGCTGCACGAAGACGCGCTCCTCGCCGAACACCTCCATCGCCAGGTCGCCCAGCGTGTCCGCGTCCATCGCGCGCGGCGAGGAGTTGCTGGTCACCACGATCTCGGCGACCACGGGCTCCAGTGCCTGGAGCATCCCCAGCGCGTCCTTGTCGTCCATGACGCCGAGGACGGCGATGAGCTTGCGGAAGCCGAACTCGTCGCGCAGCGCGGCGGCCAGTGCCGTCGCGCCGTGCGGGTTGTGCGCGGCGTCGACCAGCACGGTCGGCGCGGACCGCACCCGTTCCAGCCTGCCGGGCGAGGTGACGGACGCGAACGCCTCGCGGACCGCCTCGATGTCGAGCGGCTGCTCCTTGCCCGCGCCGAAGAACGCCTCGACGGCTGCGAGCGCCAACGAGGCGTTGGACGCCTGGTGCGCGCCGTGCAGCGGCAGGAAGACCTCGTCGTACACGCCGCCGAGGCCCTGGAGCTTCAGCACCTGGCCGCCGACGGCGACGGCCTGGTCGAGCACGCCGAACTCGAGGCCCTGGCGGGCGACCATGGCGTCGACCTCGGTCGCCCGTTCGATCAGGATCCGGGCCACCTCGTTGGTCTGCTCGGCGAGGATCGCGACCGCGCCGGGCTTGATGATCCCGGCCTTCTCGCGCGCGATGCCCTCGATGTCCGAGCCGAGGTACTCGACGTGGTCGACGCCGATCGGGGTGACCACGGCGATCCGGCCGTCAGCGACGTTCGTCGCGTCCCAGCCGCCGCCCATGCCGACCTCGATGATCGCGGCCTCCACCGGGGCGTCCGCGAACGCCGCGAACGCCATCCCGGTGAGGACCTCGAACTTGGTCATCCGCACGTCGCCCTGACCGTCCACCATGGACAGGTAGGGCTCGACGTCCCGGTACACCTCGACGTAGCGCTCCGGGGTGATCGGCTCGCCGTCGACGCTGATCCGCTCGGTCGCGAGCTGCAGGTGCGGGCTGGTGTAGCGGCCCGTGCGCAGCCCGATGCGGGTCAGCAGCGCGTCGATCATCCGGGACGTCGACGTCTTGCCGTTGGTCCCGGTGATGTGGATGACCGGGTACGAGTGCTGGGGGTCGCCCAGCAGGTGCGTCAACGCCTTGATCCGGTCGAGCGACGGACCGATCTTGGTCTCGCCCCAGCGGGTGTCCAGGTCCGACTCGACGGCGCGGAGTGCTTCCAGCGCCGCCGGGTCGACCGGGCTCACTTCGCCTCCGGCAGAGCGGCGATGCGCGCGTTCAGGCGCTCGATGTCGGCGTTCGCGGCCGCCAGGCGGGCCTGGATCTTGGCCACGACGTCCGCGGGCGCCTTGTCGGTGAACGCGGGGTTGTTCAGCTTGCCCTCGCACTGCGCGCGTTCCTTCTCGGCGACCGCGAGGTCCTTGGTCATCCGCTTGCGCTCGGCGACCACGTCGATCGTGCCGGACGTGTCCAGTTCGACCGTCACGGCACCCTTGGGCAGGCCGACCTCCAGCGATGCGGACACGGTGAAGTCGTCACCGGGCTCGGTCATCCTGGTCAGCGCCTTCACCGACGGCACCTGCTCCAGCAGGTCGACGCAGCACGCGCCGCGCACCTTGCCCGCGACCTTCTGCGTCGGCCGCAGCCCCTGGTCGTTGCGGAACCGGCGGATCTCGGTGACGAGCTTCTTCAGCCCCTCGATCCGCTCGGCCGCCACGGCGTCGCGCTCCGCGCCGGACGGCTTCGGCCACTCGGTGACGACCAGCGACTCGCCGCCGGTCAGCGTCTTCCACAGCGTCTCGGTGATGAACGGGGTCAACGGGTGCAGCAGCCGCAGCACGACGTCGAGCACGTGCCCGAGCACCGACTGGGTCGCCTCGGCACGCTCGCCGCCCTCGGCGATCTGGACCTTCGCCAGCTCCAGGTACCAGTCGCAGAACTCGTCCCAGGTGAAGTGGTAGAGCGCCTCGGACAGCTTGGCGAACTGGAACGCCTCGAACTGGCGGTCCACATCGGACACCAGCTCGTCGAGCAGGTCGATGATCCAGCGGTCCGCGTCGGTCAGCGCGTCGCGGGCGGGCAGCGGCCGCTCGACCGTGGCACCGTTCGCCAGCGCGAACTTCGTGGCGTTCCACAGCTTCGTGGTGAAGTTGCGGGCGCCTGCGGCCCACTCCTCGGCGACGGCGATGTCCGAGCCGGGGTTCGCGCCGCGCAGCAGCGTGAACCGGGTGGCGTCGGCGCCGTAGCTCTCGATCCACTTGAGCGGGTCGACGCCGTTGCCGCGCGACTTCGACATCTTCTTGCCGTTGGCGTCGCGGACGAGGCCGTGCAGGTAGACGTGGTCGAAGGGCTGCACCTCGTCCATGGTGTACAGGCCGAACATCATCATCCTGGTGACCCAGAAGAAGAGGATGTCGTAGCCCGTTGACAGGACGGACGTCGGGTAGAACTTCGCCAGGTCGGCCGTCTTGCCCGGCCAGCCCAGGGTCGAGAACGGCCACAGGCCGGACGAGAACCACGTGTCGAGCACGTCCTCGTCCTGGCGCCAGCCGTCACCCGTCGGCGGCTGCTCGTCCGGTCCGACGCACACCACCTCACCCGCCGGGCCGTACCAGACCGGGATGCGGTGACCCCACCAGAGCTGGCGCGAGATGCACCAGTCGTGCAGGTTGTCGACCCAGTCGAAGTAGCGCTTGGTCAGGTCGGCCGGGTGCACGGTGGTGCGGCCGTCGCGGACCGCGTCACCGGCGGCCTTGGCGATGCCCTCGACCTTGACCCACCACTGGAGCGACAGGCGCGGCTCGATGACCGTGCCGCAGCGCTCGCAGTGGCCGACGGAGTGCACGTACGGCCGCTTCTCCGCGACGATCCGGCCCTGGTCGCGCAGCGCTGCCACGATGGCGGGACGCGCCTCGAAGCGGTCGAGGCCCTCGAACGGGCCGCGCACGGTGATGACGCCCCGGCCGTCCATGACGGTCAGGTTGGGCAGGCCGTGGCGCTGGCCGATCTCGAAGTCGTTCGGGTCGTGCGCGGGCGTCACCTTGACCATGCCCGAGCCGAACGCGGGATCCACGTGCGCGTCGGCGACGATCGGGATGGTGCGGCCGGTGAGCGGGAGGCGCACCGGGGCGCCGATCAGCTCGACGTAGCGCGGGTCCTCCGGGTGCACGGCGACGCCGGTGTCGCCCAGCATGGTTTCGGGACGCGTGGTCGACACCGTGATCGCCCATCCTCCGG
>JBDSAJ010001021.1:0-17211 GCA_039922235.1 Umezawaea sp.
GTTGAACCGAGATGGCTGGCGATGACACGTGCGGGTCGTGCTGCCTCAGGCGCCCATCGGTCGGGCAGGGAATCATGGGATTCAGCGTGTGAGAACCCATCGAGAACGTCGGCGCTGACCGCGTCCAGATCGCTCCAAGTTGCTCCGGCTCGCGGTTCGAGCGGCGCCAAGCCGGCTTCGACACTGCCGAGCTTGAGGTGAGCGAATGACCACTTGCTGTGACCGCGAACGGTTCGCTTGTGTCCCACGCGGGCGTCTTCCAGCTCGTTCAGCAACTTGACCATCTGCTGAAGGTCCTGGGTGACCCGGTTGGCGGTCCAGTCGTCTCGTGGGAGATCTTGACCGCCGATCTTGTGATGCAGGTATTACCTGGATCGTTCGGTATCGACACGAATGCGCAGCTCCGGGCCGTTTTTATGTCTTCAAACCCTAATTGCCAACGAATGCTGACAGCGTTTCGACAGGTTGTATTCGCCCGAATCGGTGCCCGACTTCCCTAGAATATCGTTCAAATCCGAACGAATGAACGGGAGTTGGAGCATGGAGCGCGTGCGGGACCTGGCTGCACTGATCGGACGACTCGGCGTGGGCGCGGTGTTCATCGCGCACGGCTGGCAGAAGTTCTTCGAGTACGGCATGGACGGCACGGCTGCGTCATTCGTGCAGATGGGCATTCCCGCGGCCACGGCGTCCGCCTGGTTCGCGGCGATCGTGGAACTGGTGGGCGGAGCGATGCTGCTGGTCGGCGCGGCGCTGCCGGTGGCGGGCGTGCTGCTGGCGCTCAACATGGCAGGCGCGCTGGTGCTCGTGCACCTGCCGAACGGGATGCTGGCGCCGAACGGGTACCAGTTGGTGCTGGTGCTGGCCGTGGCGGCGCTGGCACTGGGGTTCAACGGTGGCGCCTACTCGGTGGACCGGGTGCTGGAGAAGTCGCGGGCACGGGAGTCCGTTCCCGCGTGAGGTGACGCCGTGGGGGCGCTCGACGCCCCCACGGCTAACGTCGGCCCGGTGGACAGTCGGATCAGGTCGCTGCTGCCGACCCTCCTGGTCGATCTCGCCCTCCCCGTCGGCGGCTACTACCTGCTGCGCCAGTTCGGCGTGAGCGAGTGGATGGCGCTCGCCGCGGGCGGCGTGGTGTCCGGGCTCGTGCTGGTGGTGGGGATCGTGCGGAGCCGTCGGGTCGACGGGGCCGCGGCGTTCATGCTCGGCCTGTTCGCGTTCGGGCTGGCGACGTTGTTCCTCACGGGCGACCCGCGGTTCATGATCGCGAAGGATTCGCTGATCAGCCTGGTGCTGGGGCTGGTGTTCCTGGGCTCGCTGTTCGCCCGGAAACCGCTGGTGCTGGTGTTCGTGGCGAAGACCGCGCCCGCGGTTGAAGCGCAGTACGAGGAGTCACCCGCGGTGCGGCGGACCGTCCGCTTCGCCACGCTGCTGTGGGGCGTGGGCCTGCTGGTCGAGGCCGCACTGCGGGTGCTGCTGGTCTACACCCTGCCTGTCGACGTGATGGTGGTCGGGTCGACGGTGCTCAGCGTGGTCGTGCTCGTCGTGCTGGTGGTCGTGACCCGGTGGTACGCCAAGCGCGCTAGGCCGTGAAACCGCCGTCGACGTCGATCACCGCGCCGGTCGTGTACCGGGCGTCGGGTCCGGCCAGGTGGGCGACGGTGGCGGCGATGTCGTCCGGGGTGGCGTAGCGGCCCAGCGCGGTGTGGTCGCGGATCACGTCGGCCATCGGGCCGTCGGCCGGGTTCAGGTCGGTGTCGGTCGCGCCGGGATTGACGAGGTTGACGGTGATGCCCCTCGGCCCCAGTTCGCGCGCCAGCCCCTTGGTCAGGCCGACGAGCGCGGTCTTGCTCAGTGCGTACAGGCTGAAGCCGGGGAACGGGATGCGCCGCACCATGTTGCTGCCGATGCTGATGATCCGGCCGCCGTCGGGCAGGTGCCGCAGCGCTGCCCGCGCCGCCACGAACGGCGCCCGCACGTTCACCGCCACGGTGTGGTCGAACGCCTCCGGGTCCAGGTCCTCCAGCGGTCCCACGCGGAACACGGCCGCGTTGTTGACGAGCACGTCCAAGCCGCCGAACGTCGTGGCCGCCACGTCCACCGCCTCCGTGACGGCCCCGACGTCGGCGCTGTCGGCTTGCACGGCCAGCGCCCGCCTGCCCGCCGCTTCGATCCGGGCGACCACGGCCGCCGCGCTGTCCTTGTCCCGTTCGTAGGTCAGCACCACGTCGGCGCCGTCCTCCGCCAGTCGCACCGCGATCGCCGCGCCGATGCCTCGGCTGCCACCGGTGACCAGTGCGACCCTGCCTTCGACCTTGTTCATGATCTCCAGCCTGGCCGAGTCGGAGTCCCTTGTCCGGCAGGAAAACGACGTCAGGTCTACGCCGCGCCGCCCAGTTCCACGGTGGTCTTCTCGCTGGCCCGCCTGGCGGGCAGCAGGTCGGCGTCCACGTTGCTGCACTGCACCAGCGACGCGCCGCCCGCGAGCACGGCGAGCAGTCCGTTGAGCAGTCCGTCGGGCTGGTTCCACTCCACAGTGGACAGCACTCGCGAGTCGACGCCGATGCCGAGCACTTCCGCGCGGTTGCGCGCTTCCGCGACGACGTCGTCCACAGTGGACTTGCCGAGCGCGGGGGTGTCGCCGGGCGTCGGGCTGTACGGGGTGAAGTCGTCGCCGTGCACGCGGACGTCGTCGAGGAAGTCGACCGCGCCGTCCAGTTCCTGCCCGCGCAGGCCGAGGCCCATCGGGTGCAGCGAGGCGATGGCGACCACGTCGGCGCCTGGCGCGGTGCCGCCAGGGGCGACGAAGGCGACCTTGGCGCCGTCCGGGTCGTCCGTCACGGTCGCGCCGCACCACCACGCGCCGAGCAGCACGCCCGCGGTCTGCCAGTGCGCGGGCAGCAGCACGGCGACCCGGTCACCGGGCTCGACGTCGTGCTCGTCGCGCAGCCAGTTGGCGGTCTTCGCGGCCCAGTTGGCGATGGTGGCGCGCGACAGCTCGACCCGTGAGCCGTCCGCGTCGTCGTAGTGGGTGATCAGCGGTCGCCCAGGCCCGGCGGCCAGCAGCGGCGCGAACAGAGCTTCGGTGACGCTCACAGCGGTGCATCTCCTAGTCGACGCAAGGCACTTCCGACTGGGCGGCGCGGTGCGCGCCGTCCAGACCGACCACCTTGCCACCCGCCATCCGCTGGGGCGGGCTCGGGGGCGTGCTGGGCACCAGCGTGGGCCCGAGCAGTTGCCCGACGAACGCCTTCACCGCGGGCACGTCGACCTGCACGATGCTCTGCCCGCGCTCGTTGCGCCCGTTGATGTTGACCACCGGGATCGTGGCGAACTCCACACTGCCGCCCGCGAGGCCCTTCGTCTGCTGGGCGAGCGTCACCAGGTCCAGCCCCTCGTCCACCACGATCGACTTGGTGACCGCGTCCAGCAGGCCGGAGAGCTTCTCCTGGTCGGTGAACGTCCCGGCGGACAGCAGCTCCGTGACGGCGGCCGCCATGAACACCTGCTGCCGCCTGATGCGGCCGAGGTCGCCGCCGGGCAGGTTGCGCTGCCGCACGAACGCGAGGGCGTCGCCGCCGGTCACCCGCTGCCGCCCCGCGCCGAAGTTCGCGCCGGACGCCGGGTCGCTGGTGCCGGCGTTGAGGCAGACCTCGACGCCGCCGATCACCTGGGTCAGCAGGTAGAAGCCGTAGAGGTTGATCTCCGCGTAGTGGTCGACGCGGACACCGGTGAGGTCCTGCACGACCTGCACGAGCGCACGCCGACCCGCCTGGTCGCCCTGCTTCTCCACGTCGGCCCGATCGGTGTTGCCCTCGTTCTCCAGCCGCCGGGTGGTGGCGTACTTCGTCAGGCCGTACGCGGCGTTGATCTTGTCGTCACCGATGCCTGGGATCGGCACGTAGGTGTCGCGCGGGATGGAGATCGCCGTGGCCTTCCCGCCGTCGCGCGGGATGCGCAGCACGATGATCGTGTCCGTGTTCACGCCTTCGGACTGCTCCGTGCGCAACTGGCGCAACACGCCGGCGGGCAGCGCGTTGCCCTGCGCGTCCGTGCGGCTGTCGCTGCCGACGAGCAGGATGTCCGTCGCGCCGTCCAGCATCGGCGGCGCGTTCGGCACGTCGGACAGCACGTTGAGCACGTCCGTGGTGTTGACGCTCTCCTGCACCCGTTTGAGCGTCGCCCAGCCGTATGCGGAGCCCGCGAGCACGGTTGCCGACAGCAGCGCGACCAGCACGCGCGCGAGCACGGCAAGGGCAGCCCTCACGGCGTCCTCCTCGTGAAAACAGGGGGTGAACGCCAAGGCTAACCAGCGGATGGCCCTCGACGTTGCCGTATTCACTGAGACGGACGCGTCAGTTCACGCAGACGAGGCCACCCGCGGTGATGGCCGGAGGGGCCTGGGAGGTCGACGGCGCGCCGGGGACCGACGTGCCGGGCGTGCCCGCGGGATCCGACCGGTCCTCGACGGAGGTGTAGTCCGCACCGACGTAGACCGCGAGCTGGTTCTTGGTCAGCGAGTCGTCCTCTTCGACGGTCGCGCTGCCGAACTCCTTGGCGAGCTTGTCCGCGACGGCCTTGTCGCCCGGCGCGTAGCGGACCACCGTCGAGTCGAACAGCGCGTCGGCGGTGGTCGCCGTCCCGCGCAGATAACCCTTGCCCACCAACGAGTCCAGCACGGTCGCGGCCAGCCTCGCGGTGCCGGAGGCGTTGTACACCCCCACGGTCACCTGGTTGTTGGGCGTCACCGGCGTGCTCGACGCCGACGTGCTGGGGGACGGCGTCTCGTCGGTCGCCAGGTCCTTGATGAAGTTCTTCACCTTGACCGGGTCGACCTGCAGCACGTTGCCGTCGTTGTAGGTGTCCATCGTGTCGCCGACCGGGATGGTGCGGAACTCGATGTTGCCGCTCACCAGACCCTGCATCTGCTCGGCGAACGTCGCGATGTCCCAGCCCTGGCTCAGCACGACGGACTTCTGCACGGCCGCGACGAGCGCGTTGAGCTGGTCGATGTTGGTGAGCATCCCGGTCGACAGGACCTTCTTCGCCAGGGCACCGATGAACGCCTGCTGCCGGGCGATCCGGTCGAGGTCGCCGCCGGGCAGGCCTTCGCGCTGCCGCACGAACGACAGCGCCAGCGCGCCCTCGATCGTCTGCGGGCCCGCGGCGAAGTTCGCGCCGGACTTGGAGTCGCTGGTGGCCTTGTTCACGCACACCTCGACGCCGCCGATGGCCTTGGTGACCTCGTAGAAGCTGGCCAGGTTCACCTCGGCGTAGCGGTCGATGGTGACCGCGCCGCCGGTGAGGTTCTCGATGGTCTTGATGAGCGTCCTGCGGCCCGCGGTCGTCGACTCGGCCTGGATCTTGGCCTGGTCCGCCTCGCCCTTCGCGGCCATCTCCTCCGCGACGGTGTTCTTCTGCCGGGCGAACGCGGAGTTCAGCTTGTGCTTGCCGAAACCGTCCGCGATCTCCACGTAGGAATCGCGCGGGAACGAGAACGCGCGGGCGCGGGTGCCGTCCACCGGGATGTGCACCAGGATCATCGTGTCGGTGTTCATCTCGCCGTCCGCGACACCGCCGCTGAGCAGGTCGAGGACCTCCGGCGACAGCGGGTTGCCCTGCGCGTCGACGCGGCTGTCGATGCCGACCATCAGGATGTCGATGGCGCCGTCGAGCGGCTTGCGGTTGACGCCGCCCGGTTCCTCGCCCGCCTGGGCGGAGATCACGTCGGTGGTCGTCGTGCCCTGTTCGAGCGTGCGGAAGAAGTTCCAGCCGAACCAGGTGACCACGATCACAGCCGCTGACAGCAGTGTCAGGATGGAACGCCCGGTGATGAGCAGTGCTCGGAGCGTGGTCGAGCGCTGGGGCGCGGGGTTCGCGGCAACCCGGATAGGTCCTGGTTGGTCGCTCGCCAATGGCGGTCTGCCCTCCACGAGTGGTGCCTCCCCCGTGCGCGGTGCTCTAGAGCAAGATTAGTGGGCCAGGTGCCATTGGCGCTGGTTGTACTTCTTATACGGGAGACGCTGTAACAACCTGGTGGGTTGCACGCTTTACTAGGTGACTCGCTGCAACGGTTACACCGGTGTAAAGGACTTGGACATGCGCGTTCTGGTGACTGGAGGGGCCGGCTTCATCGGCTCCCACTACGTCCGGGAGTCGCTCGGTGGCTCCTACCCGGCCTACGCCGACGCCGAGGTCGTGGTGCTGGACAAGCTCACCTACGCGGGCAACGAGGACAACCTCGCGCCCGTGGCCGACAGCCCGCGCTACCGGTTCGTCCAGGGCGACATCTGCGACCCGACCGTCGTCGCCGAGGTGCTGAAGGGCATCGACGTCGTCGTGCACTTCGCGGCCGAGTCCCATGTGGACCGGTCGATCACCGGGTCGGCGGACTTCGTGCTCACCAACGTGCTCGGCACCCAGACCCTGTTGCAGGGCGCGCTGGACGCCGGTGTCGGCAAGTTCGTCCACGTGTCCACGGACGAGGTCTACGGCTCCATCGACGAGGGCTCGTGGCCCGAGACCCACCCGCTGGAGCCGAATTCGCCGTACTCGGCGTCCAAGGCCTCCTCGGACCTGCTCGCGCGGGCGTTCCACCGCACGCACGGCCTGCCGGTGAGCATCACCCGGTGTTCGAACAACTACGGCCCGTACCAGTTCCCGGAGAAGGTGCTGCCGCTGTTCGTCACGAACCTGATGGACGGCGGGAAGGTGCCGCTCTACGGCGACGGCCTCAACGTCCGCGACTGGCTGCACGTGGCCGACCACTGCCGCGGCATCCAGCTCGTCGCCGAGGCGGGCCGTCCCGGTGAGGTCTACAACATCGGCGGCGGCACCGAGCTGACCAACCGCGAGCTGACCGAGCTGCTGCTGGCCGAGATGGGCGCCGACTGGTCGTCCGTGGAGATGGTGACCGACCGCAAGGGCCACGACCGCCGCTACTCGGTCGACATCACCAAGATCAGCGCCGAGCTGGGCTACGCGCCGCGGGTCGACTTCGCCGAAGGCCTCGCGAGCACCGTGAAGTGGTACCGCGACAACCGGCCGTGGTGGGAGAAGCTCAAGGCGCGGGCCAACGGCTGATGGCACTCGCACTGCTGGTGCCCGGAGGTCGTGGCCAACTCGGCAACGACCTCGTCGCGGCCACCCCGCGCGACGGGCTCGCGCACGCGCCGTCCTCGGCGGAACTGGACATCACCGACCCGGAGTGCGTCGCCGACGCCGTCGCCAGCTTCGCGGAGCACGCCCGCGACGGCGGGCTGCGGCCCGTGGTCGTCAACTCCGCCGCGTACACCGCCGTGGACCAGGCGGAGACCGACGAGGAGCGGGCGTTCGCGGTGAACGCGCGCGGCCCGGAGCTGCTCGCGGTCGAGTGCGCGCGGCACGACGTGCCACTGCTGCACGTGTCCACCGACTACGTGTTCCCCGGTGACGCCACGCGGCCCTACGAGCCGTTCGACGAGACCGGGCCGCGTTCGGCGTACGGGCGCACGAAGCTCGCGGGCGAGGAGCGGGTCCTGGCCGCCTGGCGGCGTTCCTGGGTCGTGCGCACCGCGTGGGTCTACGGCGCTTCGGGCGGCAACTTCGTGAAGACCATGGCGCGCCTGGAAGGGGAGCGCGACACCGTGTCCGTTGTGGACGATCAGCGCGGCTCGCCGACGTGGACGCGCGATCTCGCCGCCGGGCTCGTGGAGTTGGCGGACCTCGTCACGACGCGGCGCGAGCCCGCGGGCCGGGTGCTGCACGGCACCGGCGGCGGCGAGACCACGTGGTACGGCTTCACCCGCGCCATCTTCGAGGAACTGGGCGCGGATCCGGACCGGGTGCGCCCGTGCTCGTCGGCCGAGTACCCGCGCCCCGCACCGCGTCCGGCCTACTCGGTGCTGTCCGGGAAGTCGTGGCAGGACGCCGGCCTGACCCCGTTGCGGCAGTGGCGGGAAGTGCTCTCGACGGCGTTCGCGGCCGACTTGCTCGGGCGGGCGTGATCCGGCCGAGACCTGTCCGATATCAGTCCGTGAACCGGTTTGTCGGTATACACGTATGCCCCCCTGAAGACGTTCCCGGTTGAGACGGCGTCGACAGCGAGCAGGGGAGTGGTCACGTGCGGCATGGTGTGGACTCGGATGTGTTCGGCAAGACCGCGCACAGCCCGTCCTTCTTCGAGTTGTCCCGCAAGCTCGGGGACGGCGCGCAGCACATGATCGACTTCTGCATCCCCTGCAACCCGTACTTCCCGACACCGCAGATGTTCGCGACACTGGCCAACAACCTCGAGTCGATCCTGAAGTTCTACCCGAGCAGCGCCGACGCCATCGCGGGCCAGCTGGCGCGCACCCTGCGGCTGAACCCGGCCACGATCGCCATGTCCAACGGCTCCACCGAGATCATCACCTGGATCGACCACCTGTGGATCAAGGAGAGCGTGGCGATCCCGATCCCCACGTTCGGCCGGTGGACCGACCAGCCCATGGAGACCGGCAAGCGCGTCGACATGTTCCCGCTCCAGGAGAGCGAGGGCTTCGAGCTGAACATCGACGCCTACCTGAAGTTCATCCGCGCCCGCGGCTCGAAGGTCGCGGTGCTGTGCAACCCGAACAACCCCGACGGCGGGTACCTGCCGCGCCGGGAGATCATCCGGTTCATGGACGAACTGGCCGACCTGGACCTCGTCATCATCGACGAGTCGTTCATCGACTTCGTCGAGGTCGAGCGCAACCCGTCCGTCGTCAGCGAGGCGATGATCAGGCCGAACGTGGTCGTGCTCAAGAGCCTCGGCAAGAACTTCGGCCTGCACGGCGTCCGCTTCGGCTACCTGGTCGCGAACCCGTCGCTGGCCAAGCGGATGGCGTCCACGCTGCCCAAGTGGAACCTCAACTCGCTCGCCGAGTCGTTCGTGTTCATGCTCGGCGACCACCTGGACGAGTACGGCGAGAGCCTCGTCAAGCTGTCCATGGACCGCTACCGCATGGGCATGGAGCTGTCCCGGCTGTCGGAGCTGCAGGTGTACCCGTCCCAGGCGAACTTCCTGCTGGTGAAGCTCGCCCCGGACGTCGACGGCGTCGAACTGCGCGACTACCTGCTGCACAAGCAGCAGATCTTCATCCGCGAGTGCGGGAACAAGCTGGGGATGAGCGGCCAGTTCATCCGACTCGTCGTCCGGCCGGAAGCCGACGTCGACCGGCTGGTGTCCGGCATCCGCAGCTTCGGCAACTCCCGCTGGGAAGTCGAGCGGCCGTCCCTGGTGTCCTAGGCGTCCTGCCACTGGACGCAGGAGGGGCGCTGGGCGGTGAGCAGGAACTCCTTCAGCGCGGCGGCCAGCAGACCCACCTGGACCCCGCTGCCCGCCGGGTAGTCGACGTACTCCGACGCGTACACCGGTGACGCGGGCTCACCCACCAGCGTCGAGTAGTCCTGGTCGGGATCCGCGTAGGTCAGGTAGCCGAAACCGCTGCTCACCGCGGCCGCGACGTCGTGGTCCGGGATCTTGACCTCGCCCGGCGTGCCCAGCAGGCCCTCGGCGTCGGGGATGAGCGCGCGCTCCTGGTGCTCGATCACCGCCGCGCCCGCGCCCGGCTCGGCCAGTTTGGCGAGCAGCGCGTCCACCTCCTCCGGCGTCGTCACGGTCATCTGCTCACCGGACTCGTCGGCGTCCTGGACGGACCACACGGCGTTGAAGCTCATCTCGTAGGCCTTCTCTTCGCTAGTGACGAGGCGGAGTGGATGCTCTCAGTGAACGGCGCGGGCCGCAAATGGCCGAGCTTTGGGCCGTTGGGGTGGTGAGGGCCCGAAGGGCTGGATAACGCTGCGCGCTTGCGAGAACCTTTTCAGATGTCCGACCATGGGCGGGTTCCCGCGTCTAACCGCAGCCAGGATGGTGACCGTCGGCGGTTCTTGCGCTGTGCGGTGGCGTTGACCGGGTCTCGGCAGGTCACGTGGAACACGGTCACCGGTGGGCGTGATGAGGCGGATGATCAGGTGCCTCGGCGGTAGGTGGGTTTTGGGGGTCGGGCTTGTGGGTTTTGGTGGGCTCGTGGGGTGAGGTTCTGACGGCTTTGTGGGTGGTCTTGGGGCTGCCGGTGGTAGGTGGGGTCTTGCGGGCTTTCGTGGGGTGATGTCCTGAGGACTTTTGTGGGTGGGGGTTGGGGCTCTCGTGGGTGGGTCTTTGGGGGGCGTGTCTGGCCTGAAGTTGGGTTTTGCCAGGTCCTGGGTCCGATTGGGGCCGGGAGCCGGTTGGGAAGCCAGTGAGTTCGGGTTGGTGTGAGGGTTGTTCGTCTTACTTGCCTGAGGCGCGGTGATACGCGGTCAGGGTGGTTTCCGCGCAGCGGCGCCAGGTGTACCCGGACGCGTGCGTCCTGCGAGCGGCTTGGGCGGTGGCGGTGGGTGGGGTTTCCACCGCGTTGAACATGGCGTGGGAGAGTGCGTCGGCGTCGCCGACCGGGGTCAGCAGGGCGTGGCCGCCCGAGACCTCGCGGAGGGCGGGCACGTCCGAGCAGACGACCGGGACGTTGCACGCCAGCGCTTCGAGTACCGGTAGGCCGAAGCCCTCGTCGCGGGACGGGAGCACCAGTGCTGAGGCGCCTGCCACGACGCTGCGCAGGTCCACGTCCGCCAGGTAGCCGGTGCGGATCACGCGTCCATCCACTCCGGACTGTCGTGGGCCCGCCAGCACCAGTGGGGGGAGCGAGGGGGTGTTCGCGTGTGCCTTCAGCAGTGTTTCCAAGCCCTTGCGGGGGCCGCCCGCGCCTACGAAGAGCAAGTACTGCGAAGGGAGGCCCAGGCGAGCGCGCAGGGCGTCGTTAGGAGGTCGGGAAGCGAACCAGGCCGGGTCTACGCCCAGGGGTGTGACGACGATTCGGTCTGGGGCGATGCCCAGTCGTTCTTCGACTGTCCGGGCGACGGCTGTTGTTGGTGTGCAGACGATGTCCGCGCGTTGTGCCGACTGGCGGACCAGTTCCGGCAGGCGCTCGTCCGAGGCGGGCAGGTCGCCTGGTGAGGCCAGGAACGCGAGGTCGTGGATGGTGACGACGCCGCCTGCCCTGATGGCCGGCGGCAGTACGAAGTTGGTGGCGTGCATGACATCTGTGAAGCCCGCCAGCAACTCGACCGGGGGGAAAGGGCCTCGTAGCCAGAACTGGCGCAGCAGCCTTGCGGACACCGGCAGGCCCCTGGCCTGGACGCCGTGCGGCAGGACTGTGCGCAGTGCGCGCCAGCCGCGCAGGGTGAACGCGACCGCGCGCACGTCCACCTCGTCCGGCATGGACGCCAGTTCCTCGGCCAAGGCCGAGGTGTAGCGGCCGATGCCGGTGCGGTGGCCCAGCAGCGGTGTGCCGTCCAGCAGCACGCGCAGCGGTTTAGCCATGTGCGCCGCCGCGCAGCTTCTTCAGGACGCGGCCGGTCGCGCGCTTCGCGAGTTCGGCCGGGCCGCCCTGGTCCAGGTATTCGCGGACCAGCTTGACGTCGCGGCGAACCTTCGCCGTGGTGGTCAACGGGCTGTTGCGGACGAGTGGTGCGTTGCCCGGCAAGCGGTCGGCGGCCGGGCGGGGGTCGCGGCAGAACTCGACCAGCGGGGCCAGCACGGTTTCCCAGGTGAAGCGTTCGCGGACCACGGCTATGCGGTCGCGGCAGCCTGCGGCGAACTCCTCGTCGTAGAGGACCTTCTCCAGCGCGGCGGCGAGTTCGTCCGGGTCTTCGGAGCGGACCACC
The DNA here is from genome assembly GCA_039922235.1 of Umezawaea sp. GTDB lineage: Bacteria > Actinomycetota > Actinomycetes > Mycobacteriales > Pseudonocardiaceae > Umezawaea. Next base: position 11,704 of record JBDSAJ010001021.1, read on the forward strand.
ACGCCCAACCGCTCGCGCTCCACGAGTTCCGCGAACGAGTCGCCGTCCGTGGTGACGATCGGCAGCCCGGCCCACAGGTAGTCCAACACCCTGGTGCGGAAGGCGAACGTGGTCTCGACGTGCTCGTAGTGCGTGGTGACGCCGCAGTCCGCGTCCAGCAGCCAGTTCTGCCGGTCGTGGTAGGGCACCCACGTCTCGTTGAAGAACACCGCCTTGTCGACGAGGTCCAAGCGCTTGGCCAGCGCGCGGGTCTGGCCCGCGATGTCCATGTCCGGCACCTCGGGGTTGGGGTGCTTCATGCCCAGGAAGAACAGCTTCACATCGGTGTGCTCGTCGCGCAGGCGGTGCACGGCGTGGATGAGCGTCAGCGGGTCGAACCAGCTGTACACGCCGCCCGCCCACAGCACCACCTTGTCACTGCCCGAAATACCGGGCACGACGTCCTTGATGGCCGGACCGGTGCGCTGCGGCGGCTTGCCGGACAGGCCGAACGGGACCACGGACAGCAAGGAACGAACAGTGGGGTCGTTGTCGTACAGCGTCGGCGTGAGCCTGCCGATCGCGGCCAGGTGGCCCAGCCAGAAGTGCCGCTGCCGTTCGGACGCGCAGAGGAAGAAGTCGCCGCGCTTCAACTGGTTGTTGAGCACGCGGGTCACGCCGACGACGTCCAGCGCGCGCTGCTCGTCGGTCTCGTCCTTGCCCTGCTCCAGCAGTTCCAGGTGCATCGGGTCGTAGACGTCGCACACGACGATCTTGGTCGACGCGGCCCGCTTCAGCTCCGGCACGAGTTCCAGCACGTGGCCCTGCAGCACGATCACGTCGGCCCAGCCGATGTGCGGGGCCAGGTCGCGCGGCTTGGAGCCGGAGATGGCGAACGGGGCCTCCAGCGGCGCGCACAGCGGGTTCACCGTGACCAGGCGGACCTCGTGCTCGCCCGCCAGCACGTCGGCCATGTTCCACGCCCGGATGGCGGGCCCGGCCATCTTCTCCGAGATCGCGTCGCCGGTGATGATCAGGATCCGCCTCGGCCTGCCGAACACCTCGTCCAGCTTGAAGACGTCGACCAGGACGTCGTGCGCGGCGAGGTAGCGCGGCAGCGGGTACGCGGGCTCCATCGCCTTGCGCATCAACGGGACCAGGTCGCGGTCGCTGCGGACCCGCTTGGCCTGCTCGACCTTCCGCGACTCCTGGAGCGACGGCAGCAGCTCCACGAACTGGTCGATCGCCAGGAACCCGGCCAGCGCCTTGCGGTCGACCGGCACGGGCTCCAGGTCCGACGCGGGGTCGGCGGGCCTGCGGGTGATCTCCAGCTGGGTCGCGTCGATCTCGCCGCGCGCCGTGGCCCGGCGGACCACCAGCGCGAGCGCGGCGGGCAGCACCTTGGCCAGCGTCTCGTCGGAGAAGTTCTTGTACAGCGCGGCGAGCGCGTTGCGCTCCAACAGGTACAGCTCGCGGCTGTGGTCGATGGACGACATCGAGGCGTGGTGCTTGTGGAACGTGAGCGACGCGGGCTCGTACCGGACCCGCCAGCCGCGCAGGTTCATCCGCCAGCCGAGGTCGACGTCCTCGTAGAACATGAAGAACCGCTCGTCGAACCCGCCGAGCGACTTGAACACCGACGTCCGCGCGAACAGCGCCGAGCCGGTGCCGAACAGGACGTCGCGCGGGGCGTCGTGGCTGCCGTCGTCCGGCTGGCCCGCGTGCCGCTTGTAGCCCATGCCGAACCAGGTGAGGCCGCCGTCGACGAAGTCGATGTCGGTCCCGTCCCAGTCGAGCACCTTGCTCGCCACCGCGCCGACGGCCGGCTCGGCCTGGAGCACCCGCACGGCCGCGCGCACCCAGTCCGGGTGGGGCCGGGCGTCGTTGTTGAGGAACGCGAGCACCGAGCCGGTCGCAGACTCGACCCCGAGGTTGCAGCCGCCCGCGAAGCCCAGGTTCTCCGGGGACTCGACCACGGTCGCCGACGGCACGGCGGCCCGGATGCGCTCGGCGCTCCCGTCGCCCGACGCGTTGTCCACGACGATGACCTGGATCTTGTCCGCCGGGTACGACAGTTCCGCCAGCGCGCGCAGGCACGTGATGGTGTCCTCGGCGCCGCGGTAGTTCACCACGACCACGGATACGACGGGCAGCACCATCACTCTCCTCGCTCCACGACGGGTGTGCTGGGGTAAGCCTGCCTCATCACCGCGCGTGTCGTGCGCCGAGTGGCTACCGACCCGCCCAGGTGCGCCACACATCACGGCGGGCGAGGGTCGAACGCCGCCCGACACGGACCCGCGCGACCAGCGCCGACGGCGACCGGAGCAGCACCTCGGCCAGCACGCGCAGCCGCAGCGGCACCCGGAAGTTCGCCGCTTCGGGTACGCCCGAGCGGAACGGGAGCAGCGCGGTGATCACCGCGAACCGGGCGGTCTCCCGCAGCGCGACCGCCGCCGGGGCGCACCGGAGCAGCATCAGCAGCCGGTTGCGCTCGTTCCACCGGTGGAACGGCGCGGAGCCCGGCCGGGTGCTCGCGCCGTGCCGGTGCCGGACCCGCGCGGGCCCGACGGACACCACCAGGTACCCGGCCAGCCGCAGCCGCCACGCCGTGTCGGTGTCCTCGTAGTAGCAGAAGAAACCGGCGGGCACGCCGCCCACGTGCCGCAGCGCGTCGGTCCGCAGCAGGGCCGCGCCGCCGCAGAAGCCGAACACCTCGCGGCCCGCGAGCACCACGTCCCTGCCGTGCCCGTCCGCGGTCAGCGCCACGCCGACCGACTGCGTCGCGCCGTCCGCGAGCACCATCGACGAGGTGGCTGCGGCGACCTCCGGATCGCCGTCCAGCGCCTCCTCCAGCGAGGACAGCCAGAGCGGGGCGGGTGCCGCGTCGTCGTTCAGCCACGCCACGTAGGGCGTGTCCACCTGGTCCAGCACGGCCGCCAGGCCGCCCGCGTAGCCGAGGTTGCGCGGCAGCCGCACCACCTCCGGCGTGCTCGGATGGGCGGCGAGCAGCTCGGCCGTCCCGTCATCCGACGCGTTGTCGACCACGAGTGTCCGGTGTGGACTCCTCTGGGCTGCCAGGGCGTCGAGGCACGCGGTGATGTGCTCGCGCCCGCGCCAGGTCACCACTACCACGGTGCTGCGACTGGACACGGCGTGAGACGGTACGGCACGTGCCCCAGCTCGTTGTGCTGACCGAGCAGTTGCTCGCCCCCGTCCCCGGCGGGACCGGGCGGTACACCCGTGAGCTGGCCGCGGCGCTCGCCGCGACCGCGCCCGCCGGGTGGACCGTGACCGGCGCCGTGAGCCGTCACCCGAACGTGGAGGCGGCCGTGGTCCCCGGCGTGGAGGGGCCGAAGGTGCTGCCCCTGCCGCGCCGCGCCCTGATCGCGGCCTGGGAGCACGGCGTCCCGTACTGGCCGGGCGGCGACGCGGTCCACGCGCCGACCCCGCTGGCCCCGCCGGGTGGCCGCGTCGTCGTGACCGTCCACGACGCGGTGCCGTGGACCCACCCGGAAACGCTGACCAGGCGCGGGGTCGCCTGGCACCGGAAGGTGATCGCCCGCGCCACGGCCAAGGCGGGCGCGGTCGTCGTGCCCACCCGCGCGGTCGCGGACGACCTCGCCCACCACGCGCCCGGTGCCGCACCCGTGCACGTCATCGGGCACGGCGTCACGGCGTGGCCAGCCGAGTCCCCGATCGCGCTGCCGGAGCGGTACGTCCTCGCCATCGGCACGCTGGAACCCCGCAAGGGCTTGGAATTGCTGGTCGAGGCGACGAGGGGGATCGGGATCCCCCTCGTCCTGATCGGCGCTCGGGGCTGGGGCGAGGTCGACACCGGTGCGCCGCACGTGCAGGTGCTCGGTCGCTTGCCGGACGCGGAACTCGCGTACGCGTTGCGCCGTGCGGCCGTGCTCGTGGTGCCCAGCCTCGCCGAGGGCTTCGGACTGCCGCTGCTCGAAGCGATGGCCGCGGGTGTCCCCGTCGTGCACTCGGACGCGCCCGCGCTGGTGGAAGTGGCCGGAGGAGCCGGACTGGTCACCCCTCGTGGCGATGTGGGGGCGCTCACAGCCGCCATCCGGTCCGTTGTGGACGATCAGACTGCCGCTGCCCGCATGGTAGGCGCAGGTCTGCGCCGTGCCGAGGCGTTCAGCTGGGAGAATGCCGCGCGCGACACGTGGGACGCGCACCTCGAACTTCGTCGACAGCGCGTCACTTGAGGCATGGGCGGTAGATCGGCCGGTCGACGGCACTAGTCTCTGTCCGTGCCCATCGTCGAACCCAGCGTGTTGATCGACGCCACCGCGGTGCCCTCGGACAGGGGCGGCGTAGGCCGGTACGTCGACTCGCTCGTGGCCGCGCTGGACGCGGACGGCGCTCGGCTCAGCGTCGTCTGCCAGCCGCGCGACGCCGATCTGTACACCCGGATCGCGCCCTCCTCCAGGATCGTCGTGGCGGCCGAGTCGGTCGCCACCCGCACCGCGCGGCTGACGTGGGAGCAGACCACGCTGCCGCGGCTCGTGGCGCGCCTGGGCGTCGACGTGCTGCACTCCCCGCACTACACGATGCCGCTGGCGAACCGGGCGGCGACGGTCGTGACCCTGCACGACGCCACCTTCTTCACCGACCCGGTCCTGCACTCCTCGGTCAAGGCCCGCTTCTTCCGCGGCTGGACCCGCGCGTCGCTGCGCCGGGCCGCCCTGTGCGTGGTGCCGAGCGACGCCACGGCGAACGAACTGGTCCGAGTCGCAGGCGCGGACCGCCGGACCCTGCACATCGCCCAGCACGGCGTCGACAACGACCGCTTCCACCCGCCCTCACCCGAGGAGACCGCCGTGGTCCGCCGGACCCTGGGCCTCGGCGACACCCCGTACGTGGCGTTCCTGGGAGCTTTGGAGCCCCGCAAGAACGTGCCCGCCCTCATCCGCGGCTTCGCCCAGGCCTGCGTGAACCGCCCGAACCCGCCCGCGCTGGTGCTGGCGGGCCAGCCGGGCTGGGACAGCCAGGTGGAACGCGCACTGGACGTGGTGCCACACCGGATCAGGGTGATCCGCGCGGGCTACCTGCCGTTCGAGCAGTTGGCCGGATTCCTGGGCGGAGCCGAACTGGTCACCTACCCGAGCCTGGGCGAGGGCTTCGGCCTCCCGGTGCTGGAAGCGATGGCCTGCGGCGCACCCGTACTCACGACCCGTCGCCTCAGCCTGCCGGAGGTCGGCGGGGACGCGGTGGCGTATTGCGGTGTCGGCGCAGGCGACATCGCCGCCGGAATCGCCGAACTCCTCGACAACCCGGCCCATCGCTCGGCACTGGCGACCGATGCCCAAGTTCGTGCGAAGTCGTTCACTTGGTCTACTAGCGCCGCTCGTCATCGGCTTGCGTATTCACGGGCGCAGCTCGTGCGGCGGCGGGGGCGTTAGGTTTTGGGTGGGTAATTGGTGGGGTTTTGACCGTTGGTCCTGGGTTGGTGGCGGTTCACCGATTCGTGTGAGTGAGTTGATCTTTGTTATTCGGTAATCTTGAGTTGTGGGG
>JBDSAJ010001022.1:0-10209 GCA_039922235.1 Umezawaea sp.
GCAGGCCCAGAGCGCGCACGACACCTTCTGGGACTTCGTGTCGCTGCACACCGAGGCCCAGCACCACACGATCTGGAACATGTCCGACCGCGGTATCCCGAGGTCCTTGCGCACGATGGAGGGATTCGGCGTCCACACCTTCCGGCTGATGGACGAAGCGGGTGAGACCTCCCTGGTGAAGTTCCATTGGAAGCCGGTGCTGGGCGTCCACTCGCTGGTGTGGGAAGAGGCCCAGATGCTCGCCGGCATGGACCCCGACTTCCATCGGCGCGACCTGGCGGACGCGATCGAGTCCGGCGCCTATCCCCAGTGGGAGCTGGGCATCCAGGTCTTGGAGGACACCGCGGACCAGATGTTCGAGGGCATCGACCTGCTCGACCCGACCAAGATCGTGCCGGAGGAGCTCTCCGAGGTCGTCCGGGTCGGGAAGCTGACCCTGGACCGCAACCCCACCAACTACTTCGCCGAGACCGAGCAGGTCGCGTTCCACACCGGTCACCTCGTGCCGGGCATCGAGGTGACCAACGACCCGCTGATGCAGGCGCGGCTGTTCTCCTACCTGGACACGCAGTTGACCCGCCTCGGCGGGCCGAACTTCACCCAGCTGCCGATCAACGCCCCGCACGTGCCGGTGAACGACAACCTGCGTGACGGGATGCACCAGACCGCGATCCACCAAGGCCTCGCGCCGTACCAGCCCAACAGCATCGACGGCGGACAGCCCACGACCGAGGACGGCTACGTCCACCTGCCCCGCGAGGTCGCGGGCCCGAAGGCGCGGGCGAACCCCGTGTCCTTCGACGACCACTTCTCGCAGGCCGCCCTGTTCTGGGCGAGCATGAGCGAGGTCGAGCAGGCGCACATCGTCGAGGCGTTCACCTTCGAGCTGTCCAAGTGCTACGAGCAGCCCATCCGCGAACGGATGCTGCGCGTCCTCGCCAACGTCGACGCCCGGCTGTGCGCGCGGGTCGCCGCAGGACTCGGGCTCCCCGCCCCCGACGGGGAGCCCGTCCACGGCGTCGTGCCGTCACCGGCGCTCTCGCAGCTCACCACCGCGCCGGGGCCGATCGCCGGCCGGGTCGTCGGCGTCGTCGCGTCACCGGGCGCCGACATCGCGGGCGTCGCGAAGCTCCGCAAGGCCGTCGAGGGACAGGGCGCCGTGCTGCGGGTCATCGCCGAGGTGGGCGGCGAACTCGGCAAGGGGCGCAGCAAGGAGGTCGTCGAGCGCACGCTGCCCGCGACCCGGTCCATCGAGTACGACGCCGTGCTGATCGCCCACGGCACCACCGTGTTCGACCCCCGGCTCGCCGTGCTGCTCCAAGAGGCGTTCCGGCACTGCAAGGTGCTCGGCGCGTGGGGCGACGGCGCCGACCTCCTCCGGTCCGCGGGCATCGACACCACCGCGCCGGGCGTGCTGCTCGCCGACGCCATGGTCAAGTCCTACCCGACCGAACTGGTCACCGCGATCGGCCTGCACCGGGTGTGGGACCGGGTCGTGCCCGCCGAGGCCGTCTGACGCCCGTGTCCGGGAGCGCCTGATCCGCCCAGGTCAGGCGTTCCCGGACACCCGGTCAGCAGCAGACCCCTTCCACGCGGCGACGGGCAACCAGTGGCCGGCGGGGCACCTCAGACGGGGAACCGGGCGACCGCCGTGGCGCTGAGCACGGTGAGCACGCCGATCCCCAGCGCGACCAGGGGATGGCGGTTCGGGCGGAGCGGCTTGCCGCGGCCGAGGCGGGCGAACTGCTGCTGGTGCCACGCGCTGTCGAGCAGGGTGTCGAGGTTCTTGACGCCGAGGGTTCGCGGCGTGACCAGGCTGCGCTGCGCGGTGCCGTCGAGCAGCCGCCGGGGGAGGTCCGGTTCGAGCATGACCGGCCGGGCCAGGCCGACCAGGTCCACCGCGCCGCCCCCGATCGCGTCGACCATGCCCTGCCGGGTCCGGAAACCGCCGGTGAGCATCAACGGGATCGTCAGCTCCTTCGCGAACCGCTCGGCGAAGTCGAGGAAGTACGCCTCGCGCGCCTGGGTGGAGGCCTGTCCGGACAGCATCGCGGTGTTCTCGTAGTTGCCGCCGGAGACCTCGATCAGGTGCACGCCTTCGCGCTCCAGTTCACCGGCCACCACCAGCGCGTCATCGGGGTCGAAGCCGCCGCGCTGGAAGTCGGCGGAGTTCAGCTTCACCGAGAGGACGAACTCCGCCGGGGTCGCCGAGCGGACCGCGCGCACCACCTCCAGCAGCAGCCGCATCCGGTTGTCCAGCGAGCCGCCCCACCGGTCCGTGCGTCGGTTGACCAGCGGTGACAGGAATTGGTTGAGCAGGTAGCCGTGCGCGCCGTGCACCTGCACACCCGCGAACCCGGCTTCGGCGGCGACGGCGGCCGTCCGCGCGAACCTCGCCACGACCGCCGTGACCTCGGCGTCCGACAGCGCGCGCGGTGGCCGGAACAGCGCCTTGCCCAGCGACAGCGGCACCGCGGACGGCGCGACGACGTCCTGCTTGCGCCCGGCGACGGACGCACCGCGCATCGACTGCCTGCCGGGGTGCGACAGCTGGAGCAGGAGCCGCGCGTCGGTGCCCTCGGTCACGGCCGCCCACCGGCGCAGCGCGGGCAGGTGCCGGTCGTCCTCGACGACGACGTTGCGCCGGGCTTCCAGCGCGGAGCCGTCCACCATCACGTTGCCGCTGATCAGCAGGGCCGCGCCGGAGCGGGCCAGGTGCGCGTAGCCCTCGATCAGCCGCCGGGTCGGCGCGCCGTGCCGGGTGGCGAGCTGCTCGCTGGTGGCGGCCTTGGCCAGCCGGTTCGGCAGCACCACACCGTTGGGCAGCACGAGTTTCTCGGCGAGCGGTGACGTCGGCATGGAGATCCTCCCGATGGTTGCTGTACGCCGTACATGTACAACGTATAGTCCTAGCTGTACGTAGTACGGTTGTCAACATGTCGAGAGCGACGAGGGAGCGGCTGGACCGCGACGCCGTGGTGACGCGCGCGATAGCGCTGGCCGATGCCGAGGGCCTCGACGCGGTCACCATCCGCAGGCTGGCCGCGGACCTCGGGGTCACGGCGATGGCGCTCTACTGGCACTTCAAGAACAAGGACGAACTGCTGGACGGCGTCGTCGAGCACCTGCTCCGCACCGTCGCCGTGCCCGTGACCGAGTCCACCGACTGGGCCGAGCAGCTACGCGCGGGCGTCACCGCGGTCGTCGAAGCACTCCGCCCCCACACCGCCCTCGCCCCACTGGTCCACCCCCGGATCCTCGCCTGCGAGGCGGGCGTCGCCCTGGTCGAGCACACGCTCGGCCTGCTGGCCGCCGCCGGGTTCACCGCAGAGCAGGCTGCGGAGATCAGCGGCTACCTGCTCACCGCGGCGGTGGCGCTGATCGCCGCCGAGCCGGGCGCGGGCCCCGGTGCCGACGCCGAGGTGACACGGACCAAGCGCGTGAGGCTGCTGTCGCTGGAGCCCGCGCGGTACCCGCACGTCGTCGCCGCCGCGGACCCCCTCACGGTGTGCGCGAACGGCGACGCCTACTACGCCAGGGGCATCGACCTGCTGATCGCGGGCGTCCGGGGCCTGCGCGCCCCCTGACCGACTGCGGCCGGTCCGTGGCATGCAGGAGCGTCGTCTTCAGCCGGTCGTCGACTCGCACACCGGATCACCCGGTCGTGGAGCCTTCCGCCACCTCGCTGCCGCCGCGCAACGCGTAGTAGCCCGCCGCCGCGGTGCCCAGGCACAGGGCCAGGGCGCTGAACCCCAGTGACCAGTGGACCCCGATGGCGGCGCCGAGCAGGCCGACGGTGAACCCGCTGCCCGCCCGCAGACCACCGGAGGACATCCCGTAGAGCCCGATGACCCGCCCGCGGTCCGCGGGCGGGGCGAGGAGTTGCACGACCGTCTGGCCGATCGACATCGACGCCATGTTGGCGACGCCGCCGACCACCAGCATCAGCAGCGCGATCGGGTAGCTGGTGGTGAACGCGAAGAACAGGCTGGTCAGCCCGTAGACGCCGGTGCTGAGCACGGCGGCCTTGACGTTGGGCTTGATGCGGCCGGTCGCCTCCAGCAGGATGCCGCCGACGACGCCGCCCGCGCCGTTCGCGAACAGCAGGATGCCGTAGGTGAGGCCCGCGCCGCCCGTGCCGAGGTCGTGGGCGAAGATCGGCATGGCCGACTGGAGCGAGGCGCCGACGAAGAACGAGCCGAGGCCCGCCAGCACGATCATGCTGACCAGGGTGCGGTTGGAGCGGACGTCGCGGAACACGCGCACCGAGTCGACGATGCCCAGTCGCGGCCGTCGGACGCCCTCGTTGCGGGTGTGGCCGGTGAACTTGGTGCGGAACAGGAAGAGCGTGAGCGGCAGGTAGAACGCGACGTTGGCGAAGATGCCCGCGATGGGACCCAGCGCCAGCAGCAGCACCGACCCGATGACCGGTCCGAACAGGACGCCGAGGCTGCGGAACGTGGCGTTGAGGCGGATCGCGCTGGGCAGTTCGTCGTGCTCGACGAAGTCGTGCAGCAGGAGCTGCTCGCCGGGCCCCCACAGCGCGCCCGCGCAGCCGTGCAGCACCAGCAGCACGCACGCGTGCCAGACCTGGAGCGTGCCGGTGAGGAACAGGACGCCCCACGCCGCCGACACGAGCATGAACAGCACCTGCGCGGCCTGGATGAGCCTGCGGCAGTCGAAGCGGTCGGCGAGCGAGCCGAAGTAGACCGAGAACAGCAGGAACGGCAGCCAGTGGCTGATCACCTGGAAGCCGCTGAGCGCGGGGGAGTGGAACTTCTCCCACAGCACCCAGTAGGTGATCACGTGCTCGATGTTGTCGGCCATCATCGCCAGCCCCGCGCCGAACAGGTACGGGCGGCAGTCGCGGTTGCGCAGGGCGGCGAACTTGCGCGGGCCCGCCGCGGGACCGTCGTCCGGCCGGGCGAGGTGGGTGGGTACTCCGCACGCGGCGCACATGGGTGGTGTTCTCCTCGAAACGGGCGGGGTGAAATACGAGGCATCGTGTCTCTTAATGCACGATAGCAAGCCGGACCGCCGCCGTGGGATCGAGTACCTCACGTTCCCGGCGGCCCCGGCGTCTACGAGAGGTGAGCGTGAGGCCGTTCGAACAGGTCGTGGACGAGTACGGACCCGTCGTGCTGCGCGTGTGCCGCGCGGTCGTGGGGCCGGTGGACGCCGAGGACGCCTGGTCCGAGACGTTCCTGTCCGCGTTGAAGGCCTATCCAGGCCTGCCCGCCGACGCCAACGTCGAGGCGTGGCTGGTCACGATCGCGCACCGCAAGGCCGTGGACGTCATCCGGGCACGGGCCCGTCGCGCGGTGCCGGTCGGCGAGCCACCGGACGCGCCGAGCCGCTCCGGCGGACCGGAGGACTGGGACGGGGACCTGTGGAACGCGCTGGCCCGGCTGCCGGACAAGCAGCGCGCGACGGTCGTCTACCACTACCTGGTCGGCCTGCCGTACCAGGAGGTCGCCGCCATCGTCGGCGGCTCCACCGACGCCGCCCGCCGGGCGGCCGCCGACGGGATGAAGGCCTTGCGGTCCACCTACGGGAAGACCAGGGAAGGAGCACCGGTATGACCGACGTGTTCGATGCGCTGCCCACTGTGGACGAGGCCGTGAGCGTGCGGCTGCGGGAAGGCCGGGGAAGTGGACGGAGTGCCGGTATGACCGACGTGTTCGATGCGCTGCCCGTCGTGGACGAGGCGGCGAACGCACGGCTGCGGGACCGGCTCGCCGCCGCGGCCCAGCGCGATGGCCTGCTCGACGTCGCGTACCGCACGGTCGACTCGCCCATCGGCGCGCTGCTGCTGGCCGCGACCGAGGAGGGCCTCGTGCGGGTCGCGTTCGACCGGGAGGACTCCGACGCCGTGCTGGCAGCGCTGGCCGACGCGGTCAGCCCGCGCGTCCTCGCGGCCCCGGCCCGGCTGGACCCGGTCGCGCGGCAGCTGGACGAGTACTTCGCCCGCCGCCGGCACACCTTCGACGTGCCGCTGGACTTCCGGCTGGCCAGGGGGTTCCGGCGGGCCGTGCTCGCGCACCTCGTCGAGATCCCCTACGGCCGCACCGAGAGCTACGCCGAGGTCGCCGCCGCGGCGGGCAGTCCCCGCGCGGTGCGCGCCGTCGGCACGGCGTGCGCGACCAACCCCCTGCCGCTCGTCGTCCCGTGCCACCGCGTCGTGCGCTCGGACGGCTCGTTCGGGAACTACCGCGGCGGCGAGGCCGCCAAGCGGGACCTGCTTACCCTGGAGGCGTCATGACCGGAGTGCGGCACACGACCACGGGCTCGCCGGTCGGTGAGCTGACCCTGGTGGCCGATGGCGATGCGCTCATCGGCCTCTACTTCGAGGACCACGGGCGGCGACCTCGGCTGGCGGACCGGGGACCGCGCACCGACGAGGGCTTCGGGGAAGCGATCCGGCAGCTGCGCGAGTACTTCGACGGTGGGCGCACCGAGTTCGACCTGGAACTCGCGCCGCGCGGCAGCGAGTTCGAGCTGCGGGTGTGGTCGCTGCTCACGAAGATCCCGCACGGTGATACCCGCACCTACGGCCAACTGGCCGCCGAACTCGGCGAACCGGGGTCGGCGCAGGCCGTCGGCAACGCGAACGGGTGGAACCCGATCAGCATCGTCGTGCCGTGCCACCGCGTCGTTGGCGCGAGCGGGAGCCTGACCGGCTACGCGGGCGGCCTGGACCGGAAGCGGTTCCTGCTGAGCCTGGAGGAACCGGCGGCGGCCGATGACGGCAGGCTGTTCTGACCATCTTCGAATTAGCGATCCCTGGCGTTGATTCTGTCTGGTGAAAGGCGTGGAATTGCTGCGCTTGTCCACGGCCGAGCGGCGTCCGGGTATCCGCCCGATGACGTTTCGTCAGTGGGTGATCGGTGGCAGGGTCCCGTTCTGCCGGGTGGGGTGTGAACGTTGGTTCTGCTGGGTTGAGGTGGAGAACATGAAGCGTGGCAACGGCTCCGTGACTTCCCGTGCCCGGCGGGAGGTGCTGTCCGGGCGGGTGCCCGGGTCGAACGGGCACGAGTCCTCTCTTGGCGCGGGAGGAGAAACCGCGGGCAACCTCCTCGGGTACCGTGGGACGGTGGTCGGCTGGCCGCGGCGGCTGTTCGCGGTGCACGCAGTGGTCCTGGAGGTATTGCACCCGAAGCAGCCCGGTGGCCGGGACGAACTCCTCGAGGGCTTCGGGTCGTTGGCGACCACCTTCCTCGGGCGGTTGTACGGCATGAGGTCCGCGCAGGCCCGCGAGCGGCTGCTCGCCGAGACCGGCCGGCGCTCCGGAGACGGGGCTGTATGAGCCGGAAGCTCTCGCTCGCGGAGGGTGAGACTGCCCGTACCGCGTGTGCCCGTGCCGTCTTGCGTGCCGGGGTTGTCGAGAAATCCGGTGAGTTCCTGTCCGCCGCTGTGCTGGCGGAGCGTGTCGGCTGGTGCGCTGATCTGGTGTCCGGGATGGTCGCCGGTCTGCTGGCGGAGCACTGGAACACCGTCGACGTGGATATGCTCGCGTCCGGTGTGGACGCGGGCGGCCGGGCGTTGCAGTCGAACGCGTGGATGGCGTTGCGCCGTCTGGGTTGGACCGTCGCACCACCGCCGGACGTCACGGTCAACGATCGGATCGTGCGCCTGGCCCAGGAACAGGTCGGGCGTGTGCTGCGGTCGGCGACGTGGCGTGCCGGTCTGACCGCCGGGGTGCTCGCGACGTGGCCCGCCGATCCGACCAAGCGCACCCCGCAGGAGTGGGATTCCGTGCGCAAGGCCATTGCCGGATGGCAGTTCCTGCCATCCGGTGTGATCCGTTCTCGTACACGGCAGATCACTGCCTTCGCGCGTACGCATGGGCGGCTGCCGGTGGACGTGTTCGAGCTGAAACCCGCACCCGGGGTCGCGCGGATGCTGCTGTTGTCGGCGTGCGACCGGCAGCAGGCCACCATCGAACGCGCGGATGATCCGAGCCGAGTACTGCTGCGGCGCGGCACTGGGCGCGGGCTTCCACCTGCACACCCACGCCACCCCACCACGATGGGCAGATCCACCACCGGACACCACGTTCGGCACAGGATCACCAAGCTGATCAGAGACGCTGTTCTGAGCACTGGTGGCCGGGGTTGCGTGATCGTTTGAGGATGACGCACGGCAAGGACTTCGACTGCGTCGACCACTCGATCGGCAAGCCGACCCGGTGACGCTGTCCGCCGGACAGGCCTCGCTGGCTGCGCTTCCGAGGTCAGTCGCGCGGCGGTGGGATCTCCCCCGAGCCACGACGGACGAGGGTCGCCGGGACAACGGCGTGCACGGGCGGGGACTGGTCTCCGCCGATGCGGGTGAAGATCAGTTCCGCGGCCTTCCGGCCGAGCATGGGGACGTCTTGGCGCACCACGGTGACACCAGGCTCGAGCATGTCGGCAAGGGGGAAGTCGTCGAAGCCGATCAGTGCGACCCGGTGGTGCAGGGAGCGGGCGCGCAGGGTGCGCATGGCGCCGACGGTGACCAGGTTCTGCGCCGTGAGCAGGCCCGTTGGAGGCTCGGCGGTGTCGAGCAGGTCGGCGGTGGCCGCCTCCGCCGCGTCGGAACCGCGCAGGTCGGTGCGCACCAGTTCGTCCCGCAACCTGATGCCGGCGTGCGCGAGCCCTTCCAGGTAGCCGGTGTAGCGCTGCTGACTGGTCCACAACGTCCGCCGGTCGCCGAGGAAGGCGATGCGCCGATGCCCGAGGTCGGCCAACTGGAGCACGGCTTCACGGGAGCTGTCGCGGTTGGTGGTGGTGACGCTGTCGGTGCCGCCGAAGGTGGGCGGTCTGTCGACCAGCACCATCGGGGTGCCACGTTCCCGTTCCCGCTGGAGCGCGTCCTGGTGGCCGCCCACTGCCATGACGACCATGCCGTCGACGCGACGACCGGCCAGTGAGGCGAGCAGTTCGCGCTGGAGGACGGGGTCGTCCTCGTTGCTGCCTGCCAGCACCAGCACGCCGACCTGCCGCGCGCGGTCCTCGACCGCGCGCAGGAGCGCCGCGTCGAACGGGTTGGACAAGTCCTCGAACAGCACGCCGATGGTGGCACTGCGCCGATCGGAGCGGCGCAGGCTGCTGGCGGTCAGGTTGGGCCGGTAGCCGAGAACGCGAGCGGCCTCGCGGACCCGCGCGACGACCTCCGGCCCGGCGCCCGGCAGGTCGTTGACGACCCGCGAGACAGTCTTGGTGCTGACCCTCGCGAGCGCGGCGACGTCGCGCATGGTCGGCTCGCGCCGCCCACCTGGTGAGTCCATCGTCTACTCCAAGCAGCGTAACACTTGCGTAACGGCAGGTTGTCGCCGCTTCACCGTTGAAGCTAGCGTCAACGATGACTTAGCAACAGCCCGTTCTTCTGCGAGGCCATCGTCTGAGCCAGAAGTGCCGTTTTTAGCAATAAATCTCGCGTAGCTGCGCTCAACCCCGTTCAGGGCGACCGCCGGTTACGTCAACGTTGACGTAGGAGGATCATGTCCAAGCAGGTGTGCAGGCACTACCGACGTGCGGCACTGGTCTCGGCTGTGCTGCTGACGGTGGCCACCGGGTGCGGGGACGGGGGTTCGACCGCGAGTGGTGGCAAGACGCTGGTCGGCCTGGTGACCAAGACCGACACGAACCCGTTCTTCGTGAAGATGAAGGAGGGCGCGCAGCAGGCGGCCGGGTCGACCGGGGCCGAGGTGCAGTCGTTCGCGGGCAAGCAGGACGGCGACAACCAGACGCAGGTCGACGCGATCGAGAACCTGATCGGCGCGGGGGCGAAAGGCATCCTGATCACGCCGAACGACTCCAAGGGCATCGTGCCGTCGGTGGACAAAGCCCGCCAGGCAGGGCTGCTGGTCATCGCACTGGACACCCAGTTGGAACCGGCGAGCGCGGCCGACGCGACCTTCGCCACCGACAACTACCAGGCAGGCATGCTGATCGGGAAGTGGGCCAAGGCGAAGTTCGCCGCGGACGGCAAGCAGGCGAAGATCGCCCTGCTCGATCTCAACCCCAACCAGGTGTCCGTGGACGTGCAGCGCGACCAGGGCTTCCTGGAGGGCTTCGGCGTCGACGTGAAGGACAAGAAGAAGATCGGTGACGAGAGCGACCCGCGGATCGTGGGCCACGACGTGACCGACGGCGCGCCCGAGGGCGGCCGGACGGCGATGGAGAACCTGCTCCAGAAGGACCCCGGCGTCAACCTCGTCTACACCAT
>JBDSAJ010001023.1:0-10672 GCA_039922235.1 Umezawaea sp.
CCGAGACCTCCTGGCCCGGATCGAACAACACGAACAGGAAGAACAGCACCACCAACACGACCATCAACCCGCCACGCTGACCGCCGCCTGACAACCCCCGAAGGACTTACGGCGCAGACCACTAAGCAGTTCGGCGTGGTTTGGTGCCCTTCTTGTGATGCGCCGGTCGGGTGTAGGCCTGCCCGGTGGCCAGGACGAGTCCGACGTCGAAGCGTTGGGTTGCAACACGGTTCTTCGAGCCCACAGGGCGTCCTGGCCCCGGCCGCGTCGGTTTTGGCACTGCTGTTGGACGTGCGATTTTCGCTTGGACGTGCGATTTTCGCGTGGATGTTGCGGAACCCTCGCCGGACTCGTGCCGGGGTCAACCTGGCGGGTTCGGTGGGGCGTTCCCACGGACGACGCAGATCCCCGAGCCAGCCCCGAGCCAGCCGGAGTTGGGTGTGAACGGCCAGCAGCCAGGTCCGCTGGTCGGCAGATTCCGGGTCGCGCAGCCGAGGTCGCGCCCATCCCAGCGTCTGCTTGAACAGGCGGAAGGTGTGCTCGATGTCGAAGCGGCGCAGGAACATCCACCACCAGCGGTCGATGTCCGCGGACGTGGCGCCGACGCCGGAGCACCACAACCAGACCGGCTTGTTCACCCCGCCGCTGGGTCGGCGACGGCGCCCTCGCCCTGGCCGATCTGGGCTATGAGGGCGAGCCCGACCTCTTCCGGATCCCGGTCGAGAAGCCCGCGGACGTGACGTTGACCGTGGACCAGCAGGCCTACAACGCGATCCATGGTGCGCTGCGGTGTCTGGGCGAACGCGCCAACTCGTTGCTCAAGACCACGTACAAGGCCCTGCGTCACTATCGCGGTTGCCCTTGGAGGTTGGGTGACATCGTCGGGGCGGCGCCTGTCCTGCTGCACCACGAGAACCACCGAACCACATGGGTTGATCACGCAACGCCACGAACAGGCGGTGATCAGGCGGAGGTCCGCGCTGACGCGGAGTTCGGCGCTGGTCGCGTCGACGTGACCAGCGATGGTCGTCAGCCCCGTGCGGGTCACGGTGACGATGTCGTCGGCCGACTGGAGCGGCATGGTGCGGTCGAACCGCCCCACGAAGGTGGTCGGTACCGGGATGCCGAGCAGCAGTGCCTGGTGGTCGGCGGCGTCGAGGATGCGTTGTTGCAGGTTGTCCAGCTCGCCGGGGTCGGCGTCCGTGGCGAGGTCGAGGTCGTAGACGGCTCTGCGGATGTGGTTGATCGTCTCGTCGAGGGCGTCGATGTAGGAGGTGACGCGCTTGCGGAACAGGGGGTTGCGGGTTGCCCGCGAGCAGGCCGTTGAGGCCGATGCCGACCGTGAACAGCTTCTGGGACTTCTTGGGCGGTCTGTCGTCCTGTTCGCTCTCGGAGAGTTCCTGCACGAGCGCGTGTGCTTTTCCCATGATGTCGAGTGCTACCCGGGTCTTGGTCAGATCGGAGGTCAGCCTCTGGTTCTGGCGCCGCAGTGTCTCCAGCTCGATCTGAGGTCAGCAACCGGGTGGTCGGGAGCATGCGCCGTGCCTCGGCCAGCACCTGTCGGCGGCCGATGAAGCTCGTCAGCTCGGCAGGCAGTCCGCCCATCGGGTGGGGGATGCCCGAGACCACCACGATTCGACTCCCGTATTCATCCGGGTACGTAACTCTACGAGTTACGTACCCGGATACGTGGTTCTCCCGAGGATCGCGCGTGGCGTGGCGGGCAGGATGGTCACATGTGGTCCAGAGCACAGGTCGACGAGGGATTGGCCGATGGGTCGCCAGGAGCGTCAATCCTGCGCCAGCACCAGCCGCTGTGTCCATCGGGAACGGACTCCGACGGCTGGTGGGCTCAAGTCGTTGCTTCCCATCCAGGGCAGGGCTGGTACCTGCTGTGCGACGGCGTGGTGCTGTTCGATGATGTGGCCTGACGCGGTCCGGCCACCGCGTCGTCGCTCCCGTTCACGCCGTGGCGGCCTGATTCGCCGGATGATCACGCACGTCGTCGGGCACGAAGTCATCGCCGACGACGGCGTGCCGTCGCACGTCGAGATCAACGGCGATCCGGACGCCCCGGCGACCCTCGTTATGTGCCACGGCTACGAGCTCAACCGCGCGAACTGGTCCTTCCGCTGCAGCTCTCGCTCGGATCGTGTGCTTTGGCCGCCGAGCATCCAGAAGTGTTCGGCGACCGCGTGCTCGAGGTGGCCCTGGTAGTCACCTCCGCCAACCCGGTGGTGCCCCACCTCGGTGTTCTGTCCGACGCCGTCGTGCACCGGGTGGGGGCAGGCGGTGCGTTTGCTGCTCCCCTCATCCAGCTCACGCACCGCCTGCCTTTCGCTTCGTCTTCGCCTCCGAGGTGCCCGAATCAGTGGCTACGACACGTGACGCATCGCCGGCGCGTGGGCTGCACGTTTTGGATCATGACGCGGAGAGTCGAGTCCTTCCCCACCTGGTGAGTGCGTTGAGTCCGGGCTGCCGCGCGGGACCGGCAACCCAAGGCACAGACAGTGGTGCACGAACTGACATCGCCGTCGACGGATGCATCACCAAGGCACCCGGCGGTGGCCACTGCGCCGGACCCTCCCTCGTCGACCGCCGCAAACAAGGCCCCAAACGCTCCAGCATGGTCGAGGCCCACGGCATCCCGCTGGGACAGGTCTTACCGGAGCCAACAAAGGCGACTCCCCGCTCCTGGCCCCGACCCTCGACACCCTCCACCACCTGGGCCCACTGCCCTCGGACATCACCGTGCACCTGGACTCCGGCTACGACAACACCAAGACCAGGACCACCCTGGCCGAACCCGGCAAGATCGCCCGCAAGACCACCAATGCACCCAGCTACGCCACAACCGGTGGCATGTGGAACGCACCCACACCCGGCACAACGCCTTCATCCGGCTCGCCCGCTGCTACGAACGCCGCGAAACCGTCATCACCGCGTTCTTCGACCTCGCCGACACGATCATCACCCTGCGCAGCATGATCAGACAGGCCTGGACTCTCTACCGATGGGACACCAGACTCGCCCGACAACCATGACCCACCCACCTAATTGCGCAACCTCTAAAGGTCGTTCATCCAGACGTTCGTCGTGAGGTCAAAGCCAAATCAGGTCCGGTTTAGCCTGGTCAAGCAGTTCCGCCCGGTGTCCGTTCATTGGGGTCGGTCGAGGACGACGGTGACGCGAACGCCAGGGACGTGCGGCGCACCGTCGTGTACGGGCGAACTCGCTACTTTCGGCGCTTTTCCCGAAAGTGCTACTCCGCCAGTGTTCGGGGGAGGTCGTACCGATCCGACGGGAGATCCCAGTGGCGCCACCTTCGTCGACACGCCGTGCCCTCACCGCGCTGGTGGTCATCGCCACCGCGAGCGCTCTGGTGACACCGCCGGGCACAGCCGCTGCGGCTGTCAACCCGTGGAGCCGGGTCGACAGCGGTGGTGTCGCGGCCCGCTCGGCTCAGCCCGCAGACGTCCGCACCGACCGGTTCGCCGGGTTCACCCTGAACCGGCCCGCCTTGACCGCCTCACTGGCCGGGGCGTCGACGGCCGAGGTCGTGCTGCCGACGCCGACGGGCATGTTCGAGCGGTTCGAACTGGCCGACACCCCGGTGATGGAGCCGGGGTTGGCCGCGAAGCACCCCGAGATCAAGACCTATGCGGGCAAGGGTCTTGACGACCCGACGGCGTCGGTGCGGGCGGACCTGACACCGCTGGGCTTCCACGCCTCAGTGCGGTCCCAACACGGGCAGTGGTTCGTCGACCCGTACTCCCACCGTGACCAAGGCCTCTACGCCAGCTACTACGGCCACGACCTGACCCCCGCCGCGCCGCTCAGAGAGGTCGACGTCCAGCACGAGGTGCGTCGCCTGCACCCCGCGGCCGTGGCCACGAGCCCGGTCGTGCGGCTGCACACCTACCGCTTGGCGATCATCACCGACCCCTCCTACGCCCGCTACTTCGGCACGGAGAACGTGACCGCCGCCAAGGTGGCGCTGGCCAACCGGATCGCGCAGATCTACGAGGACGAGACCGCGATCCGGCTGCTGCTGGTCAACGACAGCGACAAGACGAACCTCAACACCGACTCCGAGGCGACGGGCCCGAACGGGCCGTGCGGCGCGGCACCGTGCTTCCGGCCGGAAGAATTGCAGAACGGCTGCGTGACCGGGACGCTCGGCCACAACGCGATGGTGCTGGGCCAGCTCATCGGCGCGAGCAACTACGAGGTCGGGCACGTCGTCCTGGGCGTTCGGGGCGGCGGGGCAGGCGTGCCAGGCGTCGGCGGCGCCGACAAGGCGGCGGGGTGCACGGGTATCACCACCCCGACGGGCGACTTCTTCGCCGTGGACTACGTGGCGCACGAGATCGGGCACCAGTTCGGCGCGGAGCACACGTTCAACGGGGACCAGTGGGGCTGCGGCACCGGGCAGCGCCGGGAGGAGTCCTCCTACGAGCCGGGCAGCGGGTCGTCGATCATGTCGTACGCGGGGATCTGCCAGCAGGACAACCTCCAGCGCCACAACGACCCCTACTGGTCGCACCGCAGCCGAACCGAGATCACCGCGTTCACCGCCTCGACCCGGTGGAACGAGAACGAGGTGCAGAACGTCTCGTTGCGGGACTTCGACGAGGGCGACTCGTTCACGCTGACCTACCGGGGCCTCAGGTCCACGCCGATCACCTACGCCGGTTACAGCCAGGAGGGGATCAAGTCCGCCGTCGAGGCGATGCTGCCCGCCGGCGGGCAGGTCGACGTCGTGGGCCTCGGGGACAACGTGAACCGGCCGACCCCGTTCGACACCACCGGTTTCCAGGTCACGTTCCTCGGATCGCTGGCGGAGGTGGACGTTGCCCCGCTGGGTATCGACGCGACCGGTGCGTCAGGGGTCGTCGGCGAGACCGTCAAGGGCGGCCCGCAGGTCAACGGCGGACACCGGATCGAGCGCACCCGCAACCACCCGCCAGTCGTGACCGCGCCCGCGCGGCGCACGATCCCGTCGCGCACGCCGTTCTCGTTGACCGGAAGGGCTTCCGACCCCGATGGCGACCCGGTCACCTACCTGTGGGAGCAGAACGACCGCGGCGGCGCGAACGGCACGTCGCTGGTGAACAACACCAAGACCGACGGCCCGCTGTTCCGCGTGTTCAGCACCGCGGCCGTCGTCGGCCCCGAGGACGCGTTGAAGTACCACTCTCCCGGCGAGAACACCCTGACCGCGAACCCGACGCGGGTCTTCCCTGACCTGGCCCAAATCGAGGCGGGCAACACCAACGCGGTCACCGGGCGGTGCCCGACGGCGCCACCTCCCCCGGCGCCGGAAACCGGGGGCGGCACGAACGTGCCCGCCGACGTCGTCGACTGCTACTCGGAGTTCCTGCCTACCGCCGACTGGGTAGGCGTGGACGGCGACCGCACCCTGCACTTCAAGCTCACCGCCCGCGACGGCAGGCAGGGCGGCGGCGGGATCGGCGGCGCCGACACCGAACTCGTGGTCGCGTCGACCGCGGGCCCGTTCCTGGTGACCTCACAGAACTCCACCACCTCCTACCAGGGTGGCTCCCGTCAGGTGATCACCTGGGACGTGGCCGGAACAGCGGCGGCCCCGATCGGCACGACCGCCGTGCGGATCACCTTCTCCACCGACGGCGGACGGACCTTCCCGCACGTGCTCGCCCCGTGGACCCGGAACGACGGCGGCGAGACCGTGACGCTGCCGAGGATCCCCACGGCCAAGGGGCGGATCAGGATCGAGGCCGTCGGCAACGTGTTCTTCGACCTCAACGACGCCGACCTCACCATCACCAGCTGAGCGGTCTTCCCGCTCCGGCACATGGTCGACCGGATCACCCCGATGCCAGACCGAAGAAGCTCACTGTCTGAGCTGGCGAGGGCCGACCAGTTCGACCACCCGAAGTGAGACGGGGAGGCTGTCGAGCCTGTGTCCGGCGCTAATTGGATTGGTACCGGCCTGCCAACCCCTTGATGATCGGCGCGTTCGCCGCGGAGGTGGCGCCGAACCCGTGCAACACACGATGGGCGGCGCGTCGCCCTGGTCGTAGCGGTAGACCCTGGTGGTGCCGTACCGGGTCTCGACGTCGTACTCCTCGTCCGGCTTCGGTCCCGCGCTCATGGCATCCCGGTACAGCTCGAGGTAGTCGTCCCGCCAGCACCATCGAGTGGCCCGCGTCCTGATCGACACTGCGGTGGCGGGCGATCCTGAACCACTCGCTGATCACGTCAAGGCGTTCACGTCCAACCCGCAGGCTCTCGGCGAACTTCTCCGAGACCTGGCATCGCAGTTCACCTATGACGCGGACCTGCGGTCGGCACTTCTCCCGATCTGGCGTTTCGGTGATGACGGTCGTCCTCGACGAGGTCGAGGCTGGTGCCAACCTTGTGCTACCCGAAAATGCCGTCCGTGCTGGTCAGACGGCGTGGTGGTACTCGTTGAGGATGCCGCTCAACCGTTGCCGTCGACGGATGTCGAGGTGGGTGTTTTGGGTTTGGTCGGTGATCGGTGTGACTGACCGTCACTCCGCCACCACTTGTCGAGAGTTACCTGCTCGGGGAAGCCCGGCAGAGACTTTGACTCGGTGACGTTGGTCTTTATGGTTCGTGTCGGATTGAACCCGTGGCCCCTGCCGCGATTACGCCTGCCTGCCACTGGTCCGGATCGTGTCCCGCCGGTGGGGTGACGGTGATGCGCGGTGGTCATGGCGAGCATGCGCTCAGGCTTGCGCCGCACCTCCTGACTCGGACGCTCACTTGTCGCGCCGTCCAACTCGAGGGCAGTCCTGTGTAGACCGAGATCAGTCGTGCGGGCGCAACTTCGGCCTCGTGGAACGAAAAGCGGACCGCAATTTGAGTGCGCCACTCTTGCGCATGACCGATCGAGAGAAGGATGTCGAGATCCTCGCTCCACACCATCAGGTCGCGGTCCTGCACCGGCAACTCGGCGATCAACGTCCACGATTGCGGCCTGCGGACAGGGCGTTGCTCGGTGTCTTGCTCGTGCCCTTGATCCGCGCGAGGTTGAGCCGGCTCCTGGTGAGCCCGGATACGGTGCTGAGGTGGCATCGCGACCTGATCAAGCGCCACCATGTCGTGCGAGCGTGAACCGATGGCCTGGACCGTCTCGGCGGAGTCATCCACGCGCACCGTCATGCCGCCTAACTGCATGGACGTAGTTTTCGGCACGCACAGCTTGGGAGGACGGCGGCGGCGTTGGCGCCTTTCTATTCCCGGCTCGCCTTCCGTTCTCCGTGTCAAAGGGCAGCGTTGACTGCCCGAATTCGCGATCACACCCGTTCTTCACGTGCGAGACGCCATATTCAACGTTCATGACCAATCGGCAAAGGCGGCTCACCGGTGTGCTCAGCGCCGGCTTGGTGACTGTTCTCGCGGCGTCGGGTTCAGTGGCTCTGCCCTCCGCGAACGCCTCACCCCCCGCGGTGCCCGCCGCCTCGACCGCCACGGTGGTCGAGATCCCGGTGTACTTCCACCTGGTGACCAACGAGGGCGTGGGCCATTGGGAGCGGGCGGACGTCGAACGTGTCGTCGAGCAGCTCAACGAGGGTTTCGCGAAGGGCTTCCCGGCGCCGCCTCCCGGCACCTGGGGCAGCGACTGGGGGCCCAGGGACGGCACGTCCGCACCCGCGCCGTTCCGCTTCGTCCTCGAGGATGTCGACTGGACGGAGGACACGAACTGGTACAACGAGCACAAGTACAAGCCCGACGACATCGAGGGCAGGTCGCTGCTCGCGAAGGTGCGCAAGGGCGGCCTGAACGCGATGAACGTCATCAGCCCGACGGGCCCTGGCACCTATGGCACCTCCTCCGCCTTCGCACCCGAGTGGGCCGTCAGTGATCCGCAGAAGGACATGATCTGGCTCAATCCGGCCAGCTTCACGGCGACGCCCTACAGCACGCTGGCGTCCACGATCGTGCACGAGGCCGGTCACTGGCTGGGACTCAACCACACCTTCGAAGGCGGCTGCGACGACTCCGGCGACGACGGTGTCGAGGACACGCCCAAACACCTCGTGGACAGCGCTCCGTCGTTCCTCGATCCGGCCCCTGACAGCTGCCCCGACAAGCCCGGCAAAGATCCGCTCTGGAACTTCATGTCCTACGGGTCCTATGCGCGGGTGTTCACCCAGGGGCAGGTCGATCGCATGATCGACCAGTACCAGAGGTACCGGGCCCCTTCGCGGAACTGACCAGGAGCCAGGCCGGCGGGGCAGCGCGGGCAACAGCGACAACCATGCCGGCGCTGGGAGGGAAGTTCCCGGCACTGGCCGGAGCGCTCGGCGGTCTTGCCTCTGACGACGTGGACCAGGTCTTGCTCGCAAATTTAGTGGTCGCTTTCGGAAGTTCTTCGGGGTGATCATGCCGCGCGTGGAAGTTCGGCAGGGGCGTCCCGGTGTTCGTGTTCGCTGATCCTGGCGAGTAGGTCGTGCAGGTCGCGGCTGGTGAACTTCCATTGGAAGGGCTGGGCGGTGGCGTTGTAGCGCTTCTCGAAGGCGGCCAGTCGTTGCTCGACCTCGGTCAGGTCGGTGAAATCGTTGGGTGACACGACTTTGCGTCGTACCACCGAGAAGAAGATCTCCACCTGGTTGATCTACGAGGCGTGTACCGGGGTGTGCACCATGACCGCGTTGGGGAACCGTGCGGCCAGCTGATCGATCGCCGCCTGGCCGTGATCGTCCGCCGCCCACTGCGCGGCCGCGGTCCCGTCGAGCAGCCGCAGCCCGAGCTGCGCGCCGGTGGGCAGCGTGCCCGACACCCGACCGTCCGGGCTCACCCGCAGCGCCGGTTCTCCATCGGTGCCGACCTCGTCGGGCTCGTCGGTCTCGCGGTAGAACCAGTCGTGTGAGGCGTCACGAGAATGTCAGTAAGCAGGCGGCACGTCAGTGTCAGTGACTGTGCGCCGCAACGATGGTGTGGTTGCTTCCCGGCCGGGATCGCGCTGGCCCGCTTCCTGGCGACGTCGGGCGGATGGTCACCGCACCGGTCGGCTCAGGGCAGGTCGGCGAGCGGGACGGCGAAGACCGCCCGCTGCCCTGGGGCCTCGGACTGCGACCAGACCAGCCCGTCGCTGTACCAGTGGGTCAGCGCCTCGGGGTGCAACGCCCAGCACATGACCCTGGACGCGGTGCCCGGGCTGGTGCACGTCCTGGAGATACCGGCGGTCAGCGCAGGCGCTTGTACACGCAGTTGGTGATGCTCGCGCCCTGGTAGTTGCACACCTTGATGGAGATGGCGATGGACTCGTCGATGTTCTCCGAGACCGAGACGCAGTTGCCGTCGTCGGACGGGTCGCTCGCCTTGATCAGCACGGTGCCGTTCGCCGGGTCGCCTGCGTTGGGGCGGTAGATGTACCCGCGGACGCCTCGACCGTCGCCCTTGTTGTCACACACGCTGAGCGTGTCGGCGTGCTCGTACCAGTCGGCCCGGCCGCTGCCGTTCGACACGGTCCCGTCGGCCGCGCTGGCGACCCCGGCGCTGACGACGACCCCCACGGCGGCCGCCGCGAACGCGATCCCGACACGGTGCATCCAGGAATTCTTCAACCTGTACTCCCTCACTTCACTTCCGGTGGATCTGTGGCCACACCGTCCGCCACCGCGCTTCCAATCCGCTTCGGATCCGCTTCCACAGGAGGTTGACCTGGAACGACGGTGACCTGCACGACGTGCGCCGGCTGCGACTGCTCGCCCGTGATGCGGTTGAAGGTCAGTTCCGCGGCCTTCCGGCCGAGGGCGGGCACGTCCTGGCGCATGACAGAGCGCTGGCGCACGGCCCGTTGTTCAAGGCATGACACGATCGCGCCAGCCTGGCCGAAATCCCGGCCAGGCTGAGACTGCCAGAAGCAGCGATACCTGGACCGCGACCCCCCGCGGTCACCGTCCACTCGCGGGAGCGTGGGCGATCACGGCGACCCGGTCGTGGACGCTGCGGGTGTCGGCCTCGGCGAGGTCCACGTCGTCCCACTTCACCGTGCCCGTCGTGGGCGGGTACAGGCCGGTGACGAGCTTGCCGAGCGTCGTCTTCCCGGACCCGTTCTCGCCCACGAGCGCGATCACCTAGCCGCGGTTGATGGTCAGGTCGAGGTCGCGCAGAGCCGGGCGGCTCTGGCCCAGGTAGGTGAAAGACACTCCGCTCATCGTGATGACCTGGGGGTCCGCGGGCGCTTGGACGCCGGTTTCGGGGCTGCGCTGAAGAACGCCGTCATCGAGGAGCCTGCGGTACAGCTCGACGTGGTGAGAGTCCTCGTGAAGCAGGTTGACCGCGCGGAGGCACTCGGTGAGCGCGGCCGAGGCGGTGCGCACACCGGCGCCGATCGACTCCAGCCCATCCGTCCCGGCTCGTCTGGCCAACTCCTGGAAGTCCGCGTCCTCGAAGGAGATCAGGGACATCCGCGCCACCGTCGCCGTGACCTCGTCCTCCGCGGCGCGGGTCACCATTGGGCGAAGCGCTCCCTCGACCGCCGCCACCGCCGTGTCCAACAGCGCTCTGATCGCGTAGGACCCCACCACCACCACCACCACCAGAACCGCGGGCAACGACGTGACCAGCCGCTGTGGAGTGGGTCCGTCCCGCAGCAGCACGGTGAACACCTCGGTGGTCGCGAGCAGACCGAAGGCCGTGACGCCGCCCGATGCCA
>JBDSAJ010001024.1:0-3224 GCA_039922235.1 Umezawaea sp.
TGGGGCTGGTCCACACGAAGGTTCCGGGAGTCGGCTGGGTCACAGTCCAGCGGGGATCTTGCTTGAGTCGGTGATGCGCCCGGCACATCACTCCCAGATTGCCGGCTGTGGTCGGACCGTCCGGGAAGGCCGTGGTGTGGTCGATGTCAGCGCGATGCGCAGGCACCGAGCACCCTGGGAACACGCAGGTCTTGTCGCGGGCTTGGACGAAGTCGCGCAGCGCCGCCGGTGGCCGGTAGCTGCGGCGTCCGACCTCCACCAACGTGCCGCGCTCGTCGGTGAGCAGTTGCCGCCAGGTCGCATCCCCCGCGAGTGCACGGACCCGATCGGGCAGGCTCTTCCACGCCTGCCTTTCAAGCCCGATAAAGGGTCAAATGAGGGGTCCCCAAGTCAAATCGGCCACAGCACGACGGCAGCCGAAGCCACCAACCACCGACGCAAACCGAACCCCTGCACCCATGAGAAACCCGACCGAGCAACTCCGGGATATCCGACCGGGGATTTCACGGTGCCGGGGGACCTACGGTTGCCGTTGCGGGAGCGGTCAGCGATCCCCGTCGCCGCAGGCGATCCCGTCCAGGTTCGGGTCGAGTTCGTGCCGGTCCTGCCCGTGCACCTCGATCCGCACCGACCCGTGCTTGCGCAGCCAGTCGCACTCGTCCACCAGCAGCGGGAACAGCCACGGCACGCACGCGCCGTCGGACCGGTAGTCGTCGTCGCAGCCGCCGAGGTCCCGCAGCCACGGCGGCAGGTCGTGCGACGGTTCCGGGGTGCGGGGCTTGCCCGTCGGCGGGGGTTCGGTGTTCTGCGCCTCCGTCGTCGTCACGGGCGGGGGAGGCGGAGGGGTGGTCGTTGTCGGACCCACACCGAGGACGCTGGTGGTGTACGTGGCGCTGAGCATCGGCTCCGGCCCGAAGCTGCCCTGCACCTGCCGCACGTCGACCGGTTTGGGGTTGCCGGACAGCAGCAGGGCGCCGATCATCCCACCGCTGACGAGCGCTGCCCCCGCCAAGGCGAGGGCGCGGCGTCTGCCACTGATCATCCAGATGCACCCGCTCACGGATTCCACGCCGACGGCGTCACGTGGAATCGTCCGCGACATCGACGGCGTTACCGATTAGGCCGATTGGAGTGTGCGGCGCATCGCTTTGCGTGACAATCGGACGAATGCCCGTCCGTCACAGTGAGAGGTCTTCATGAACGATCCCGCTCAGCGAGCCGCGCTCGAAGCCCGCAACGCGGCTTTGCGCACCCAGGTCGACTCCATGCTGGCCAACCTCGAACGCCAGACGTCGGCACTGCGCGACGCACAGGCCGAAGCCGTGGCGAAGACCGGGTCCGCGACGTCGCCGGACGGTCTCGTGCACGTGGTCGTGAACGCGGCGGGCATCGCGACGGACGTGCGGTTCGCGCCGAACGCCTTCGAGCGCAGCACGCCGGACAAGCTCGCCCAGTCCGTGGTGCAGGTCATCCAGCGGGCGGCGCTCGACGTCCGCGCCCAGGCCGACGCGGCCATGGCCCCGTTCCAGCAGGACGTGCCGGACCTGCCGGACCTGTTCCCCGGCGCGCCGTCGCTGAAGGACCTGCTGCCCACGCCCGCTGCCCCGCCGCTGACCCCGCCCGCTCCGCGGAAGCGGCCGGACGACGACGAGCCGCGTGACTCGATGATGGACGGGAACGGCTGGTGACCGGTTTCGAGGTCGACCCCGACGCGCTGCGGTCGGCGTCGCCGAAGTTCACGTCGACCGGCGACAAGCTGGCGGACGCGTGGCAGGCGCTGCGGTCGGTGATGGACGCCGAGGGCACGTGCTGGGGTGGCGACGAGGTCGGCCAGAAGTTCGCGCAGGGGTACAGCCCAGCGGCGGACACCGCTCGCGAGGCCTTCCCCGGCATCGCCGAGGCGGTCCTCGCCATCCGGACCGAACTGGACAACACCGCCACGACCTGGGAGCAGGCCGACCAGGGCAACGCGCACTCGTTCGGCGCGCAGGGCTGAGGGGGAACGATGGGCATCGAGATTCCGGGCGCTGTCGAGTGGCTGGTCCCGATCGTCGTCGGCGCCGACTGGCCCGAGGGTGACGAGACCGCGCTGCGCAGGCTCAGCGAGGCGTGGACCGCGGCTGCCGCGGCCGTCGAGGACGTGATCCAGGACGGCCAGGGCGCGGCGGGCGGCGCGCTGGGCTGCATGTCGGGCCAGACCGCGGAGGCGTTCGACAAGTACTGGAAGCAGTTCGTCGAGGGCGACGCCTACCTGGTGAACCTCCAGCAGCTCTGCACGGACCTCGCGTCCGGCTGCGACGACGCCGCGCTGAACATCGAGTACACGAAGCTCAGCATCATCTTGGCGCTGATCGTGCTGGCGGCCCAGATCGTGGCCATGATCGCCTCCGCGGTCGCCACGTTCGGCGCGAGCACCGCCGGGGTGCCGATCGCCCAGGCGGCGACCCGCATCACCGTGCAGATGTTCTTCCGCGAGCTGATCAAGCAGATCGCCATCAACGTGGCCATCAACGTCGGCATCGACCTGGGCATCCAGATCGGGCAAGCGATTGCGGGCAACCGCAAGAGCTGGGACGTGGACAAGACGGTCGACGCGGGCATCGCAGGCGTGGCGGCCGGTGTCGCCAGCGGCGCGGTCGGGTCGCTGTCCAAGGGCCTCGGCAACACCACCGGCAACTTCTTCGAGGCCGCGGGCCGGGGCGCGGCGGAGGGCGCGGTCGCCGGCGCGGGGGGCAACGTCCTGACCAACTACGCGCACGGCAAGTTCGGCCTGGAGGACACCCTCAAGGCAGCCGCGTCCGGAGCCGTTTCCGGCGGTATCGGCGGTGCGGCGGGCGGCATGGAGGGGCGGCGCCAGGGTCTCGCGGACACCTGGGCCACCGGCACTTCGCCCGACGGGTCGACGACCGCCGGGCACAACACCCAGGGCCACACGTTCCAGACCGCCGACGGCTCGACGGTGCGCGCCGCCGAGGGGACGAACACGCACGCCAAGGGGCCGATCTGGGAGAAGGCCCAGGAGGTGGTCACCACCATCGGGCCGAACAACGTCAACGACGCGCGCGACGACGACTACGAGGTCAGGACCTCGGCGAACCCGCCCCGGATGGTCGGGCACCTCGACCTGCCCGACCCGCCGAAGCGGCAGTAGTCACACCCAGGGCTGGTAGCCGAGCACTGGGGCGTGGTCCGGCCGGACCTCGCCCCAGTTCGGACTGCCGGGC
>JBDSAJ010001025.1:0-37984 GCA_039922235.1 Umezawaea sp.
CGTCCAACCCGATCGTCCGGTCGAACACCCGGCCGGGTTCGATCCGGCCGTCGAGGATGTCGGGCAGGAGCTCCTCGATGTAGGCACGAGCGGGTGCGACGCCTCCGGTCAGGGTGATGTTGCGCAGGAACACCCCGAAGTCGGCGGGCACGGCGGGGTACTGCGGCGCGCCGACGCGACTGACCGTGCCGCCGTCGCGGACCACCCCGAAGGCGGTCTCGATGGCGGGTTCGAGGCCGACGCACTCCAGCACGACGTGGGTGCCGTCGCCGCCGGTCAGCTCGCGCACCCGCTCGACGCCCTCCGCACCGCGCTCGGCCACGACGTCGGTGGCGCCGAAGTCGCGCCCGAGGTCGGTGCGAACCGCGTGCCGCCCCATCAGGATGATCCGCTCGGCGCCCAGGCGCTTGGCCGCCAGCACCGCGGACAGGCCGACCGCGCCGTCGCCGATCACCGTCACCGTGGTCCGCTGGGTGACACCCCCGGTCACCGCGCAGTGGTGCCCGGTGGAGAACACGTCCGAGAGCGTGAGCAACGAGGGCAGCAGCGCGGAGTCCTCGCCGACGGGCAGCTTGACCAGCGTGCCCGCCGCCTGCGGTACCCGCACCGCCTCGCCCTGGCCGCCGTCCACGCCGTCACGACCCCACTGGCCGCCGTGGCGGCAGGAGGTCTGCAGGCCCTCGGCGCAGAAGTCGCAGGTGTTGTCGGCCCACACGAACGGCGCGACCACCACGTCTCCTGCTGTCAGCCCGGCGACGTCGGCACCGGTTTCCTCGACCACACCGAGGAACTCGTGGCCGATGCGGTCGCCGTGGTCCCGTGCGGGCTTGGCGCCGTAGGGCCACAGGTCGCTGCCGCAGACGCAGGAGCGCAGCACCCGGACGATCGCGTCGGTCGGTTCACGCAGCTTGGGGTCCGGAACGGTTTCCACCCGCACGTCACCGGCTCCGTAGATCACGGTTGCCTTCATGGTCCTCTTCCCGTCGTGGTTTTCCTCGGCCTGAGAACCATCGAACGCCCGCGCTGGACCCCGTGGCAGGGTCTGTCCTTCCAGGTAACGACAGCACCCCTCAGACGAGGTTTCCAAGCCCGTGACCGGGGGAACCCCTGGGCGCCTGCCCGTTCAGGGTTGCGGCTGCGCGAGTTCTTGGGTGGCAGCCCAGCTGGCGAGCATCGTGAGGCCGTCGGCGGTGGGGCTGCTCGGGGCGGCGGTGTAGATGTTGAGGGTGAGGCCGGGTTCGGAGGGCAGTTCCATCGACTCGAAGTTCAGGTCGAGTCGTCCCACGACCGGGTGGCGCAGCCGCTTCTGGCCGCTGCGGTGGTACTGCACGTCGTGGGATGCCCAGCGCTCGCGGAAGATCTCGCTGCGCGTGGAGAGCTCGCCGACCAGTTCGATCAGCTTGCGGTCGTGCGGGTTGCGGCCCGCTTCGAGGCGGAGCATCGCTGCGGCGTCGTTGGCGACGCGCTCCCAGTCGACGAAGAACTCCCGCGCCGCCGGGTCGAGGTAGACGAACCGGCACGTGTTCGCCGGTCTGCGCGGCTCGACGAGCACCGGGGCGTAGAGGGCGCGGCCCAGGCGGTTCATGGCCACGATGTCGTGACGCCCGTTGCGCACCCACGCAGGCGCGTCGCTGATCGCGTCGAGCACCTGCTGCACCGCGGGGCGCACGGTGGCGGGCTGGGCCGGGCGGCGGCGAGAGCCGGAGTCCGCGGTTCGGGCGAGGGCGTACAGGTGCTCGCGCTCGGCCTCGTCGAGTTGCAGCGCCCGGCTCACGCCGTCCAGCACGCTCTCCGACGCGCCGGACAGGTTGCCCCGTTCCATGCGCACGTAGTAGTCGATGGACACGCCCGCGAGCAGCGCCACCTCTTCCCGGCGCAGTCCCTTGACGCGCCGGTTGCCGCCGTAAGCGGGCAGGCCCGCCTGCTCCGGGGTGATGCGCGCCCGCCGTGAGCTGAGGAACTCGCGGACCTCGGCGCGAGGATCGATGTGGCCCATGAACTCACAGTAGGCCGTGCGCCGGGGATGAAGGAGGTAACACCATTACCCCGAACGTGCGGTCCTCCCACACCCGAGCGGAACGCCGCCGCCCGGCCCTGATTCCCATGGAGGTAGTGGCATGACCGGCCGAGTGGCTCCAACTCGGCCGCTCCATCCATTTCGGACACCCGCAGGCTACGCCTCGGGAATCTTCAGGCCGAACTTCTCCAGGGTGATCGCGGCAGGCTCAGGACCTCGGCGCACGCCTTGGTCGAGGCCGTCGATCGCGGCGAGTTCGGCGTCGGTGAGCTCGAAGTCGAACACGTCGATGTTCTCGGCGATCCGCTCCTGGCGGGTCGACTTCGGGATGGCTGACCGGCCGTGCTGGAGGTGCCAGCGCAACATGACCTGGGCCGGGGTCTTGCCGTGCGCCTGGCCGATGCCCGCGATGGTCCTGTCGTCGAGGGTGCTGCCGCCCTCGCCGTCCCGGTAGAAGGTGATCCCACCGATCGGCGACCACGCCTGCGAGACGATGCCGTGCGCGGCGTCGGCCGCGATCACCTCCGGCTGGGCGAAGTACGGGTGCATCTCGACCTGGTTGACCGCGGGCACGACCGTCGCGCTCTTGAGCAGGTCGTCCAGGTGGTCGGGCATGAAGTTGCTGACCCCGATCGCCCGCACGCTGCCGTTCTCCAGCAACGTCTCCAGCGCCCGGTACGCCTCCAGCGTGAGGTCGAACCGGTTGGGGAGGGGTTGGTGCAGGATCAGCAGGTCGATCCGGTCGACGCCGAGCTTGCCCGCGCTCTTGTCGAACGCGTGCAGCGTCGCGTCGTAGCCGTAGTCGCTGATCCAGACCTTGGTCTCGACGAAGATCTCGGACCGGTCGAGACCGGAACGGCGGATCGCCTCGCCGACCTCGCGCTCGTTGCCGTACGCGGCCGCGGTGTCGATGTGCCGGTAACCCTCGCGAACAGCGGTTTCCACTGCCTCGATGGTCTGCTCCGGTGGTGTCTGGAAGACGCCGAACCCGAGTGCGGGCATCTCGACGCCGTTGTTCAGGGTGAGGTTCATGCTCATAGCTTCACGCTGGCAGCGCGTGCCCGCACGCGGGAGGTTCTGTCGTTACCTCCTTCATCGCACGGTCGATCCTTCAGCTTGGCACCCGTGACCACGCCACGACCAGGGATGACGTCGAACGCATCCAGGTCGACTGGCGATTTTGACCAGTTGGACGCAAGTCAGGGCGGTGGTCTTCGGTTAGGCCTGAGCGCTTTGGGCATGAGGTGAACCCGATCTATTCCGGATCCGGATAGGCCGATCTTGGGGAAGTGCCGTCAATGCGACGATAGCTCGGCCCCTCGCGGTGTAGTGTGATTACGCAAAATATGATCACCTGAAAATTTCAGCGGATCAACAAACCGGATGCGAAATGATCGCGAGATGGATTCCGGTTCGGATCAATGGTGATGGGTTTCGCAATCCAAGTGGCCCGTCGCCCTCGTGCAAGCCGCTCTGGGGGTTCATGATGGCGATTCGCAAAGTATTATCCGACGACCACGCTCCATCGCCCGATGGCGAGGTTTCCTTACCGTTGCCGCGAGTGGACGAGGAGGCGCTCGAGCTCTACCGTCGCGTAGTCGAGCTGGGCCTCGTCGACCAAACGGCCATCGAGCGGGAATTCGGGTCGGACGGGGCGCGGCGGGTGGTCCGCAAGTTGTCCGAGGCCCACTTGGCGCGTCGGCTCCCGGACGAGGGTGGCCTGGCGGTGTTGCGCCCGGACGTGGCGGCCTCGACGATGATCCACTCCTTGGAAGCGACCATTCGTGATGCGCAGTACCGGATCGAGCTGATCTCGGGTGAGTTCGACCGCCTGATGGTGGCGTACGAGTCCGCCGTGGAGCAGCGCAACCGGCAGGACGGGGTGCTGGACACGATCACCGACCTCGACGCCGCGAGGGTCCTGGTGCACGAGCGCATCGCCGATGCCCGCGACGAGGTGCTGGTGATGTGCGGACCGGACCCGATCGCCGAGCACCGGTTCGGTTCGATCCTGTTCGCGGACGGGTGCTCGACCCGCGACGGCGTCCGCCTGTGCGTGCTGCACCAGCACACGGCCAGGTACCACCCGGCGGTGCAGGGCAACGCGGCGGCCATCACGAGTTCGGGCGGCCAGGTGCGGACCATCGAGAAGCTGTGGAACCACCTCTGCGCGGTCGACCAGGAGACGGTCTTCTTCTTCGACCACTCCGGAGTGGTGTCGGTCGACCAGCCCGCGGTCGCCAAGTCGGTGGCGGGCCTGTTCGAGCAGGTCTGGTGTCAGGCGAAACCGTTCCAGGGCAAGGCCGTGTCCCGTTCGGAAGGCATGCGCTTGAGCGAGGACGTGCGGCGCGCGATCGTCTACTTCCTCGCCGAGGGCATGCGCGACGAGAGCATCGCCCGCCGGATCGGCGTGTCGGTGCGCACCTGCCGCCGCCACATCGCCGAGGTGCAGGAGCAGATCGGTGCGGAGACCCGGTTCCAAGCCGGCTACCTGACCGCCAAGCTGGAGATGCTGGAGTCGTCGGGCTGATCCGCCGCCCAGGGTCCTGCCACTGGGGTACAGCCCCTGGCCGAGGTGACCAGGCCCGGTCGTCTACGAGCACCACCTCCTGAGGTGCGGAGCCGGCGGCCTCGCACGCGCCGGCGGGAACAGGGCTGCGGCCTGCGAGACTCCTGCCGCGCGGTGGGTTCCACCGAATCGCCCGACCTGCATCGTTCACCGCCGACACCCGCCCCGTCCACCGGTTGAGGGCGTCATGTTGTTGCACAGCAACAATCTGCACGCACCACTGGGTTCTTCTTGTTGCCATGCAACAAGTTGAAGCCGTCTGAGATGGCGGACCCCGAAACCGCCTGCAAGCATCGGTGCTACCGAACGAAATTTCGAAGTCCGGCAAGGGGAACGATGTCCTGCCCACAACAGCGCTACTCCGACCTCTCGTCGAGCGGCGAGTACGGGCGCTACCGGGAGGACGTGCGGCCCAGGTAGGGGAGACCCTTCCGCCGCGCCCCTCGAACGGTTCTCCGCACAACGATCCACGAAGCAGAAGGAGCTGATCAAGTATGCCTACGGTGTCCGTGGGGAACTCGCGCGTGAAGTACGCGGTGACCGGGTCGGGACCGACCTTGGTGCTGGTGCACGGCGTCGGCAAGGGCGGGCAAAGCGCCTTCGGTCACCTGGTGGATGAATTCGCCCAGCGCAACACGGTAGTCATCCCCGAGCTGTCCGGCAGCGAAGCGGCCGAGGACGACGGTGCCGACCTGACCATCGAGATGCTGGCGGAGGAAGTCTCCGCGGTGATCGCGGACCACGGCACCGAGCCGGTCGACCTGCTGGGATTCTCGCTCGGCGGTTCGGTGGTGGCGGCCACGGCGGCCCTGCACCCCGAGCAGGTGAGGCGCCTGATCCCGGTGGGTGGTTTGGTGCGGACGGACTTGTACATCAAGAACCTGATCGGCTTGACGCTGAGCCAGTCGCACGACCCGGTGGCGTTCGGGCGGGTCCTGACGAGCACCGCGTTCAGCCCGAGGTACCTCAACACCCTGGACAGCGTGGAGGAGATCGACAAGCTGGGTGCGGAACTCAGCCCGTCGCGCGGCCGGATCCGGCAGCTGGAACTGCTGGTGCGCGTCGACATCCGGGACATCGTCGGGAAGGTCCAGGCGGAAACCCTGGTGGTCGCCTGCAACCCGGACGGCGCGGTTCCGACGCACCACTCCAGGGAACTGGCGGCCGCGATCCCGAACTCCTCCTACGTCGAGATGGACAGCGGCCACATGGTGCTCTTCGAGAGGCCGCTCGAATTCGTCAAGCTGGTCAACGATTTCATCCACAAGCCCTGACCTGCGTTCGACGGCAGGTCGCATCGACCGGATCGAAGGCACATCAGGAGGAGAAGTGGCAAGGATACTGCTCGCGGTCAGCAGCCACGACGTCCTGGGGGACACCGGGAACCCCACGGGCTACAGCGTTTCGGAAGCGGCCCACCCGTACAACGTCTTCACCTCGGCGGGCCACGAGGTCGACTTCGTCTCCGTGCGCGGCGGCGAACCACCGGCCGTGGTGTTCGACGGGGAGGAGAACGACCCGGAGATCACCGGTTTCCTCGCGGACGAGACCGTGCAGGCGAAGCTCGCCGCGACGCGGCCCGCGTCCCAGGTGCGGTCGCAGGACTACTCGGCGATCTTCTACGTCGGCGGGCACGGCGCCATGTTCGACTTCCCGGACTCGCCCGACTTCGCCCGGCTCGCACTGGAGATCTACGAGCGGGGAGGCGTGGTCTCCGCCGTCTGCCACGGCCCGGCGGCCCTCGTCGACCTCCGGCTCCCCGGCGGCTCCTACCTCGTGGAGGGCAAGAAGGTCGCCTCCTTCACCAACGAGGAAGAGGAGTCCGTGGGCCTCGTCGACGCGATGCCGTTCCTCCTGGAGGAGCGGCTGAAGGAGCGCGGCGCGATCCACACCAAGGCGTCGAACTACGTCTGCCACACCGAGAGCGACGGCCGACTCATCACCGGGCAGAACCCCGCGTCGGCCGCCCCCGTCGCGGAACTCGTGGTCAACGAGCTCAAGAACGCGGAAGGCAGTGGGCGTCGCTGACCCGTGGGCCCCGTCCACGCCATCCGCATCGCGAATGGCCGTCACCAGAGGGAGATCACCATGGAGGGCTTGATCCAAGTCGCCGGAATCATCGACCAGGCCGAAGCCGACATGATCATCGAGGAGGGCGCGGACTGGCTGGGGTTCGCGCTGCGGCTCCCCGCGAAGAACGAGGACCTCTCCGAGGCGGACGCGGTGGCGATCATCAAGAGGATCCAGCCGGAGCACAAGGGCGTCATCATCACCTACCTGACCGACGCCGACGAGATCAAGGCGTTCTGCGCCGAGATGGGCGTCGGCGCCATCCAGCTGCACGGTGACGTGGCGCCCGCCGAACTGCGCACGCTGCGGGAGATCGCCCCGGACCTGTACCTGCTCAAGAGCCTGGTGGTGAAGGCGGACAACATCGATGAGCTGGCCGAGGTCGTCGAGGGCTCCGCGGAGTCGGTCGACATGTTCATCACCGACAGCTTCGACCCGGCGACCGGCGCGAAGGGCGCGACGGGCCTGGTGCACGACTGGGGCATCAGCGCCGAACTGGCGCGGATCTCGCCCCGGCCGCTGATGCTGGCCGGTGGGCTGAACCCGGAGAACGTCGCGGACGCGATCAGGGCGGTCCGCCCGGCCGCCGTGGACGCCCACACCGGCCTGGAGGACGCCACCGGCCGCAAGGACCCGGTGAAGGTGCGCAAGTTCGTCGAGGAGTCGCGCAAGGCCTTCTCCCGGATCACCGCCGAGACCAGGGGGTGAGCGGGATGACCAACGCGACGAAGTCGGTCGAGGACGCGGTGCACCTGTTGCCGCAGACCAATCACCTGCGCGCACTGCACACGATCATCCGGGACCGCCACGCCGACCGGCAGGACTTCGTCCACAACGCGAGCAGGATCATCCGCGAGCTGGTCGAGGCCGGCCTGGAGTTGCTGCCGTACGAGTCGTACGACGTGCAGACGCCGGTCGGGCGGACCTACCACGGCTTGCGGGTCGGTCCGCAGGTCTGCGGTGTGTCCATCGCCCGCGCGGGCGAGAGCATGGAGGCGGAGCTGCGCGCCGTGGCGCCGGGGGTCCGGATCGGCAAGATCCTGATCCAGCGCGACACGGTGACGAAGCTGCCGCACCTGTACTACTCGAAACTGCCGGCGGACATCGCCCACCGGCACGTGCTGCTGCTCGACCCGATGCTCGCCACCGGTGGCACCGCGCTGGCCGCGATCGACGTCCTGCTCGACAAGGGGGTCCCCGAGGAGCACATCGTGTTCGTCAACCTGCTGTCGGCCCCGGAGGGCATCACCGCCGTCCGCGAGCGCCATCCGAACGTGCGGATGGTGACGTCGTCCATCGAGGAGCGGTTGAACGAGAACGCCTACATGCTGCCCGGAATCGGCGACTTCGGCGACCGGTACTTCGGGACGGACGTCGTGTCGTGAGGGGGACGACTGCCGCACATCGCCCATGAGGACGGCCGGTCGACCCGGCGTGGCCGCGGTCGACCGGCGTCGAGCGTGGCCACGCCGACCATGACGAGGAGGACCAACGACCCATGTCGACCACAGGAACCGACAGTGCGACCAAAGTCGCCATCGTCTACTACTCCGGAACCGGCAACATCCACAAGCTCGCCACGGCCGCGGCCGAGGCGGCCGAGAAGGCCGGTGCGGAGACACGCCTGCGCCCGGTACCGGAGTTCGTCAACGAGTCGCTGGCGCCGGAATTCACCCAGTGGACGCAGGCGTGGTCGGAGCACGCCGAGGCGATCAAGGACATGCCGACCGCGAGCATCGACGACCTCGAATGGGCGGACGCGATCCTGTGGGGGAGTCCAGGGCGCTTCGGCCTCATCGCCGCGCCGCTCAAGCACTTCATCG
Organism: Umezawaea sp.; assembly: GCA_039922235.1. GTDB lineage: Bacteria > Actinomycetota > Actinomycetes > Mycobacteriales > Pseudonocardiaceae > Umezawaea. The sequence continues at coordinate 8,480 of JBDSAJ010001025.1, forward strand.
ACCTGGCGTGGCCGCTGCACGCGCGCCGCGGGCTGCTCGACAAGGTCATGTCGTCGTTCACCTCGACCGGTTCCCCGCACGGCGGCCAGGAGAGCACGATCCTGTCGCTGAACAACGCCTTCTACCACTGGGGCGCGATCATCGTGCCGCCGGGCACCGCCGACGACGTCCAACTCGCGCCGAGCAACGGCAACCCCTACGGCGTGAGCTCGGTCTCCGGTCTTCAGGCGGTCCCCGGACGACTCGCGGAGAACGTCACCGACGACAACCTGGCCGCGATCGCATACCAGGCCAGGAGGGTGGTCGAGATCGCCACCGCGTTGCGGCAGGGCTTCGCGGTGGGGGTGCCGGATTGACCGCGGTCCGGCTGGAGAAGTCGACCGATCGCCACTAGTCCACTGGGGGCCAGATGAATTCGCTCAACCAACCGACGCGCGACCCGTCAGCGCAAGCCTGCCTTCCGGACCTGCTCCACGAACAAGCCCGGCTGCGGCCGGACGACACGGCCATCGTGCACGGCGACGACCGCCTGACCTTCAGCGAACTGGTCCGGTGCGGCTGCGAGCTCTCCGGCTGCCTTGAGGAGTTCGGCGTGGCCGCCGACGACTGCGTCGGCCTGTTCGTCGAGCCTTCGCCGGACCTGGTGATCGGCGCCTGGGGGATCCTGCTCGCGGGCGGTGCCTACCTGCCGCTGGCACCGGAGTACCCCGAGGAGCGGCTGCGCTACATGATCGAGGACTCCGCCACGAAGGTCGTTCTGGCGCAGGAGGAACTCGTGGACCGCCTGGCCGCGCTCGCACCGGAGGGCACCAGGATCGTCACGCTGGAGGAGACCCGTGGCTGTGGCACGGCCACCAGCCGTCCGGCCCCGGACAACCTGGCGTACGTCATCTACACCTCCGGCAGCACCGGCAAGCCGAAGGGCGTGATGATCGAACACCGCAGCATCGTCAGCCAGATGCGGTGGCTCGCGGCGACCTACGGGCTGAACCACGAGAAGACCGTGCTCCAGAAGACGCCGATGAGCTTCGACGCGGCGCAGTGGGAGATCCTCGCGCCCGCGTGCGGGGCCAAGGTCGTGATCGGCAGCACGGGGGTCTACCGCGACGTCGACCGGTTGATCGACACCATCAGGACCCATGACGTCACCACGCTCCAGTGCGTTCCCACGCTGCTCCAGGCGCTGCTGGACACCGAGGAGCTGCCGACGTGCGCGTCGCTCACGCAGATCTTCACCGGCGGTGAGGCGCTGCCCAAGCCGCTCGCGCTGCACTGCCTCGACACCGTGCCGGGGTGCGAGCTGGTCAACCTGTACGGGCCGACCGAGTGCACGATCAACTCGTCGGCGTTCACGGTGGACCGGCCCGCAGTCGCCGAGGGCCCGAACGCGATCTCGATCGGTGCTCCCGCGTACGACACCGAGTACCACATCCTCGACGGCAAGATGCGCGAGCAGCGCGTGGGGGAGGTCGGCGAGCTGTACATCGGCGGGATCCAGGTGGCGCGCGGGTACATGCACAAGCCGGAGCTGACCGCGCAGTGGTTCGTGGACAACCCGTTCGGCGAGGGGAAGCTGTTCAAGTCCGGGGACCTGGCCTACTGGAACGCCGACGGCACCGCCCAGTTCGTCGGCAGGGCGGACAACCAGGTGAAGCTGCGCGGCTTCCGGGTCGAGCTGGACGAGATCAAGCTGGCGATCGAGACCCACGACTGGGTCAGGCACGCGGCGGTGATAGTCAAGGACGACCCGCACACCCGCTTCCAGAACCTGATCGCCTGCATCGAGCTGAACCCGAAGGAAGCGGCCCTGATGGACCAGGGCAACCACGACGCGCACCACCAGTCCAAGGAGAGCAGGCTCCAGGTCAAGGCGCAGCTGTCGAACGCGGGCACGCGGGACGCGGGCGAGATCAGCGGCAAGCCGGTGGTGGACCTGCCGTGGAAGGCGGCAACGGAAGCGCAGCGGCGACAGGCGTTCGCGCGCAAGACGTACCGGTTCTACGAGGGTGGCGAGGTCACCAGGGCCGACGTCCTGCGGCTGCTCGAACGGCGGGTCACCGGCACGGACTCGCGCAGCCTGGCCGACATCGGCTTCGAGGAGTTCGGCGAGATCCTGCGCTACTTCGGGCCGCACCTGAGCTCGGAACGGCTGCTGCCGAAGTACGGCTACGCCTCGCCGGGAGCGCTGTACGCCACGCAGGTGTACCCGGAGATCACCGGGTACGGCGACCTCCGGTCGGGCATCTACTACTACCACCCGATCCGCCACCAACTGGTGTTGATCACGGAGACCGCCGCCACGGCGGAGCCGGAGGTGAAGCTGCACTTCGTCGGCAAGAAGCGGGCGATCGAGCCGGTCTACAAGAACAACATCCAGGAAGTGCTGGAGATCGAGGCCGGTCACATGGTCGGCCTGTTCGAGGAGGTCCTGCCGTCCTACGGCCTCGACATCGTCGACCGGGACTTCGCACCGGCCACCAAGGACCGCCTGGAGGTCGCCGAGGAGGACTGCTACCTCGGCACGTTCGAACTGGTCCCGTACGCCGGGCCGCGGTCGGACGACTCGCTCGACGTGTACGTCCAGGCACACCAGGGAAAGGTCGCCGACCTGCCCGATGGCCAGTACGCCTACGCGGAGGGACGGCTGGAGCGGATCTCGTCCGAGCTCGTCCTGAGCAAGCACGTCATCGCCATCAACCAAGGGGTGTACGACCGGGCGAGCATCGGGATCTCGGTGATCAGCCGGACCGACCGGGACTGGCGGCGGTACGTCGACCTCGGCCGCAAGCTGCAGCACCTGTCGATGAACGACGTGAACCTCGGGTTCATGTCGTCCGGGTACAGCTCCAAGACCGGCGACGACCTGCCCTCCGCCAGGCGGATCGACGGCATCCTGCGCGGTCTCGACCGGCCCACCGGTGCCGTGTACTTCTTCATCGGCGGCCGCGTGAGCGATGAACAGCGGCTGCACGAAGGCATGCGCGAAGACGTCGTGCACATGAGGGGCCCGGCCGAGATGGTCAGGGACGACCTGGTCAACTTCCTGCCGGACTACATGATCCCGAACAAGGTCGTCGTCTTCGACGAGCTGCCGACCACCGCCAACGGCAAGATCGACCTCAAGGCGCTCGCCGCGTCCGACATGACCGATGTGGACACCGACGACCGTCCCTTCGTCGCGCCGCGCACCAACGTCGAACGCCGGATAGCCGAGTACTGGAAGCGGGCGATGAAGCGGGCGACCGTCTCGGTGCAGGACGACTTCTTCGCCACCGGCGGCAACTCCCTGGTCGCGGTCGGGCTGATCAACAAGCTCAACGCCGAGTTCGGCGCGGCACTGCCGCTCCAGGTGCTGTTCGAGTCCCCGACGATCGAGGGGCTGGCCCGGCGGGTGGAGGGGTTGGACGAGGAGCAGTCCTTCCGGCTGGTTCCGCTGCGGCCCGACGACGGGACGACGGAACCGATCTACTGCTGGCCCGGTCTCGGTGGTTTCACCATGAACCTGCGGCCGCTCGCCGAGGAGACGGCCGAGGGCAGGCCGTTCTACGGCGTGCAGGCGTACGGCATCAACGAGGGTGAGACGCCGTACGCCACGATCAGGGAAATGGCGAGGAAGGACGTCGAGGAGATCCGGCGGGTGCAGCCGGAAGGCCCGTACGCGCTGTGGGGCTACTCCTTCGGCGCGCGGGTCGCCTTCGAAGCCGCGTACCAGCTGGAGCAGGCCGGTGAGCGGGTGGAGAACCTCTTCCTGATCGCACCCGGCTCGCCACGGGTCCACACCGAGGGCACCCGTGAGGAGGAACGTCGGGCCGCGTACGACAACAAGGCCTACGTGACGATCCTCTTCTCGGTCTTCGCGGGCACGATCAGCGGTCCCCTGCTCGACAAGTGCCTCGCCGTCGCCGAGGACGACGAGAGCTTCGCCGCGTTCATCAGCGAGAACTTCGCGAACCTCGACATCGACCTGGTGCGCCGGATCATCCGGGTGGTGGGCACGACGTTCGAGTTCAGCTACACGTTCCGCGAGCTGACCGAGCGGCGGATCAGCGCACCCATCACCATCTTCAAGGCACAGGGCGACGACTACTCGTTCCTGGAGGGCAGCAGCGGGTTCTCGACGTCGACGCCGACCGTGGTCGACCTGGACGCGGACCACTACTCGATGCTCAGGGCACCGGGCGTCGACGAGCTCGCGACGGCGATCCGACAGCGCTTGGACACCCACAAGGAGACTGTCATGCCGCACGTCAACATCAAGCACTTCCCCGTGCCGCTCAGCGACGAGCAGCAGTCCGAGCTCGTGTCGGCCGTGACGAAGGCGATGACCAAGGCCTTCGGCTGTGACGAGGGAGCGGTCTCGATCGCGCTCGAACCGATCGACAAGGAGGTCTGGAACGAGAAGGTCTACGTACCGGAGATCCTCAACCGCCGGGACATCCTGGGCAAGGTGCCGAACTACGGCCCCGACAGCAACTGACACGATGGGGTGGCGACCATGACTTCCTCTTCTCACGGGAACATCCCAGTCGTCTTCAGCGCCGAGGTGGCCGACGCGCTCGGCGAAGGCCGTCCGGTGGTGGCGTTGGAGTCCAACGTCATCACCCACGGCCTGCCGTACCCGGAGAACGCCGCGACCGCCAAAGAGGTCGAGGAGGCCGTCCGGGCGGGCGGTGCGGTCCCGGCCACGATCGCCGTCGAGAACGGCCGGATCGTGGTCGGCATGACGGACGCCGACATCGAGCGGTTCGCGTCGACGCCAGGCATCCCCAAGGTCAGCAGCAGGGACATGCCCGTGGTGCTGGCACAGGGCGGGATGGGCGCGCTGACCGTCGCCTCCTCCGTGGTGGCGGCCGAACTCGCGGGCATCCCGTTCTTCTCCTCGGCCGGGATCGGCGGCGTGCACCGCGGTGCGGAGAAGACCATGGACGTCTCCTCCGACCTGATCCAGTTCACCCGCTCCAAGGTCGCCGTGGTGTGCGCGGGCGGGAAGAAGATCCTGGACCTCGGCCTGACCCTGGAGTACCTGGAGACCCACTGCGTGCCGGTGGTCTCGTACCGGTCCGACGACTTCCCCGCGTTCTACTGCGTTTCCAGCGGTTTCCGCAGCCCGATGCGGCTGGACGACGACGAGGTGATCGCCCGGTCCATCGAGAACCACTGGGCGCTGGGCACCAGGAGTTCGTTCCTGATCACCACGCCGGTCCGGCCGGAGGACGCGATCGACAGCGACGAGGTCGACGTCGCCATCGCCGAGGCCGTGGTCGCCGCCGAGCGGGACGGCGTCCGCGGCCAGGCGATCACGAAGTACCTGATGCGCGCGGTCGACGCCGCCACGGAAGGCCGCTCGGCCAAGGCGAACATGGCCGTGCTCATCAGCACGGCCGAGGTCGGCGGCCGACTCGCCGCGGCGCACGCCCGCTACCGCGAGGAGGTGTCGGGCTGATGCCGGTGGACGCCAAGAACCTCATGCTGTTCGCCGGCCGCAGCCACCCGGAACTGGCCGAGGAGGTGGCCAAGCACCTCGCCGTGGCGCTGACACCGCAGTCGGTGTACGACTTCGCCAACGGCGAGGTCTTCGTCCGGTTCGAGGAATCGGTGCGCGGCTGCGACGCGTTCGTCATCCAGAGCCACTGCGCGCCGATCGACAAGTGGCTCGTGGAACAACTGATCATGGTGGACGCGCTGAAACGCGCCAGCGCCAAGCGCATCACCGTGATCATGCCGTACTACCCGTACTCCCGGCAGGACAAGAAGCACCGCGGCCGGGAACCGATCTCGGCGCGGCTGATCGCCGACCTGTTCAAGACCGCGGGTGCGGACCGGATCATGACCGTCGACCTGCACACCGCCCAGATACAGGGCTTCTTCGACGGTCCGGTGGACCACCTGTTCGCGCAGAACCTGTTGGCCGAGTACGTCAACGACAAGTACGGCGACACCGACATCACCGTGGTCTCGCCCGACTCCGGGCGGGCCAAGCTGGCCGAGAAGTGGGCCGACCACCTGGGCGGCAGGCCGATCGCGTTCGTCCACAAGACCCGTGATCCGCTGCGCCCCAACGAGGTCGTGGCCAACCGCGTCGTGGGTCAGGTCGATGGCCGCACCTGCGTGGTGATCGACGACATGGTCGACACCGGCGGCACCATCGCCAAAGCGGTCCGCCAACTGCTGGACGAGGGCGCCGTCGACGTGGTCATCGCGGTCACCCACGGCGTGCTGTCCAACCGGGCGGCCGAGGTGCTCGCTGATTCCGGCGCCCGAGAGGTGATCGTCACCAACACGCTGCCCATCCCCGAGGAGAAGCGGTTCCCCCAGCTGACCGTGCTGTCCATCGCGCGCCTGCTGGCCACGGCGATCCGCGAGGTCTTCCAGGACGGCTCGGTGACCAGCCTCTTCGACGGACACGCATGACCCGTTCCGACAGGGCACGCGCACCATGTGCGCGTGCCCTGTCGGCTCCGCCTTCAGGACGACGATGACTGGAGAACGGGTGCGGTCGTCCTGCGGGTGCTGAGCGTGAGGAGCAGCGCGGCACCGGTCAGCGCCACGCCGAACCAGACGACGCTCCTGATGCCGAGGTTGTCGGCGAGCTGCCCGCAGATGAGCGCTCCGATCGCGATGGACGTGTTGTACGCCAGGGTGTTGAGCGACATGGCGGCTTCGAAGGTCTCCGGCGCGGCGTTCTGCGTCATGTTGAGCTGGCTCAGCTGCACGACGCCGTAGGAGACGCCCCAGATCGCCAGCGCGACCATCGCGCCGACCTGCCCGTGGCCGATCGTGAGCAGCATCAGCATGGAGCCGACGAGGCCCAGGCTGCCGACGATGAAGCTGGCCCGCAGGCTCTTGGTCACCGTGTGCCCGGCGACGAAGTTCCCGATCGCGCCGCCGACACCGAAGATGATCAGAGCCGTGGTGATGAAGGCCGGTGCGGAGGAGGAGCTGTCCTCCAGGAAGGGGCGCACGAAGGTGTACGCACCGAAGTGGCCGAGCACGAACAGCACGACGGTGATCAGCACCAGCCGCAGCTGCACGTTCTTGAGCGGGAGCCCGAAGACCTCCCGGACCGAGACCGCGTTGTCCGACGGCAGCGACGGGAGGATGACGGCGACCGCGAAGAACACCAGCAGGCTGAGCCCGCTCCAGATGAGGAACGTGGTCCGCCAGTCGGTGAGGCTCTCGACGATGGTGCCCAGCGGCATGCCCACCACCGTGGCGATCGAGATTCCCGACATCACGATGGCGGCCGCCCTGCTCGCGTGGCGTTCCGGGACGAGGCGCATCGCCATGCTCACGCCGATGGCCCAGAACACGCCGTTGGCGAACCCCATGATGAGCCGGGTCGTCAGCACCAGCGGGTAGTTCGGCGAGATGGCGGTGATCAGGTTGCCGACGGTCAACACCGCCAGCAGCGCGGACAGCAGCACGCGTCGGTTGACGCGCCTGGTCCACGCCACGATGAACGGCACGCCGAGGCCTGCCGAGACGCCGTACAGCGTGACCATCAGACCCGCGATCCCCACTGATATCCCCAGGCTCGTGCTCACGGGGGTGAGCAGGCCGACGGGCATCAGCTCAGTGGTGAGGAAGACGAACAGGCTGGCGGTGATCGCGGCGACACCCAGCCATGCCCGCGAGGTCGAATTCTGGCGTTCATCCTGTGTGGCCATGGTTTCTCCCTGCTCTGCCTAGGCGGTGGACTCGCGGACGAGTTGCCGACCGGTGCGCGAGTGGTGGACGTGGCGTCACGGACGCCTCCCTTCCCGGTCCGCGAAGGGTTTCGGTTCGGGTGTCGCTTCGTCGTCGTCGTCGTCGGTGTCGGACGCCTGCGGCTTGGCCGGTCGGGGTTGCGCCAGCAGCGCGGCGCCGATGATCACCACGACGCCGACCAGTTGCAGGAGCGACAACGTCTGGTCCAGGACCACGTACCCGAGCAGCGCGGCGACGATCGGACTGCCCAGCGCGAGGACGGAGACCGCCAGCGCGGGCAACTTCTCGATCCCGCGGAACCAGATCGCGTAGCTGATGACCGCGCCCAGGGAGATGAGGTAGGCGAACCCGATCAGGTTGTTCCCGGTGATGGTGGTCGGCAGCCCTTCGACGAACAGCGTGAAGGGCAGCACCACTAGTCCGCCCGCGGTGAGCTGCCAGCCGGTGAAGGTGAGCAGCCCCACGCCCTCCGGGCGTCCCCACCGCTTCGTCATCGTGATGCCGGTGGCCATGCAGAGCGCTCCACCCAGCGCCGCCAGCACACCGACGGCATCGAGCGCCGCTGTCCCCTTGAACACGAGCAGCACGACACCGGCTGTGCCGAGGAGGCAGGCCACCACGTGGATGAACCGGATCCTGTCCCCGATCAGCAGCGCCGCCAGGATCAGGACGAGCATCGGCTGCGCCGACATGATCACCGCCGCTATCCCGCCCGGCAGGCGGTAGGCCGCGACGAACAGCAGGAAGTTGAACGCGCCGATGTTGAGCGTTCCGACCACCAGCGAGCGCCACAGCCAGATCCCGGCCGGCAGCGTGCGGGTGAACAACAGCAGGATCAGACCGCCGGGAAGCGCTCGCACGGCGGTGGCCAGCAGCGGGCGGTCCGGAGGCAACAACTCGGTCGTCACCAGGTAGGTGGTTCCCCAGATCGCGGGCGCCAGCGCCGTCACACCCGCGGTGAGGAGTTGCCTGCCGCTCTTCATGGCGCACCTCCCTCCGTGCTCGAGTGCCGGTCACCGGGGTCTCCGGTGCCGGGCAGCGGGTATTCGTTCACGTTTCACCCCGTTCCTCGATGGGGTGGCGACAACCGACAGCGGCACTGCGCCTGGGGGAGGATCGCCACCCGCGGCGACAAGTCACCCGCGTGCGCTAGTCGAAGATGGGTTCGCGGGTGCGGCTGTGCTTGAGCTCGAAGAAGCCGTCGGTGCCCGCCACGGCGAGAACACCGTCCCAGAGACGGCCCGCGGCTTCTCCGCGTGGAATGGGGGAGACCACCGGGCCGAAGAACGCGATGGGTTGGCCATCGGGCCCTGGAACGTGGAGGACCGGGGTGCCGACCTCGGTGCCGACGGGGTCCATGCCCGCGTGGTGGCTCGCCCGCAGCGCCTCGTCGTACTCCGTCGTGTCCGCCACCTCGACCAGTTCGGAGGGCAGGTCGGCCTCGGCGAGGGCGGCGAGCATCATGTCCCGCCCCAAGCCCGCCTTCTTGTGGTGGATCAGGGTCCCCATGGCGTTGTAGAGCGGTCGGAGCACCTCGGGACCGTGCTGCTGTTCGGCCGCGACGCAGACGCGCACCGGCCCCCAGCCCTCGACCATGCCCTGCTTGTACTTCTCGGGCACTTCCCGCCCATCGTTGAGCACCGAAAGGCTCATCACGTGGAAACGCGCTTCGACGGGTCGCACCCGTTCGACCTCCAACAGCCACCGCGAGGTAATCCACGCCCACGGACAGCGCGGATCGAACCACACATCGGCTGCGGTGGTGGCCGTCTGCTGTTTTGACGGCGTGACGTCCATGATTGGTTCGTCCTCTCGAGTGAGACTTGAACACACCGATTCTCGCGCAGGGCGATCAATGAGTCCAACGCATGTTTGTCACCACATCGATCGCGATGCAAGATGGTTCCATGGAACTCCAGCAAATGCGCTACGTCGTCGCCGTCGCCGAGACGAACAGCTTCACCCGCGCGGCGGAGCAGTGCCTGGTCGTGCAATCCGCACTCAGCCACCAGATCGCGCGGCTGGAACGGGAGCTGGGCGCGAAGCTCTTCGACCGCACCAGCCGCCGGGTGCGGCTGACCACGGCCGGTGCGGCGTTCCTCCCGGCCGCCCGCCAGTCCCTCGACGCCGCCGAGCGTGCCGCCGCCGAGGTCTCAGCGGCCGTCGGCGAGGTGCGTGGACGACTCGCGGTGGGCCTGATCCCCACCGTCGCCGCGGTCGACATCCCCAGCGCGCTGCGCGACTTCCGCGAGCAGTACCCGTACGTGCGCATCAGCCTGCGCGTTGGGGCGAGCGAGGAACTGGTCGAGCAGGTCAAGGAGGGAGCCATCGAGGTGGCGTTCCTCGGACTGCCGACCACGGCCCAGCCCCAGGGCGTCAACGCCCGTGAACTCGCCCGTGACCGGCTCGTCGCCGTGGTGGCGCCTGATCACCCCCTCGCCGAAGAGCCCTCGGTCGACCTCCGCCGGCTCTCCTCCGAGGTGTTCGTGGACTTACCGGCCAAGACGGCCGGACGTGCTCAGACCGATCAGGCCTTCGCGGCCGCGGGCCTCAGCCGCGACGTGGCCTTCGAGGTGACCAGCGCCTACCTCATAGCCGGACTGGTCAGGCAGGGCCTCGGCATCGCCATGTTCCCCTCCGCCTACGTGCCCCAGCTCACCGGCGTGACCACCGTCGAGGTCACCGACGCGCCGGCCCGCGTCGAATACGTCATCTGGAGCCGCGCCAGCCGCACGCCCGCGGCGACCGCCTTCCTCGCCATCCTCGACCTCCCGGTCGCGTCCGACGCGGAATGAAACCGACCCGATTCGACGCCGTATTGGGGCGTTGTGAGGGCTATCGGAGACTTCACTGGACCAAAGGTCCATTCAGGTCCACGATTCTCCCATTCCGGGACACATGATTGTCGCTTTCGGATAGTTCTCGTGAATGGTGGTACTTGCTCGGCGGGTCGGGTCGACCAGGATTTCCCGTCGCCCGCGTAGAATCCCTTGTCGTTGGCCGGAACCGGCAGTTCGTTTACCTCGATCGCTTGCCGTAGCGTGTTCACACCTCGATTGGTGAGCCACGTGCCGCACCCGACTGGGCCGTACGGCGGCCATCGTCCCGTGATCCCTACCGGGAAGATCTAGGTGTTGAAGGGGGCTAGGTGCCACGTCTGGAACGTCCGCTGGTCGGGGAGGACACCCCGGTGCTGAGGTTCGCCGAGGACTTGCGGCAGCTGCGGCGCGTCGCAGGGCTGCCGTCCTACCGGGAGCTGGGGCGCTTGGCGAACTACTCGCCCGCCGCGCTGTCCGAGGCGGTGGCGGGGCGCAGGCTGCCGAGCCTGGCGGTGACCAAGGCGTTCGTCCGGGCCTGCGGGGGAGACGTCGAGCAGTGGACCGGCCGCTGGCGGGAGCTGGCCGCCGAGGGGCCGGAGCACGGCGACGCGCCGTACGTGGGGCTGGCCGCGTACCAGGTCGGCGACGCCGAGCTGTTCTTCGGCCGCGAGACCGAGGTGTCCCGGTTGCTCGCGCTGGTGCGCGAACGGCCGTTCGTCGGGCTGTTCGGCGCGTCCGGTGCGGGCAAGTCGTCCCTGCTGAGGGCGGGACTGGCCGCGCAGTGGGGTGAGCACGTGATCATCACGCCCGGTCCGGACCCGATCACCGAGTTGGCGGTGGCGCTGGCGGGCGACCGGTCGGCGGTCGACGTGCGTGCCGAACTGGCCGCCGATCCCGAGCACCTGCGCGTGCTGCTCCGCCAGGTCGCGGACGACCTGCTGCTGGTGGTCGACCAGTTCGAGGAGGTGTTCAGCCTCTGCCAGGAGGCGGACCGCCGGTGGCTGGTGCGGGCGCTCACCCACGGCGCCGGGGCCACCCGCGTCGTCATCGGTGTGCGCGCCGACTTCTACGGTCACTGCGCCCGCCATCCCGAACTGCTCGACGCGCTGCACCGCTCGCAGTCGCTCGTCGGTCCCATGAACGCCGAGCAGCTCCGCCGCGCGGTCGTCGAGCCCGCCGTCCGCCGGGGGGTCTCGCTGGAGAACGCGTTGGTGGCGCGCCTGATCGTCGACGTCGCCGGCAGGCAGGGCGCGCTGCCGCTGGCCTCGCACGTGCTGGTCGAGACGTGGCGGCGACGCCGTGGCGCGGTGCTCACGTTGGCGGGCTACGAGGACGCGGGCGGTGTCGAACACGCGTTGGCCCGCACCGCCGACCAGGTCTACGACGGGTTGTCGGAGCAGGAGAAGCAGGCCGCGCGGCAGGTGTTCCAGCGCCTGGTCGCCCTCGGCGACGGCACCGAGGACACCCGTCGCCGCGTCGTTCGCGCGGAACTGGACGCAGGTGACGAACTCCTCGACCGGCTCGCGTCGGCCAGGTTGATCTCCCTCGACCGCGACACCGTCGAGCTGACCCACGAGGCGCTGTCGCGGGCGTGGCCGCGGCTGGTGGGCTGGCTCGACGAGGACCGCGACTCGCTGCGCGCCCACCGCAGGCTCACCAGCGCCGCCGATGCCTGGCGCGCCCACGACCGCGACCCCGACGTCCTCTACCGCGGCGTCCACCTGGAGCAGGCGCGCCGCCTGGCACCCCGCCTCAACGAGGCCGAACGCGAGTTCGTCGACGCGGGCACGGCCGCCGAACGCGACCGGGAAGTGCTGCGCAGGCGGGGCGTGCGCAGGCTGCGGCAACTCGTCGGTTGCCTCGCCGTGCTGGTCCTGCTGCTCGCGGGCACCGCGGGCTACGCGGTCACCGCCCAGCGCGCCGCCACCCATGAGCGCAACCAGGCGCTGTCGCTGCGCGCCGCCGACACCGCACTGGGCCTGTTGGCCCGCCCGCGCGACGCGGCGGCGCTCGCGCTGGCCGCGTACCGCGTCGCCCCCACCACCCGTGCCCGCGACGTGCTCCTGCTCGCCCGCGCGGCGGGCACCGCCACCACCCTGGGCGGGGGTTACGCACGCGTGCCCGGCGGCATCGCCATGACCCACGAGTTCGACGCCGCGTCCTCGAGGATCACCTACCGCCTCTGGGTCAAGGACGGGTCGGAGCGGCGGCGGGCAGGGGGAGTGGCGTTGCCGCAGTACAGCTTCTTGAACTTGCTCAGCGCTGATGAGCGCACCGCGCTCGCGGTGGTCGGCTCCGGCGAGTTCCAGCTCTGGGACCTCAGCGACCCCGACGCCCCGCGTCGGACCGCGACCATGACGGGCTGGCCCTTCCCCGAGGGCATCGACGGAGCGGGCACCCTCATGTCCGCCGTCGAGGACGGCGCGGCGGTGTACTGGCGTCCTGGCGACACCACGCGCGTCCGCCTGCCGGGTGGAGGCGTCGAGAGCGCCGTGCCGTTGCAGGACGGCACCGGCGTGGTCGTGGTGCGCCGCGACGGCGACCGCAGGCACGTGGAGCTGCGCTTCCTGGACGGGCGGACCACCCCGGTGCTCAGCCGAGCGGGCAGGCTGGCCGTGGTGACCGGCCCTGGTGGCAAGCTCGCTGTGTCCGACATGGACGGCACGCACCTCACCGTGGTCGACGTCGCGGGCGAGCCCAGGACGCTCCTGGAGGCGGACGGGGTTCCGGGGGAGTCCGTGGTCGAGTTCTCCCGCGACGGCAACGCCGTCACCGCTGTGCACCGCGACTCCGTGCTGCTGTGGGACCTCACCACCGGCAGGGAGCCGCTGTCGCTGCGCGCGTCGGGGGTGGAGTTCACCGGGGCGCGCTACGACCCCGACAGCGGCGAACTGCTGGTGCTGACGAGGCAGAAGGCCGAGCTGTGGCGGGTGGCGGTGGAGGTCGACGCCGTGGTGCGCGAGGTGTGCGCCGGCCCGGCCGACGTCGACTGGGCGGCGCACTTCCCCGGTGTGCCGGAACAACCACTGTGCCCGTGACGGCACCGGGCAGGGCCTGATCTGCCTGCCCGGTGCCGTCCACGGACCGTCAGCCGAGCCGGTAGGCCCGGATGACGGTCTGGCTCAACTCACCACCCCGGTCGTCGGTGGCGTGCACGCGCAGCGAGACGAACGCCCCCGGCCTGGCCCAGTTGCCCACCAGCGCCGAGCGGCCCAGGACCGGGACGCTCGTCCAGCGCGCCCCGTCGTCGTAGGACACCTCCACGCGGAAGTGGCGCAGCGGCGGGTTGTCCACGGCTGCCTGCTGCTCCACCGCGAGTGGCACGGTCAGCGGGCGGTTGGCCGTCGCGCTGCCCGTCCGGTCCAGCGCCGGGGTGAACCGGACCACCGACATCGGCAGCCGCCGTTCACCGGAGGTGGTGTTCGAGCGGAACGTCCAGTCCACCGCGAGGCGCGTGCTGAAGTCCGTGACCTCCGGCGACCGCGTCACCTCGGTCCGCACCTGGAACACCGCTGGTCCCGGCGGCACCGTGAACACCCCGTACCCGTTGTCGTCGTTCTCTCCCACCAGTTTCCCGTTGCGGTACAGGGCCGTTCGCGCGGACGTGACGGAGGAGTAGATCTGGTTGCCCGCGCGATCGTGGAACATCGGCAACCCCACCGCGACCTCGTTCCCGGTGCGCGTCAGGTTCGGGGAGCCGTCGGTGCTCATCATCGGTCCGACGACGGGCGCGCCGTAGGTGCGGTCGTAGGTCCGGCCCGCGCGGTACTGCTCTGATCTTCCGATCACGGAGACCCCGATCTCGAAGTAGAACACCTGCCAGGTGGTACCCGCCGTCGTGTACCGCCTGGACGTCGGCGAGGAGGTCACGTCCTGGATCAGCGACGGACCGACCGCCCCGGACGGGGAGATCACGCTGCTCAAGAGGGAGCGGGACACTCCCCGGTCCTTCAGGGCGATCGTCGTGCGCACCTCCGCGAGGTCCGCCAAGCGCGGCCTGCGCACGAACCCGTCGGGCACCCGGCCCCGCTCGTTCCAGCCCAGCCAGTAGGACGCGGACGGGCTGGTGAACCCCGCGGCCACGAACACGTCCAGTTCCCCGGCGGGCAGTGGCGGTCCCGCGTGGCCCACCCGCGTCCCCGCCGGGAAGCCGCTGGGGTGCACGACGTTCAGGGTCGTGGTGCTCCCGTTCAGCCTGCGCTGGACCATCAGGCTGTGCGCGCCGGGCACTGCCGCCGGGTCGGGTGCGGTGACCTCCAGCGGGCCTGCCGAGCGCGCGTCGAGGACCACGCGGGTCGGCCCGTCCACCCGCAGGTCCGGTCTGGTGATGATGGTGCGCGGACCCTCCTGCGGGCCGAGGAGCGCCTGCACCAGGTAGTCGCCCTTGGGCAGCCGTGCGGCGCCGCCTTGCAGGTAGGTGTGCGCGCCGGTGGCCATGTTCATCACGATCGTGAACTTCCGGCCTTCGGGCGTGCCGGGGAAGTCGAAGGTGACGGGGTAGCTCTCCGCCTCCCGCTTCATCCCGACCGGTGTTCGCAGCACCTCCGAGCCGCCTGTGCTCGCCACCACCGATCCGGAGTACGCGCCGTCCACGGACGTCTGCCGCGGGTCGCCTGTCACGGCTGCCTCGGCGGTGCCGCCCGCTGGGACGGTGATCCGCGCCGGGGACACCGCGAACACCGGGTGCTCCGCCCGCACCGCCAGGTCCAGCGTGACCGGCTGGTCGCTGTCGTTGCGGTAGACCAGTGGTTTCACCGTGGGCAGGTCGTCGTGCGGCCACTCCTGGTTGCCGAGTACGACCGATGTCGGCTCGCTGGTGACCGTCGTGGACAGCGCCTTGGCGATGTCCAGCCTGCCCGAGCCCTGCTCGACCACGCTCAGCGCCGGGTTGGGCTTCGCCGAGGCGGTCAGCGTCGCCTTGAGCTGTGCGCCGCTCCAGTCGGGGTGCTGCTGCGCCAGCAGTGCCGCTGCTCCGGCGACGTGCGGAGACGCCATCGAGGTGCCGGACAGGGCCACGTGCTCCTCGCCGACCGGTGTGCCGATCTTGCCGGTGCTCGACCTGGCCGCGACGATGTCCACGCCCGGCGCGGTGATGTCCGGCTTGACCGCGCCGTCTTCCACCCTCGGGCCCCGGCTGGAGAAATCCGCGAGCGAGTCGTCGCGTTCCACCGCGCCGACGGTCAGCGCGGCGTCGGCGGTGCCGGGGGAGAGCACAGTGCCGCCGCCCGCCAGCCCCGAGTTGCCCGCCGAGATGACGAACAGCGTGCCGTGGCTCGCAGACAGGGCGTTCACGGCCGCTTCCACCGGGTCGGTGTCGTCGGTGGCTGCCAGGCCCAGGCTGATGTTCACGACGTCCGCGCCCTGCTCCGCGGCCCAGCGCATGCCCTCGATGATCTGCGACTCCGGGCAGTAGCCCTCCGCGTCGCAGACCTTGGCGTCGAGAAGCCGGGCGTCCGGTGCGACCCCGCGGTAGGGAGCGCGGTGGCTCGCGATCGTGGAGGCGACGTGCGTGCCGTGGCCGAAGCGGTCGAGCCCGTCCTGCTCGGGGGTGAAGTCGCGCCCGGCGATCTCGCTGCCTGCCAGGTCGGGATGGTCGCCGTCCACGCCGGTGTCGACCACCGCGACGGTGACGCCGGCGCCGGTCAGCCCGGCCGCCCACGCCACGGGCGCGCCGACCTGCGCGGTGCTGCGGTCCAGCAGCGGGCGGGCCACCCCGTCCAGCCACACCTTGGTGTCGCCCTCGGGTAACTCCTGCCACCCGGTCGCCTTCGGCACCTCGGCCGCCACCGCGTCCACGGTGGGCAGCGCCTCGGCCAGCCGCACGCCCGACGGCGGCCGGCCACCGGCGACGATCACCGGCACGGTGTCGCGCCGCGCGTCGTCGTACCCGGCCTCGACCAGCCCGGTGACGTCGAACAACCGCTGGTCCACCCGGCCATCGGCCAGCGCGGGAGTCACGTCGGAGGGGACGACGCGCACGCGGCCCGCGTGCGTGGTGACCTGGAACGAGACGCCATCCCGGTGCGCGCCGGGGGTGACCGACACGAGCCGGTCGCCGTCGAGGACGACCTCGTCCCCGGTGACGAGGGTGACGGTCTTCCGGCCACCCGTCGGCACCGCGCCCGGTGTGCTGCCCGGTCTGGCCTGTTCGGCCGCTGTTCCGGTCGGTGCTGTCGGGACCGGCGCGGCGTGGGCAGGAGCCACCGCTCCCGAAAGTACGATGGCCAGCGCCAGCGCCATTGCTGTTCGCGCCACGGGACCTCCCTCTGCTCGGGGAGCCCACGACACGGGCTCCTGGACGGATCCCGAGTCAAGCGGCGAAGCGGGTGTTCACGGTCGTTGTCCACGGGCTGAACACCGTGTTGTGAACACCGCCCTGGCGAAGGGAGCAGTCGGCCCGTCGTGGTTCAGCCGGACCGTCAGCGCAGCCCTTCGGCCACCTTCTCCAGCCCCTGCCTGATCAACTGCCCGTACCCGTCGTCGGGGAGCACGCCGATCGTGGCCCGCGCCTGCTGGAGGTGTTCGCGAGCGCGGTCGAGATCGCCCAGCTTGCGGTAGCACTCACTCAGGTTCAGGTGCAACGACGGGTACAGACCGGCAACCGTGAGCGGCACACCGGCTTCCGCCACCCGCGCATCGGTCAGCTGGTCGGCAACCGCCAACGCGCGCAGGTCCCAGACCAACTCCTCACGCACGTCGTCCTGCACATCGGCCATCGCGTGCGCGAGCGTGCAGACGTGCAGGGAATCTCCTTGCTCGCCACCGATCTCGTCCCAGATCTCCGTGAACAGCAGCCGAGCGCCTTCGCGCTCGCCCTGGTGGCTGAGCTGCACCGCCTCGCCGATCCGGATGAGCGTCGGCTCCGTGATCATCGGCGTTCCTTCCCCGATCCGTCTCGCGTGGGCGATCGGAGGACGTGCGCCCACGGTTCATCGATGTCGTCCAGGCCCAGTACGGCTACCACGTTGTCCAGCATCCCGGCGCCGAACCAGTGCCGCACGTCCTCGTCGTCGCCCAGCAGCCGCCGAACGGTGTCGACCTGCTTGGCGTAGCAGCGCCGCACGGCCTGTCCGATCAGCGGTTCGCCCGCGGCGCAGTTCGCGTGCATGAGGAAACGCAGGACGTTCCGGTTGGCGACCAGTGCGGCGTAGGCGTCGCGGGCCGCGTCCAACGCCGTCTCGGCCCCGTTCGCCTGCGGGTGCGCGGTCAGGGATTCGGTCATCACGACGGACACCTGGTCGACCACTGCGGCGAACAGTGCTTCCTTGTTCGGGTACAGGCGGTAGAGGTACGGCTGCGAGACACCGACCCACTCGGCTACCTCGTGCGTCGTCGTGCCGTAGAAACCCTTGTGGGCGAAGCAATCGATCGCGGCGGCCACGATGGCCCGCCGTCGTTCGTCGCTCTTGGTGCTGTCGCCTGCGGCGGGCATGGCCGTCAGTCAAACACGGCTTCCCGTCAGCCTCCAAAAGTGACGCTGAGGTCGGGATCGGACGGCGCGGCGTGGGGTGTGAGCGCCTCGATCGCCACCAACGGGTTCCAGTAGTCCAGGTAGTGGGTGATCAGCGCGTCGTCGTTGGTGCGAACGACGGAGATGCACGTCTGCTCGTACGGTTTGCCGGTCGGCAGCGCGGTGCCCGTCGAGCGGAACTCGGCGATCACGAGGCTCGGGTCGACCGTCTCGTGGAACACCAGGTCGACGAACTCCACGTCGAAGTTCTCCGGGAAGCTGCTCATGTGCGCGATCAACGCGTCTCGCCCCGTCACCCGCCGCGGCACGCCGGTCGGGGCGAACGGGAACTCGAGCACCGCGTCGGGGGCGAACAGCGCCGCCCACTCGTCGGTGTGCCCCGCGGCGGTGAGGCGCAGGTGTTCGGACACGGCGTGCTGGGCGGCAGCGCGGCGGTCGGCTTCCTGGGTCGGCACAGCTCCTCCTAGATTAGTGGTCGCTCAATAACCTACCAGGGCTCGGGTCGCCGAAGGGCTGTTCGATCATTGGCTTGAGTCTCCACCAGGTGGAAGGTGCAGGTTGGTGTCATGAACGACGGCGCGGAACTCTTCACGATCGGGCAGCTCGCCCGCCGTACCGGGTTGCGGGCGCGCACCATCCGGTTCTGGTCCGACAGCGGCGTGGTGCCGCCAGTGACGCGCTCGGCAGGCGGCTACCGCCTCTACGACGTGGCGGCGGTGGCTCGGCTGGACCTGGTCCGGACGCTGCGCGACCTCGGGCTCGGCCTGGACGCGGTCCAGCAGGTGCTGGACCGGCAGGCCACGTTGGCAGACGTGGCCGCGGTGCACGTCAAGGCGCTGGACGCCGAGATCCGCGCGTTGCGGTTGCGCCGCGCCGTCCTGAACACAGTCGCTAAGCGCGGCAGTACCTCCGAGGAGATGGCATTGATGCACAAACTGGCCCTGTTGTCGGCACGGGAACGGCAGCAGGTCATCGACGACTTCGTCGGTGGGGTCTTCGCCGATGTCCGGGACGAGGACGCCGCGGTGGTCGCGGAATGGATGAGGGAGCTGCCCGCCGAACTGCCGGACGACCCGAGCGCCGGGCAGGTGGACGCGTGGGTCGAGTTGGCGGAGTTGGTCGCCGACGAGGACTTCGGGCGGATGCTCCGGGCGATGGTGCTCAGCGGTGGGGGCGACAACCGGTTGGAGTTCGGGCTGAACATCCGTCCGTCGGTGTTGACCCACGCGGGTGGAGCGGTCGCGGAGGGGGTCGCGGCCGATTCGCCGGAGGGGCGGGTCGTCCTGGACGAGATCGTTCCGGTGGACTGCTCCGCTGTGGAGACCGCGGAACTGGTCGCGTGGCTGGACACGGTCGCCGAGCCGAGGGTCGAGCGGTACTGGCAACTGCTGAGCGTGATCAACGGCAGGACTCCCGAAGCGCCGACCGTGCCCGCGTTCCAGTGGCTGCTCGCCGCACTGCGCGCACACCGCTGACCGTTCACCACGACCGGTCGGTCCACGAGCTGGTTCGTCCTTCCCGGACCGCGCGTCCAGGAAGGACGAACCACGACGGTGGACGAGGGGGATCCGCGGGCGTTCGTCGATGATCAACGCGACCGGGGCGTCAGTCCTCTTTGCGCCAACGGGGCGGTAGTCCTCTTAGGTCGCGGTAGCGCATGATGGTCGCCGACGACCGAACCCGGCACCAGTCGGCGCACAGCTGTGAGGAGAACCGGTGAGCGACGTGCAGCGACCCGCCTGGGCACCTGAGAGCATCGACCCCACCCGGCCGAGCGTGGCGCGTGTGTACGACTACTGGCTCGGTGGCGCCCACAACTTCGAGGCCGATCGGGTGGCAGCCGACGCCGCGCTGGCGGCGATGCCCATGTTGCGGATGGTGAGCGCGGCCAACCGCGGCTTCCTGCGCCGGGCCGTGCACTACCTGCTCGGTGCCGGCGTGCGGCAGTTCCTCGACCTGGGGTCGGGCATCCCCACGGTGGGCAACGTGCACGAGATCGTCCGGAAGGTCGACCCGGACGCGCGGGTGGTCTACGTCGACATCGACCCGGTCGCCGTCGCGCACAGCCGCGCCATCCTCAAGGGCGACCAGCGGGTGCGGGTGCTGCGCGCCGACGTGCGCAAGCCCGATGACGTGCTGAACGCGCCGGAAGTGAACGAACACCTGGACTTCGACCAGCCGATCGGGCTGCTCTCGGTGGCGCTGCTGCACTTCGTCTCGGACTCCGATCAGCCCCACGCCATCCTGGCCCAGTACCGCGACCGCCTCCCCACGGGCAGCTACCTGGCGGTGTCGCACGCCGGGTTCGACCCGGAGGACAGGCCCGGTTTCGACTGGTCGCGCACCAACTACGACAGCAGCGTCGCGACGATGAACTTCCGCAGCCGGGCGCAGGTCTCCGCGCTGTTCGAGGGCTTCGAGCTGGTGGAGCCGGGCGTGGAGCGCCTGCCGCTGTGGCGGCCGGAGTCGGTGTACGACCTGCCCGACGACGCCGCCCAGTTCCCCGGATTCGGTGCTGTGGGGCGCAAGCCCTGATCGTGTCGTGAACGGTTCCGCCCTGCTGGTGCGGGGCGGAGCCGGGCTGGTGAAGAACCTCGCGTCGACGGCACCGCCAGACCCGTGATCGCCAAGGGCTCGACCTCGCCGGATCCGTCGTGCGGTGGAACGGCCGGGGGACGAACCGGGCGTGCTACGGGTAGCCGAAGGAAACCCGCACAATGGGGTTCGGGGTTGCGCAGCGGCCGAATGGTGGCCTGGTTTGCGTTTTTGGCCCGGTGCTGCGCCAAGTGCCCCATACCGTTCCCGCCGAATGGCAATTGTGCATACTGATCCCTTATCCGGTCACTCCAACGGTCGATTGCCGCCTGCTCGGCGGCTGGCTCACCATTGGCGGGTCGAGCGGATTTGCGCCACCTTTTCATAGGTGGTTGAGGTGCGGTCTTCTCGAATTTATTCCACGGTTGTTCCCAGGTGCTCGAAAGGAGTTCCCATGAAGAAGATCAAGGTGCGCAAGGCGGGCACGGTCCGGCTCACGTCGGCCGCGACGATCTACGACTGCGGTTGCGACGTCGCCAACTAGCAGCCGCTGGGTGGCCCCGGCAGGCGAAGTGCCGGGGCCGCCTCCAACCCCTCCGCGAGGTGACCGATGACCACGACGTCGTTCGACCTTGACCAGCCGTTGAACCTGCACCCCATCACCTACCTCGATGAGGGTGACGAGGTCACCCTCGGCCGGGCGAACTCCGACAACTTCGGCGTTTTCCCTGCTGACGGCGCTGCGCTGCTGCGCAGGTTGGAGGCTGGGCTGACGCCGCGCGAGGCGCAGCGGTGGTACGCCGACGAGTACGGCGAGCCGGTCGACATCGTGGAGTTCCTGGAGGTCGTCGCCGAGTTCGACCTCCTGGCGGCCGCGGGGGAGCGGGCGCAGGCGCCGCCGGAGGTGCGGTGGCGACGTCTCGGGGAGGCGGTCTTCTCGCCGGTGGCGTGGGTCGTCTACGGCGCGGTCGTCATCGCCGCCCTGGTGGCCATGTTCCGCGACCCGGCCCTCGTCCCGCATTTCCGCAACATATTCTTCACCGAGTCCCTGATCGTTCTTCAACTCGGTATTTTCTTCGGCCAGATGCCGCTGATCCTGTTTCACGAGGGATTTCACGCACTCGCCGGGCGTCGGCTCGGGATCAATTCCACGTTGCGCATCGGGCGCCGGTTCTACTTCATCGTGTTCGAAACGTCCCTTGACGGCCTGGTGTCCGTTTCGCGCCGCCGCCGATACCTACCGATCCTCGCGGGAATGATCGCCGATGTGCTGGTGATCTCGGCGCTGACCCTCGGGGCGGCCGTCACCGACGGCTGGGTCGCCGCGGTGTGCCGGGCGTTCGCGTTCGTCACCGTGCTGCGGTTGTACTGGCAGTTCTACTTCTTCCTGCGCACCGACCTGTACTACCTGGTCACCACGGTGCTGCGGTGCGACGACCTGCAGAGCGTCGCCGGGCAGATGCTGCGCAACCGGCTGTACCGCTTGCTGGGGCTGCACCACCGCCGGTTCGACGAGACCGCGTGGGGTGAGCGCGACCGGGCCGTCGGCCGCTGGTACTCGTGGGTGCTGCTCGCGGGGTACGGGTTCCTGGTGGTGATGCTGGCCGTCGCGGTGATCCCGGCGATGCTGGTGATGCTCGGCATCGTGATCAGCCGCTTCCAGGGCCACCCGACGGTGCTGAACACCCTGGACTCCCTGGTGTTCCTGACGCTCAGCATCGGCCAGTTCGTGTTCGCGGGCGTGCTCGCCCACCGGGCCAGGCGCGCCCGCCGCTGACGACCTCCTGGAGGGCCACCATGAACCACCGCTGGGCGACCGGAACGCACCGCACCGACTGGGAGAACGCCCGCCTGCACGACGGGGTGCCCGAGCTGCTGCCCCCGGTGACCGCGCACCGGTCGCGCCGCGGGCCGTTCACGGCGGCGGGCTCGATCGTGCGGGCGGTCGTGCCGGAAGCGCTGCGGCGGTGGCCCGACCTGGTGGAGCGGCACGTCGTGGAGCTGCTGTCGGTGGCGCCGGAGCTGCGCGACGTGGTGCCCGCTTCGCGGGAGACGCTGACGTCGCTGGCCGTGCCCACCGAGCGGACCCGGTTCTACTCGCGGTTGCGCAGCGGACGACTGGGCCACGGCGTCGTGGAGTTCCTGCGCGAGCACCTGCGGCTGCTCGACGCCGGACCGCTGGCGCTGGTGGTGCTGGACGCGCACGAGGCCGACCCCACCGACGCGGAGTTCCTGGCCGCGTTGCTGCGCCGCGTGGACCCGGCCTTGCTGACCGTGGCCGTGGCGACCGCCGGGCCGGTGGACGACCGGCTGCGCGCCGCGCTGGAGGCGCACGCCGTGCTGCTGCCCGCCCCGTCCTCGCACCGCGTGCCCGTGGCCGACGACGTCGACGCGGCCGCCCTGTTCGTGGCGTCGGACTGCACGGACGCGCTGCACGCCGACGCCTACCACCGCGTGTCCGCCGACGTCCGCGCGTCCCTGCACGACCGGCGGCACGCCGATCTCGTGGCGCTGGGCGGGTTCTCGTGGCGCCTCGGCGCGATCCCGCTGCACGCGGAACGCGGTTCGGACCCCACGGGTGCCGGTGTGCCTGCCCTGCGCGAGGCGCTGGACTACTGCGTGGACATGGGTTTCTACCACGCGACCATCCACTTCGGACAACGCGGGCGCGCGGTGGTCGACTGGGCGCGGGAGGTCGGCCAGTGGTGGCAGTTCACCACCAAGATGACCGTGTCGCTGGTCGCGCTGGGCCGTCCTGCCGAGGCGGAGACGCTCTACGCGGAGGCCATGGCGTCGACCGACAACCCGCGCGTGCACATGCAGGCGTCCTACGCCACCGGCATGATCTACACCCGGCACAACCTCGCGGAGGACCGCGACCACCGACGTGCCAAGGCGCTGCTGAACCAGGCGATCGCGTTCGCCACCCTGCTGTTCGACGGCAAGGAGCGCGCGTTCCGCGTCGTGTTCAACCGCAACGGCTTGGCGCTCGTCGAGTCGCACCTTGGCAACCTCCCCGAGGCGCTGCGCCTGGTGACCGAGGGGCTGGAGCTGCTGGACGCGGAGCTCGAACTGCACGAGCACCAGCTCCACCGCTCGGTCCTCATGCACAACAAGGCACAGGTGCTCATGGGCCTCGGTCGGTTCGACGAGGCGCTGGCGGCCTTCGACGCCGTGATCGCCGTGGACCCGAACTACCCCGACTACCACCTCGACCGCGGCAACGCCCTGCACCGCCTCGGCCGCGACGACGAGGCGCTGGAGAGCTACCGGACCGCGATCCGCCTGGGCCCGCCGTTCCCGGAGGCGCTCTACAACTGCGCCGAGCTGCACCTGGACGCGGGCGACACGACAGCCGCCAGGGACGCGCTCGACCACGTGCTGGAACTGGACCCGGACCTGGTCGACGCCTACGTGAACCGGGCGGGCCTGCACTTGGAGGACGGCGACCCGGACGCGGCCCTGCGCGACGCGGAAACGGGGCTGGCACTGGACCCGGACAACCCGCTGCTGCACTGCGCCGCGGGCCAGGCGCACGCGGAACGCGGCGAGCCCGCCTTGGCGGCCGCGTCGCTGGACCGCGCGCTGAGCCTCGCGCCCGCACTCGGCACGGCGTTGGCCGCACGGGCCGCGCTGGCCCACGAGGAAGGCGACGGGACGACCGCGCTGCACATGCTGGGCGCGGCCATCGACGCCGATCCCGCCGACGCGGCCCTGCGCTACAACCGCGCGTTCGTCCACCAGGACCTGGGCGACTGGGACCAGGCACTGGCGGACCTGCGCGCGGCGGCGGAACTGGCCCCGGAGGACGAGGAGATCGCCGAAGCCCTGAACCACTGCGCCGAACGGGTCACCGCCGTGTCGTGAGTCCTTCCTCGGTCACCTGCGGACCTCGATCGTGAACTCGACGATGCCATTCGGACTACGGAAGAGCAGTCGGAATGGGCGACGGGAACGGCTGATCGGCTCAACGAGATCATGGTGATCCGAAGCGGAAGTGGCAGGCAGAACCCGATAACCAGGCCTTTTGGCGTTCACGTACTGCCACGGTTTACCCCGCTTGTTCCTGTTCCTCAGGTTTACCTCCGACGTCATACGCCTGCTAGATGTGCGATCACTGTCCTGGCCATAAGTTTTGAAGCCGTCAGGCATTCGTGCACAGCAGGGGAGGAACAGGCCATGGGTATTTCCCGCAAGGTCAGGATGGGTGCGATCGCGGCTTTTGCCGGAATCGCAGGCATGCTCATTCCGGCAGGTCAGGCTGTTGCCGCACCTTCGGCGGACGCCGATGGTGTCCAAGCGGCGGCTTCGTGCAACATCACCCGCTGGGGGCACACCGGAAAGTACATGTGCGGCTCCTTTACCGTTCTGGACATGGACTGGGATGGGAATGGCAGCACCGACGAGACGTTCGTGATCGCGCCCAATCGGGAAATCTGGCACAGCTGGGACAACGCGAATGGCTGGAGGGAGATGCCGGGCAACGGTCGGGCAGACATCATGTGGGACTTCTCGGCCTCTGGAAGTCGGCGTTGCGTCTCGGTGTTGGCGGGCGATACCGAATACGCCAACAAGTTCAACGGCAGCTGGAGCGGCTGGGCGCGCGGTGGGTGCTAGCTCGGTGAACTCGTGATCTGAGCAAGAGGGGTGTGCACGGGATGTGGGGCCGGTGGGGTCTCCGCATCCCGCGCACGCCGGAAGTGGAGCGGCTACGCACCCGACTGGTTCCTGTCCCCTCCCAGCAGGACCAGGCCGGATTCGTACGCGACGATCACGGTCTGGGCGCGGCTGGACACCCCGAGCTTGGTCATGGCGCGGTTGAGGTGGGTTTTCACGGTGCCTGCGCTGACCGTGAGCCGGACGGCGATCTCCGCGTTCGACATGCCGCACCCGACCAGGCGAACCACTTCGGTCTCCCGAGCGGTCAGGGACATCAGCGTGGGAATCCGCCGGTCGCTGGGAGGTGGGGCGAACGCCTCGATCAGCCGCTTGGTCACGGTAGGCGCGAACAACATGTCGCCGACGGCGACGGCGTGGATCGCGGCCAGTATCTGCTCGGGTGGCGCGTCCTTGAGCAGAAAACCGGAAGCGCCCGCACGCAGTGCGCCGTAGACGTATTCGTCCAGGTCGAAGGTGGTGAGGATGAGCACCTTCGGTTGGTGCTCGGATGCCTGGGCCAGTATTCGCTCGGTGGCCCCGATCCCGCTCAGGCCGGGCATGCGGATGTCCATGAGCACCACGTCGACCTGTTGTCCCGCGGTGATGGCGATGGCCTCTTCCCCGGAGTCCGCTTCGTCGACGACGTCGAATCCGGGCGCGGCACGGATCAGCGCGGCCAGCCCGGAGCGGATCAACACCTGATCGTCGACGACCAGAACCCGAACCATGCGCGTTGCCCCCCCAAGGGTTGTTCGCGTCAGGTGCTGTGCCATCCCCTCATCGAGGTTGCCGGCAGGGTCAGCACGACTTCGAACCCGCCGGGTGCCCTGGGGCCCGCGGTCAGCGTTCCGCCGTAGAGCTTGGCGCGCTCACGCATCCCGATCAAGCCCTGTCCGCCGGTTTCCGGCGGCACACTGCCATTCCGCCCGTCGTCGACGATCCGGGCGGTGAACGATTCGGAGCCCGCGTGGCCGTAGTCGAGCAGCACGCTCGCCCTTGCCTGGCCCGCGTGCTTCACCACGTTGGTCAGCGATTCCTGGACGATTCGGGTACACGCACAGGGCGACGCTCTCCGGCAGCGTTCGGACGGTACCGCTGACCACCAGGTCGACCGGCACACCTGCCGCCCGGACGCGTTCCACCAGCGCGTCCATCCGGTCCAGGCTGAACACGGGCGAGGAGTCGTCGGGCGAGGCCGCCGGATCGGAGTCCAGCCGGAGCAGGGAGAGCACTCGCCGCATCTCGTCCAGCACCTGGCTGCTCGTGTCGGCGATCGCGTGGAGCGCGCCGGTCGCCGTCGGCGGGTCGGATTCGAGCACGTACCTGGCCAACCCGGCCTGCACGGCGATCACCGACATGTGGTGGGCCAGCACGTCGTGCAGCTCGCGGGCGATGCGCATGCGCTCCTCGGTGACCGCGCGCCGGGTCCGCGCCTCCCGATCCCGTTCGAGCTGCTTGGTCAGGGCGGCCAGTTGCGCGTTGCGCTCGGTGAGCGTCCGGCGGATCTCGCCCAATCCCCACGCGGTCGCGCAGAACACCGCCGCGAGCACGACCATCAGCCACGGCGGCCCCAGTGACAGCGTGATCGTCTCGGTGGCCAGCACGGCGGTGGCGAAGGTGGTGGCGGCGATCGACACGAGCCGGGAGTGGTACTCCGTGACCGTGTACACGGCGATCAACGGGCCGAAGTTGTTCAGCGCGTCCCAGTAGCCGGCGAACACCGACGCCAGCGACCCGGCCAGGCAGAGCAGCAGGACGGTCAGCGGTGCCCGGCGACGCAGCGTGATGGGCAGGGTGGCCGCCGCCGTGAGCAGCACACCGGGCAGGTCGAACACCCGGCCGACGGACGCGTAGTTGTTCCCGGCGGCCAGCACGATGCCGATGACGATCGGCCAGGGCAACAGGGCGTCCACCAGCAGCGGATGAGTCGCGCCATACCGCCACGCCCGTGTTATCGCCGTCCGCACCAGGCCACGGTAGCCGGCGAAGTCCGGGTAGTCGTGCACCCAGGGTTGACCTTCGGTACCGCTGGAGTTGACGTCCCACGGCTCATGACGTCGCGGCCTCCGAGCACGCCGCCACCATCGACCCGGTCTACCAGATGACGACCCCGCCGCCGACTTCCAGCGCACGTTCGGCTGCGGCTCGGATGTTCGCCAGGCGCTCCAAAACCGTCTCCACGTACCACTCGTAGGTGTGGTGGGGGTTGGTGTTGGGCGCGATCGCCTCGATGTTGGCCTCGACCGTCGCGCACTCGCGCAAGAAGTCGGCGACCTGCTCAGGCCGGACGGTGAGGTCCCCGCCGTTCAGGACCGGGAAGAACCGAGCACCCAGTGCGCGCATGGCATCCGAACCCCACACGGTGGTGCGGAAGCTCTCGAACCCGGCAAGATCCGAACCACGGGTGGGGGTGTCCAGCAGCGTCATCTTGTCGTCCTCGTCGAAGAGGAACACGTACACGTTCAGGCTCACCCGCACACTAGATCACGCCGGCGCGGCGGCAAGCCCGGACCGGGCGGCGCGGCCCGCCGGTGCCTGGTCGGCAGCGACGGGCCGCGCCCGCGAGGTGGAATCGGTCAGCAGGTGGAGTTGGTCTGCGTGAGCAGGCCCAGGCGGTAGGGGAGCCGGTTGTAGTCGCCGCCCGCGTTCGGGTCGATGCCCTGGTAGAGGTAGCGGAGCTTGCAGGAGTTGATCTGCATCGTCTGGTCGGTGCCGGAGCGGACCATCTCGCCGTGGCTGATGTCCTTCGTCCACTGTCCACTGGGGAAGGTGACGTTGCCGGCGCGGGCGAACGGGTTGCCCTCGGTGTCGGCCAAGGCCTTCCACGGTCCGACGATCGCGGGGGAGGTCCACGACCGGAAGTAGCGCCTGCCGTCGGAGCCGATGGCCTCGTGGACCATGAGGTAGTTGTTGGTGTCCTGGACCCGGTAGATGTTGGAGGCCTCGAACAGCCTGTTCTTGTTGGAGTCCTGCATGGCGATCACGGTGTTGGTGAACCCGTTGGGGAAGTTCGCGACCGTGGTCTCGGAGCGGAACAGGTGGCCGTTGTCGTCGGAGGAGAACAGGTAGCACTTGGCGGAGTCGCAGATGTTCCAGAAGTCGACCCAGTAGCCCTTGCCGATGTTGTCCTTGATGATCTGCGGCATCGACGAGTAGAAGTTCTTCGGCGCCGACCAGGACGCCGGGTTGGCGATGTCGGTGGTCGTGGAGTACGAACCGCCCGCGCCGGTCTGGTAGACCAGGTACCACAGGTTCCGCGGTGCGAAGAAGAACACCTGCGGCGCGGCGCGGTAGCCCGTCCCGATCGCCGAGCGGTCCAGGTAGTACTGCGGCGCCGAGGACGCCTGCGACCAGTCGCTGAAGCTGGTGTACACCAGGTTGTAGCCGTTGGTGTACACCGACGCGAACACGTGCCACTTGCCGTTGTGGTAGACCACGCTCGGGTCCTTGACCGACGCCGTCGCGTGCGAGGAGTCGGGCTTCGGGCTGATGATCGCGCCGGTGGAAGACCACCGGAAACTCGACGGCAGGCTGCTGATGGCAGGCGACGTCGGGTTGGTCGCGTCGAGTGCGGTGCTGTCGTCGGTGGACGAGGCGGCCACGGTGCTGCCGGGGACCGACCTGAGCGCGTTGTACCAGGCGGTGGCCATCTTGCCGTAGCCGGTGGCGTTGGGGTGGATGCCGTCGGGGAGGTCGGCGACCGGCACCGCCGGGTACATGTCGACCAGGTGGACGCGCTTGCCGGCGGCCGCCTTGGCCCGCACGGTCGACCTCAGCGCCGTGTTGTAGGTCTGCACGGCCTGGTCGGCCCAGCGGATCGTGATGATGCTCGCGACGAACACGTCGGTGTTCGGCGACTGGGCGGTGATGTGGTCGATGAGCGAGGACAGCCGCTGCGGGGCGCCCGCCGCTTGGCCCTGGTTCAGGTCGTTGGTGCCGATGTGCAGCAGGACCGTGCGCGGGTTGTAGGTGCGCAGCCAGTTGACGGCGTTGGCGTCGACCTGGGCGATGGTCCACCCCGAGTGGCCCTCGTGGTTCCGGTCGGGCAGGCTGCCGGGACCGTTGGTCTGCGACCCGACGAAGTCGATGCTGCGCCCCGCGGCGGCGAGCTTCCTCCACAGGTCGACCCGGTAGCCGCCGCCACCGGACACGCCGACGCCGTCGGTGATCGAGTCACCCAACGGCATCACCTTGACCGCGGCCTGGGCCACCACCCCTGGGTCGACCGGCGCGGCGGTGACGATCCCCGACCCCGTTGCGACCACCAGCGCGACCGCCGCCGGTGCGCTGGCCAACAACCTTCTCAACATGGTC